>JAUWYR010000065.1 GCA_030615745.1 Candidatus Zixiibacteriota bacterium | reverse complement strand
TGGTTATCCGAAGGATCAAGAGACCGGAGCTCTCTCCTTGAAAAATTTTTGTAACATGAGCCACCTCCGTTCAATTATGGTTTTATTATCCCATGTTAGTTGATAATTCTGTTACCGATGTAGGTTGATAATACAGTTTATCCCCTCCTTATCTCCCGTTGCTTCTACCCCCTTTGTATTCCTTATATTTATTGCTTTCTTTTTTCCCTTTAGATTTACCTTTTCTTTTTCCTTCTTTCTTACCTTCTCCACTCTTATTTCCCCCTTTTGATTTTCTTTATAGATGACTTTCTTTATTGAATAAATAAAATTTGTCACCTCTTTTACTATTTCTGTTATTTCAATGCTTAATCCACGTAGAGCATATTTGAGGAATGTGAGAAGACCGATTATTTTTAATATGTTTTCTAAAATCTCTACAAAATACATAAATTAATATCCTCGTTTTGATTATTGTCCCCACTTTAGATAGTTACAACTCCAGCTTTTACGGATAATTAGGTGCGGATTACAGCCTCTCAAGCTTGGCTGTTTTTTACCGCCAAAATTCAAAGTATAAAATAAAAATTTTTTGTCAAGAAAAAAATGCTATTTTATGCAAAAAAATCACGACATGTTGTATATTAATAATATAAATAGCACAAGATATTGGAAAAAGAGACTTTTTTAGCTTCAAAAATCTCTGCTAACTCTTTTATTCTATTTTTTATTAGAGCTATTGTTTCTAATGGTATGAATATTCCCAACAGATGAAACAGATGAAAAGGATTAAAAAGTAGGGGAGGGGTTCATCCCCTCCCCTATCATACTCTACACAAGAGGTAGGGTAAAACAATTGATTAAAACTGTTGACAAAGAGAAGAAAATAACTTAAAATAAATATGTATGGCTGAATGTTTTTTAATCGATATCGAGGGAACTATCGTTACTGATAAGTCTTATACCCCTATCCCGGGAGCTTTAGACTGGCTTAATAAATTGAGACTTTCGGAAAAGAAATTTGCCCTAATTACCAATAACACTACCCATCCTCCAAAAGATCTTCTCCAACTTCTCTGGAACATCGGATTTGAGCTCGATGAGAAAAACTTAGAATCGTGTATGAGCGTTGCTTCAGATTGGCTTTTGGAAAATAATATTAAAAACTGCTTTGTGATAGGGTCAAATGGATTAAAAAAATTTTTAAAAGAAAAAGGGATCAAACTTCACAGTCCAGATGTTCAGGCTGTTCTTTTGGGTCTTGACCAGAATCTGAATTATAATAAGCTGAAGCTGGCTTTATCTTATCTGGTAAAAAATGATGCGCAACTTTTAGCTTTACACACAAACAAAATTTTTAAAGATGAGGATGGAAAGATCGCACCCTCTGTTGGAGCTATGGTTAAAGCTTTGGAATACTCATCAGGTAAAGAGGCTTTTGTTTTAGGAAAACCGAGCAAGCTTTTCTACGGTCGGGTGATAAAAAAAATTAAACTTTCACCAGAAAGGATTTTAATGATATCAGATGACCCCTTATCAGACCTTTTGGGAGCAAAAAAGATGGGGATGAAAACTTGCTTTGTCCTATCTGGAAAATATAAGGATAGAAAGATATTGGAAAAAATAGATAAGAATTTCCAGCCGGATTTCATCTACGATAACATCACCCAAATAGAGATTTAAAATGCAAATAGGAATAACAGGACTTCCCTTCTCAGGTAAAACAACGATATTTAATGCCTTAACCTCAGCCCAGGCTAAAACAGGTGATTTTTCTTTAGGAAAAAAAGAGCCCAACCGGGCTAAAATCAAAGTTCCAGACCCAAGAGTTTATGACCTTTCCAAGCTTTATAATCCCAAAAAAATAACCCCAGCTGAGATAGAGTATATCGATGTTGGTGGCTTAGTTAAAGAAGTTAAGGAGAAAGCATCTGAGGCTGAGTTTCTGGCACACCTGAGAGATACTGATCTTTTACTCCAGGTGGTGCGTGTTTTTGAGGATCCAAACATCCCCCATCCAGAGGGAAAAGTTGATTTCAAAAGGGATATTACCAATTTTGAATTCGAGATGATCTTGTTGGACTCAGATCAAATTGAAAAGAGAATAAAGAGATTGGAAAAGGAGATTGCCTCAACAAAATCGGAACAAGGTAAAAGGGAGTTTGAGCTTTTAGCTAAATGCAAAGGCTTTTTAGATAAAGAGATTCCTTTAAGAGATTTCGATTTTTCAGAGGATGAACAAAAGCTTTTAAGAGGCTACAGTTTTTTAAGTTTAAAGCCTCAGCTTGTAATCCTTAACATAGGAGAGGACGATATTAAAAAAAGGGAGATTTTGGAAAAGGAGATAGGTCAATTTCTCAAACATAAAAAGACCTCTGTTTCGTCAGTATGCGGAAAACTTGAGATGGAGCTTTTGCAACTCGAAGAAAAAGATAGAGAAGCTTTTATGGAGGATTTGGGGATAGAGAGGAAAGCTTTAGATAGAATCATAGATTTATCGTATAAACTTCTGGGACTTATATCTTTTTTCACCTGTAACCAGAATGAGGTTAAAGCCTGGACAATTCCTTCTGGGACTGTTGCTTTGAGAGCAGCAGGTGTTGTTCACTCGGATATGGAAAAAGGATTTATCAAGGCTGAGGTTATAAATTATAATAAGTTAAAAGAACTGGGGTCTGTTCAGAAAGCTAAGGAAAAGGGTGAGTTAAGACTGGAAGGGAAAGATTATGTTGTAAAAGATGGAGATGTTATATTTTTTAGATTTAATGTTTAATATAAGGGGTATTTTATGAGCGAGGATGATATAAAAAAGAATATCTTAAAGGATGTGAGGCGGATGCAGGAGGAGATGGATTTGTTGTTTGACCATTTTTACAAGATAAGACATTCTCCGGTTTTAACTGCAAAAAGGCTCTGGAGACCCCCAACCGATGTTTTTGAGACCCCAAATGAAGTGGTGATCTTAGTTGAAGTGGCAGGGATGAAACAGAAAGATTTCTCCATCACCTTATCTGAGAATATCCTTACCATCAGAGGCGACCGAAAAGAAAAAGCCCAGTTAACAAGAACCACCTACAGAAATATGGAGATAAATTATGGGATGTTTGAAAGAAATATCTATCTTCCTGAGGATGTCGATCCCAAAGGCGTAAGCGCCAATTATAAAGATGGCTATCTTGAAATAAAGGTAAGTAAAAAGAAGAAGAAAAAAGGAAAGGAAATAAAAATAGAATGAAAAAGGAAAATCTGCTTAAGACAGATGACAAAATACCGAAAGAGGAGATCAAAAGGATACAAGAACAGCTATCGATTCTCCCTCTGAAAGGGGTAGTTGTATATCCTTATTTAATTATGCCCTTGATGATCTCGGACCAGCGTCATGCCAAGCTTATCGATGAGGCTTTGGTAGGTGGAAAAGTGATCGGTCTTTTTGCTCAGAAGGATCCAGATAAAGAGAAGCCTTCTTTTGAAGATATCTATCAAGTTGGAACAGCTGCCTCAATACTCAAAATGCTGAGATTTCCGGATGGAAGCGTAAGATTTCTGGTGCAGGGTCTTGCCAGAGTAAAGATTAAAAAAGTTTTGAAATCCGAGCCTCATCTTCTGGCAAAAATTGAAGTTGTTGCTAAGAGAAAAGATAAAGGTGTTGAAATAGAAGCTTTGGTCAGAAATATCTTAGATCAACTAAAAAAAGTGATTAATTTAGCACCTTATCTTCCGGAGGAGCTTCAGATATCAGCTTTGAACACAGAAGATCCAGGTAAATTAGCTGATCTGATTGCGTCTAATCTTAATATAAGCTTAGCTCAGAAGCAAAAGATACTCGAGACTTTCGACGTTAAGGAGAGATTGGAAAAGCTCACTCTTCTTATTGCGAAGGAGGTTGAGGTTTTAGAGCTTTCCAGAAAGATTCAATCTAAGGCATCAGCTGAGATGGGAAAGATGCAGAAGGAGTTTATCCTAAGGGAGCAGCTCAAGGCTATACATAAGGAATTGGGTGAGAAAGATGAGAGAACTGTTGAGGCCGAAGAGTTTAAGAAAAAGATTTTAGCTGCTAAAATGCTCAAGGAGGCAAAACAGGCAGCGGAGAAGGAGCTGGAGAGGCTATCTATGATGAATCCAGCTGCAGCTGAGTATATGGTTTCCAGAACCTACTTAGATTGGCTTGTGAGCTTACCCTGGAGCAAATCGACTAAGGACAGATTGGATATAAAGGAGGCAAAAGAAGTTTTGGATGAGGACCACTACAACTTAGAAAGAGTTAAGGAGAGAATCTTAGAATACCTTGCTGTGAGAAAATTAAAATCTGATCTTAAAGGTCCTATATTGTGCTTTGTTGGACCTCCTGGTGTTGGAAAAACCTCTCTGGGAATGTCCATAGCCAGGGCTTTAGGTAGGAAATTTCAGAGAATTTCTTTGGGCGGAATGCATGATGAGGCAGAGATAAGGGGTCATCGCAGGACCTACATCGGCTCACTCCCTGGAAGGATAATTCAGGGTATAAAAAGAGCTGGCTCTAACAATCCTGTGTTTATGCTCGATGAGGTGGATAAGATTGGAAAGGATTTCAGGGGTGACCCAGCAGCAGCATTGTTGGAAGTTTTAGACCCGGAGCAGAATCATAACTTCTCAGACCATTACTTAGATGTTCCCTTTGACCTTTCCAAGGTTATGTTCATTACAACTGCAAATATCTTAGAACCTATTCCTCCTGTTCTACAGGATAGGATGGAGGTAATCGAGATTCCCGGATATACTGATCTGGAAAAGCTCCAGATAGCCAAAAAATTCCTTATTCCCAAGGAATTGGATAATCACGGGTTAAAACAAAAGAATTTGACCTTTACCGATGAAGCGATAAAAAAGATAATAAATGACTATACCAGAGAGTCTGGATTGAGGAACTTGGATAGAGAGACCGCCACAGTTTGCAGGAAAGTGGCGAAGATGGTAGCCTCCGGTGAGAAGAAGAGAGTGGAGGCAACTTTCGAGAATCTGCAAAAATTTTTGGGTCCTGAAAAGTTTTTTCAGGAGGTGGTTGAGCGAACCTCAAAGGTGGGGGTTGTTCCAGGTTTAGCTTGGACCTCCTATGGCGGAGAGTTGCTTTTTGTTGAGGCAACTAAGATGCCGGGCAAAAAATCTCTGACCTTAACCGGTCATTTAGGAGAGGTGATGAAAGAGTCTGCTCAGACCGCTTTATCCTACGTTAGATCCACAAGTGAAAAATTGGGCATACCTTTTGATTTCTTTGAGAAATACGATATTCATGTTCATGTGCCTGCTGGAGCCACTCCTAAGGATGGACCCTCAGCCGGAATCACCATGGTAACAGCAATAGCCTCCCTTTTAACCGAACGCCCGGTTAAGCCCAGATTTGCTATGTCTGGTGAGATAACTTTAAGAGGGCAGGTCATGCCAATCGGAGGGTTAAAGGAAAAAACCTTAGCTGCCTACCGTGCCGGGATTAAGACTGTGATATTATCCAAGCACAACCAGAAAGATATGGAGGAGATCCCTGAGGAGATAAAGGATCATGTGAAATTCGTATTCGTCGATACGGTGGATGAGGTCTTGGAGCTGGCTTTGGATAGTAAAAAGAAAACAAAAGAGAAGAGGAGTAAAGTAAAAGTAAAAAAATAATAAATAAGGATTGCTCTAATCTGTTTTAGAGGTGCAGGAATTGGTTTTCCTGTAATTTTTTTTGTTAATGGCAGGTAACTCCAATTTATAACCGAGCCAAGGGTTTGATTCATAGGAGTGCGAAAACTTGTTTTCGCGTGCTACAATAAATTGATGCACTCCAGTTTTTCCCAGAAGGGAGCCTTGTTGAGCATAGCGAAATCCCGATTTATCGGGGTGCCCTCCCAGCCAAAAGCGGGAGACCACGAGGGTCTCCCCTACGCATTAGGTTTATTTTTTGGATAAGTACTTATTGGTGGTGTCAGGAGTTACCTCCTGACACCATCCCTGTCGGAGGAAACTCCCGACACCATAGGGGATAAACGAAGCAGTTAAACGATCTCTAAAAGCTGGATATCAAAAGTCAGGTCTTTCCCAGCCAAAGGATGGTTGGCATCTAAGGTCACGCTCGATTCGGAGACATCGGCCACCGTGACTCCAATTGTTCGACCATCCGCTTTACGGATCTGTAACCGCCGACCGACTTCTGGTTTTAAGTGCACCGGAAATTGGTTTCGATTTACCGCCATTACCATTTCCTTACGGTGTGGGCCATAGGCTTTGTCCACCGGGACTTTGGTGGTTTTCGATTCGCCCGGATTCATCCCGACTACCGCTTGTTCAAAGCCTGGGATTACCTGACCCTCGCCAATTGTAAATCGCAGAGGGTCGCGGTTAATGGAGGTATCAAATACCGTGCCATTCTCCAATTTACCCGTGTAGTGGACTTTAACGGTATCGCCACTTTTTGCCTGTGCCATTCTTTTCTCCTTTCATTTTTTAGTCCTCACCACCCGTGGAATAAACATGGGTACTCTTTTCTTATATTCAGAATACTCTCTGCCAAGGCGTTTCTCCAGTTCTGGCTCTTCAATTGCCTTTAACTCAAGGACATTAAGTAGAACAAAAAGTGGAGTGAATATGAAAACAAGGGATATTGATCTAAATAAAATACTAAGTCCAAACAGCAAAATAAACACACCACTAAGCATGGGGTTTCTAACATAAGCATAGGGGCCAGTAGTGACTAACTTAGATGGTGGGTTGAAAGGCACAGGTGTTCCCTTTACCTTGATAAAATGAAGAATTGACCATAACATTAAGAACAGCCCTGTAGCGAGAATAGGCACAGATACAATGATATTCAATGATGTGGGAAGGAGTTTAGGAAGCCCTAAAAATTTATCCACTTGAAGAGAAACAACAATGAATAGCATTAAAAGGGTAAAAAAGAAGATTAACCCAACAGGGGTAAGAAGAGTTCGAATCTGGCTACTGCTTGTTGCCGCTTTATAGAAAATTTCAATCAATTTTTCACGTAAACTCATAATATTTATCTCTTCTTTTATTTAAGGCAGCCTTTCACCTAACTGGTTGTTTACGAACCAAAAGTTCGTTTATCCCTTTATCAAAACTCTCAACATTTATCCTCAAAGATAAACTTCAAAATTATTCAACATTTCTTTTCTATTTTATCTCATTTCCTTTCAAAAGTCAACTTTTATTCACTAACTCTCTTGAAAGAACTTTAGAAGTAAAGCTGAAGTTTTACACTCCAATTTTCATAAGATTTTTTCAATTTCCTTGACTTT
>JAUWYR010000024.1 GCA_030615745.1 Candidatus Zixiibacteriota bacterium | reverse complement strand
GAGAGTTTCTTTATATGTGATTGTTATGATGGTATGATTTACAAGTTGACTCGCCAAGGTGAGCTTTTGTGGGCATTTCCTGGTCCAGGGACTAATGCTACGGAGTTAGAGTGGGATGGTCAATATCTCTGGGTCTCAGATGCCGTAACCGACCATATCTACCAACTCGATCTAACTGGTGCTCCTCCAGATACTGTACCAATCATCTCTGCTTTTCCTTCTTACTTCAACTTCACAGCCGAGATTGGAGGTGAAAACCCTTCTGATCAAATCCTTTCAATTAGCAATATTGGTGTTGGCGATTTGAACTGGACAGCAGTTGAGGATGCTGGTTGGTTGACACTGAATCCAACTTCAGGCACAGCCCCTTCTGAGGTCACTTTATCAGTGGACATTACTGGACTGGAGATTGGAGTGTATTCTACCTCTATTATTATAGAGGCTGAGGGTGCCTGGAACAGTCCAAAAACTATTCCAGTGACTTTGACCGTTAAATCGAATGTGCCAACAATTGTTTTGAGTTCCAAAAGATTCAGCTTCAGCGCAGTTGAAGGAGAAGATAATCCTACTCCTCAAATTTTAAATATAAGCAATGGTGGGGGAGGTGCCCTTAACTGGACTGCCACCGAAAATGCTGATTGGCTCAGTTTAAGCAGTTATCAAAGTACAGCTCCATCTGATGTTGAACTGATTGTGGATATAACCGGATTGGTAGCGAATAGTTATTATGATTATATAGTCATTTCATGCGAAGAGGCTACTAATTCACCTGAGAGTGTATTGGTTATTTTAACTGTGAACTCCTCTACCCCTCCGACCGAAAACTCGGTGAGCGTAGCAACGGTAGCTGGGTTTCCTGGTACTCAGGTCGTGGTTCCGGTTTACTTTCACAATACTGTCCCCTTGGCAGGAATTGATGTTCCCTTGAAATATAGCAGCTCAGATTTAGTTTGTGATTCGGTTTCCTTTGTAGGTTCTCGGGTAGATTATGTTGGGCTAAAGGTTGGTAATATTAATGAATTAGAGAAGACTATCTTAATTGGCGTGGTAGTTTTAGCCGAACCATCTATCCCCTCTGGTGAAGGACTTCTGGCCAATCTATATTTCAGCATTGATGAAAACGCTCCAGAGCAGACTGTGGATATTGACACTTGTATGATCCCTCCAGAAAATCATTTAGGTTTCTGGGATGAAAACGCTATGGAAGTCGAGCTCGAGTTTATCTAGGGTCATGTAGTGATCGGAGATATGATGTGCGGGGATGCTGATAATGATCACTATCTTTCTCTCGGCGATGTGGTTTACTTAGCGAACTATCTGTTTAAAGGAGGACCACCGCCTCATCACTATTATTCAGGTGATGTTAATTGCGATAACACGGTGAACTTAGAAGATGTAATCTATTTAGCAAGGTACTTGTTCAAAGGTGGGCCACCTCCATTAGGCTGAGATTCTTTGAACAGATAAATCGAATGAAGCCCTCATATTTTGAGGGCTTTTCATTTTATCTAGATAAATCGGTTAGGCTTGAATCGATAATATACATAAGGTTTATTTGTAACTAAACAGGTAGAAAGTAGCGCTCCTTTTAGGTTTTCTTTAGATGAAAAAATACAAAATGTTTATAGCAAAGTCTTTAGTTAGATATTTTTCCAAACAAAGCTAAAAAAAGTCTTTTCTGGTTAAGCCTATAAGCTATTAAAATCAAAAGACGTAGATTTTTTTTCGAATTTTTAACTTGTCCTCGTATATTTTGGTAATTATATTAAAATAAATTTGCAGGCCCGCGCGGCGATGCCAATGATGATGGAAGTATCAACCTCAGCGATGTAATCTACTTAGCAAACTATTTACTCAAAGGTGGTCCCCCACCCTGTTAGTAAGTTAAAACTCTACCGTGGGGGGATAAATTCCCGCGCCTATCTCTGAGTTTATCTCTTAATCTGAACCCACTCAAAAAATATTTTATCCTTCCAGCTATTTTATAACCCTTTTGAAATTATAATTATTCTCAAACATTTTTAAACACAAAACAGTTGTAATATTGGCATAGATTTTGAATTTTTTAACTTGTTCCTGAGTTTTCTGATAGTTATGTTAATAAAATATAAAGATATAATATACTTGCAGAGGGCAAGATAACTGAAATATTAAAGTTGACAAATTTTTCTTATAAGTTATAATATTGCTTTTTGAGAGGTAGAAAATGGTCGCAAGTATGACCGGATTTGGCAAAGCTGAGGTTTCGAAAGAGGGGGTAGGAGTGACAGTGGAGATAACATCGGTTAATAATCGCTTCTGTGATATCCAATTCAGATTGCCAAAGTTTTTATCTGAGCTTGAGAGTGAAATCAAAAAACTTATTTTAACTAAAATAAAAAGGGGGAAAATCAACTTCATTTTAGGCTGGGAGGAGGAACTCCCACCATCTTCTTTTGTTAAGCTCAATACTGAGGTAGCGGATGTCTACTATTCTATTTTTAAAGAGATGAAAAAAAAATATAATCTGAAAGGAGAAATAGAACTCAAAGATTTTGTCAATCTTCCAGACATTTTAAAAATTGAGAAGGAGGAATATGAGCAAGAAAAGGCTTGGAGGATTATAAAGGAAGTCACCCTCTCTGCCCTTGAACAGATAGATAAGATGAGAAGGTTCGAGGGTGAGAAATTGGCTGAGGATTTAAAAAGAAGGGTGGAAAAACTTGAGAATACCATAGATGAGATTGAGAAATTATCCCAGCTAAATTTTGAATGGTATCAAAAGAGATTGAAAAAAAGGATATCTGAGATTTTGGATGATTTCGAACTGGGCCAGCAAAGGATCGCAATGGAGGCAGGTATTTTGGCTGAGAGATCTGATGTGACTGAGGAGTGTGTCAGGTTCAGATCCCATAACCAACAATTCCTTTCTGCTTTGAAGGAGAATGAAGCTGTAGGGAAAAGGTTAACTTTTCTTCTTCAGGAGATGAATAGGGAAGCTAATACTATAGGATCTAAAGCTATTCATCCAGAGATATTACAAAAGGTTATACTCTTAAAAGAGGAGATAGAGAAGTTAAGGGAACAGGTTCAGAATATAGAATGAGTTTAAAGCCTTTTTTATCCCGATAAAACTTGTATTTAGATAAATCTTTTTGGGTTTATTTTTATATTTAAAAACTTAGGAAAAAGGTCATAAGCAAAGAGGTTAATCGATTCCAAAAAGTACTTGTCGTTTCTTTTTCGGTTCAGATGAACACTTTTAGGTTTTTCAATATATTAAATCCATGGCTAAAATCGCAGTGAAGAGAAAGCCTTTACTTGTTGTAATATCATCGCCATCGGGAGCGGGGAAAACAACTGTCTGCAAAAAAGTTTTAAAAAGGCATCCTGAATATCTTTATTCTGTATCTTTTACCACCCGAGAGAAAAGGAAAGGAGAGGTAGATGGAAAAGACTATCATTTCGTGGGGGGAAAAGAGTTCGAAAAAATGATAAAAAGAAAAGAGTTTGCTGAGTGGGCTTGTGTATACGGCGATTACTATGGGACTTCTAAAAAGGTAATTGAGTGGGCAAAAAAAGAAAAAAAGACCTTAATTATGGTGCTTGATGTTCAGGGAGCTTTTGCAATCAAACGGTTATATCCTGAAAGCGTATTGATATTTATGTTACCCCCATCATTAGAGGAACTTAAAAAAAGACTTAAAAAAAGAGCTACTGATAAAAGGGAAGATATGAAAAAAAGGCTTAAAAGTGCTGTAAAGGAAATCTCTTTCTGGTCGAATTATGATTATGTCCTGGTGAACGAAAACCTAAATCAGACAGTGAAAGAGGTGGAGAATATAATTTCAGTTGAAAAAAATAAGTCTAAAAGATTTGATTTTAATCTGTGGGGCAAGGGCTTATAAATAGAGGAGAGAAAATGGAAAGTATACCTATTGATAAATTAGAGAAAATAGCAAAAAACAGGTATGCTGCGGTTTTGATCGCAGCAAAACACGCCAGAAAATTAAACAGCGAGAGACTGACTGAGAAAGAGAAATTAGATTCATCTGAAGAAGAGGGTGAACAGGAGATGGAGATTGATAGTTCCACAAAAGTTGTAAGAAAGGCATTGAAGGATCTTTTAGAGGGGAAGATCAAGTTCGAGTTCCCACGAAAATAATATTTTTATGGAAAAAAATCTGATCATAGTTGAATCACCTGCCAAAACAAGAACCATCAAGAAATTTTTAGGTAAAAATTGGGAGGTCGAGGCTACTAAAGGTCATATATGGAATTTGCCTGAGAAGAGTTTGGGCATTGAGATAAAAAAAGGTTTTCGCCCAGAATATGAAGTGATAAAAGGAAAAGAGAAGGTTATTTCGAAGCTTAAGGATGAGGCTAAAAAAGTTTCTAAGGTTTATTTAGCGCCTGATCCGGATAGGGAAGGTGAGGCTATTGCCTGGCATATAGCTCAAGAGATCGACGAAGTCAATTCCTCTATCTACAGAGCTTGTTTCAATGAGATAACTAAAGAGGCGGTCTTAAAGGGAATAAATGATGCTGGTCCTTTAGATATGAACAAAGTCAATGCCCAGCAGGCAAGAAGGATTTTAGACCGTTTAGTAGGGTATAAAGTTAGCCCATTTTTGTGGGAAACTATCTACTGGGGTCTGAGCGCAGGAAGGGTTCAATCGGTTGCATTGAGGATTTTATCTGAAAGGGAAAAACAAATAGAAGATTTCATACCTGAGGAATACTGGAGCATAACCGCACTTTTAGGAACTTTTGGAAAGCAATCGTTTTATGCTAAACTTTTTAAAATCGATGGTAAAGATTTCAAAATCGGAAAAAAGACCCAAGCTCAAACAATAGTTGATGATATTAAAAGTAAAACATTTGTAGTAGTTGAGTTTAAAAAGGAGAAGAAACATCGCAATCCTTATCCTCCTTTTATCACCAGCACCCTTCAACAGGATGCAGCCAGAAGGCTTTTCTTTCCGTCACGGAAAACTATGGGGATAGCTCAACAGTTATACGAGGGTGTAGAATTAGGGTCAAAAGGTAGTGTTGGGTTGATCACCTATATGAGGACTGACTCGGTTAGGGTATCGGAACAAGCAAAAAAAGGTCTCAGAGATTTTATCTCAAAAAACTTCGGAGAAAAATATCTTTCAGAAAAACCAAGAGAATACCGATCGAAAAAAGGTGCACAGGAAGCCCATGAGGCTATCAGACCCACTTATCTGGAATATACTCCGGATTCTATAAAAGATTTTTTATCAGATGAGCAATTCAGACTCTATCAGTTAATTTGGTCCCGTTTTGTGGCGTCGCAGATGAGTCAGGCTTCCTACGATACTAAAACAGTTGAAATTGAAGCGGAGAAATATCTTTTTCGAGCTTCAAGTTCTAAATTAATCTTTGATGGATTTCTTAAAGTTTATCAGGAGATAAAGGAGGAGAATTCAGAGGATAAAGAGGAAGAAAAACTACCTGACTTGAAAGAGGGTGAAATTTTAAAGCTTTTGGAATTGAAACCACAACAGCACTTCACCAAGCCTCCGCCCAGATTTACTGAGGCAAGTTTGATAAAGGAACTTGAAACTAACGGAATTGGAAGACCCTCCACCTATGCTCAGATAGTAACTACAATTAAGCAAAGAAAATATGTGACTTCTGAGAAAAGAAAGCTGGTTCCGACTGAATTGGGTATTACTGTGAACAAAATCTTAGTGGAGAACTTCCCCCAAATTTTTAATGTGAAATTCACTGCTAATATGGAGTCTGAACTGGATAAAATAGAAGAGGGTAAGGATGAATGGGTAAAAGTGTTGAAAGATTTTTATCTCCCTTTTGAAACCACTCTGAAAAAGGTCGAAAAGGAGAAAATCAAAATAAAAAATCGGCTTGAGGAGAAAACAGATGAAATATGCGAGAAATGTGGAAAACCAATGATTATCAAATGGAGTAAAAATGGAAGATTTTTAGCCTGTTCTAATTATCCTGAATGTAAAAACACCAAGCCTCTGGTCTCAAAGGAGGAAGAAAAGATAGCAAATAACCAAAAATGTGAGCTTTGCGGTTCCCCTATGGTTATAAAAACAGGGAAATTTGGAAGATTTTTAGCCTGTTCTAAATATCCTGAATGTAAAAATACCAAGCCTCTGGTCTCAAAGGAGGAAGAGAAAATCGTAAATAACCAAAAATGTGAACTTTGCGGCTCCCCTATAGTTATAAAAACTGGAAAATTCGGAAGATTTTTAGCCTGTTCAAAATACCCAGAATGTAAATATTCCAGACCCTTATCTTTAGGGATAAAATGCCCTGAAAAAGGATGTGATGGATTTCTGGTTGAAAGAAAGACAAGAAGAGGCAAAGTATTTTTCGGGTGCTCTAACTATCCCAGATGTGATTTTGCGACCTGGGACAAACCCATTGCTCAAATTTGTCCAGAATGCGGGGCGGAATTTATGGTTTTGAAAACAAGTAAATCCAAGGGGGAGTTTTTGAAATGTTTGAAATGCGGTTGTGAAAAAGTCGAAAAAATAGATGTTAAAAATGAGTAGTTTATCTTCGCAGATTAAAAGTTTTTTGGTTCACTTAAAAAAAGAAAAGAATTTCTCCAAAAACACCCTGATCTCCTATGAAACCGACCTAAAAGAGCTGGAGACTTTTTTAGAGAAAAAGAAAGGGAAGGTCAATTTTAAAGAAATAGATAGAAATATCTTGCGTGATTTTGTAATAGATTTGAATTTAAAAAAGAAAAGTTTTATAACAATTGCTCGTAAAATATCATCTATAAGGTCATTTTTTAAATTTTTGAAAAGGAAAAATATAATTAGAAAAAATCCTGCGTCATATCTTATAACCCCAAAAAAAGAAAAAAGACTTCCTGAGGTGTTATCAGTCGAACAGATGATAAAGATTTTAGAAAAGCCGGAAAAGGAGAATGTCTGGGCACGAAGAGATAAAGCTATCTTAGAGCTTTTCTATTCAACAGGGATCAGGCTTTCCGAGTTAGCTGGATTGGATTTTGCGTCTATTGATTACACTGGAGAGACGATTAGAGTCTTAGGAAAGGG
The DNA here is from genome assembly GCA_030615745.1 of Candidatus Zixiibacteriota bacterium. Lineage (GTDB taxonomy): Bacteria > Zixibacteria > MSB-5A5 > MSB-5A5 > SM23-73-2 > SM23-73-2. Next base: position 30,211 of record JAUWYR010000024.1, on the reverse strand, counting down.
TAAAAAAGAAAGAATTGTCCCTGTGGGTAAAAAAGCAATTTTGGCTATAAAAGATTATCTTTTTCTTCGTAAATTATTATCTGATATAAAAACAAAAGCTCTGTTTATTAACAGGCAAAAACAAAGGCTCTCTGAAAGAAGTATTGCGAGAATCGTAAAAAAGAATTTAAGTCAAGTTTCAGAGGTTAAAAAGAAAAGCCCTCATATTATAAGGCATACATTCGCCACACATCTTTTAGATGAGGGCGCAGACCTTATGGCGGTAAAGGAGCTTCTGGGTCATAAAAACCTCTCCACCACTCAAATCTATACCCATGTTTCAGTGGAAAGATTGAAAAAGATTTACAAACAGGCTCATCCGAGGGCGGAAAAGATAGGTGAGAGGTGATAGGTAATAGGTAATAGGTAGTAGGTAGTAGGTGGTAGGTAGTAGGTGAAATGAAAGAAAAAAAGGGATGTGAGATGATTAGATCGACCACTATTATTGGGATAAGGCATAAGGGGAAGGTGGCTGTTGGAGGGGACGGGCAGGTTAGTTTTGAGAATACTATTTTAAAACATAGTGCTAACAAACTACGTAGGTTATATGACAACAAGATACTTGCTGGTTTTGCTGGAACTTCTGCTGATGCTTTCACCCTTTTTGAGAGGTTTGAGAGGAATATCGAGAAGTTCAGAGGGAATCTACCCCGGGCTGCAGTTGAATTAGCTAAGGAATGGAGGACTGATAGATTCTTAAGACGCTTAGAAGCACTTTTGGCAGTTTTGGACAAAGACCACTCTATGATAATATCAGGTAATGGAGATGTTATAGAGCCTGAGGATGGAATCGTGGCTATTGGCTCAGGCGGTCCCTATGCTTTGGCAGCTGCAAAAGCTTTGAAAGAATACTCTGATTTAGATGCTAAAGAGATTGTGAAAAAATCTTTAGAGATAGCAGCATCCATCTGCGTCTACACCAATGATAAATTTTTCATAGAGGAGCTTTAATTTTGGCACATTTAAAAATGGAAGAACTTACTCCAAAACAGATTGTGGAGGAATTAGATAAGTATATAATTGGGCAAAATAAGGCAAAAAAGTCGGTAGCTATTGCTTTAAGAAACAGGTGGCGACGACAACAGGTTAAAGATGATTTAAAAGATGAGATTATGCCCAATAATATAATTATGATAGGTCCTACTGGAGTAGGCAAAACTGAGATCGCAAGAAGATTAGCTAATTTAGCCAATGCCCCTTTTTTGAAGGTGGAAGCCTCCAAGTATACTGAGGTTGGATATGTGGGAAGGGATGTTGAGTCGATGGTAAGGGATTTGGTGGATCTTGGAGTAAATATGGTTAAAAGAGAAAAATCGATCCAGGTCGCCCAGAAAGCTGAAAAATTAGCTGAGGAAAGGATTTTAGACCTTCTTTTACCTCGTCCTCCCAAAAAAAGACAACTGACCACATCATCCCATTCAATAAATGCGTATGCACCAAGAGCTCAGGAAGAAGCTTTAGCTAAAAGAGAGAGCACACGTGAAAAGCTCAGAGCAAAATTGCATCAGGGAAAATTGGAAAAAAGACAGATTGAAGTCGAGCGTCCAAATGATAGATTTCCTATTATCGAGGTCTTTTCATCTCAGGGTATAGAGGAGTTAGGGATGAATTTTCAGGAGATGCTGGGCGGAATGCTTCCAAAAAAGACCAAAAGAAGGAAGGTCACGATTGGAGAAGCAAGAAAGCTTTTGACCCAGGAGGAGACTCAGAAATTACTTGATATGGATGAGGTGATCTCTGGGGCGATCTACCGGATGGAGAACTCCGGTATAATATTTGTGGATGAGTTGGATAAGGTCGCTGGTGAAAAAGTCAAGAATGGTCCGGATGTTTCAAGAGAAGGTGTTCAGAGAGACCTTCTCCCTATTGTTGAGGGGACATCAGTTATGACCAAATATGGGATGGTAAAAACAGACCATATACTTTTTATAGCTGCAGGAGCATTTCACGCGTCCAAGCCCTCTGATCTTATCCCTGAGCTTCAGGGAAGATTCCCGATAAGGGTTGAATTAGATAGCCTCACCACAGAGGACTTCAAAAGGATTCTGACCGAGCCAAAGAATGCTTTGATCAAGCAATACACTGCACTTTTAGCCACAGAGGGGGTGGAGATAACTTTTACCGATGATGCTATAGAGGAGATCGCCAAGACCGCAAATCTGGTTAATGAACGCACTGAGAACATAGGTGCAAGAAGGCTTCATACGGTGCTGACAACCCTTTTAGAGGAAATAATGTTTTCCATCCCAGACTCTGAGACCAAAAAGATTGAGGTTACAAAAAAATTGGTTGAGGAGAAATTAAAAGGTATTGTGGAGGATGAGGATTTGAGCAGGTATATTTTGTGAGATTTGAGAGTTGAGATTTGAGAAAAAGTAGGAGCGGACTTTATGTCCGCCCATTGCTCTGATAATCCGCAAATAAGAGTAGTGGCGGAGCTTGTTGAGCTTGGCGAAATCCCCCCGCCTCTGGCGGGGGGGTCCGCCTTTTTTTTGTTAGGTCGGGAATTGTGTCAAGACCCGTTCCGGGGATTTCCCGACTTTTTTTTATTTTGCTCTCTGTTGGTCTTAAGACCAACAGAGAACGTAAAAGATTTAATTAATGAAAAAAGGTGTAGAGATAGATTTCAGTGCTGTGGGGAGTTACCTTCCGGCAGAATGTTCTCATTCAGTTTCTATGATATCGGAGCCATAAAGGCTCCTCTACGCGTAGCAGAGGTTTTATACCTCTGCGAAATTGAACAACAAGGCGTCAGAAGGAAACTCCTGATGACACCATTTAAAAATTAAGACCCACCTTGAGGCAAGGTGGGTCTACGATTTTATGTATCCAGTAAAGAATAGGGTTTTGCAGTTGTCCTTAGTATTTGATGATCAATCGCAGCAGTTCAAATCAAATCCTGGAATGTTGAAAAAATACTTGGCTATTATCAGGACATCAGCAAGGTTGATTTTTGAATCGCAGTTGACATCCGAAGCCCATAAGGAGACCGGTGCAGGTCCACTTTTGAGAAGGTAATTTGCCAGATAAATGGGATCAGATAAATTTATTGTTCCCTCTCCATTGACATTTCCGCACAAAAACTGACCCAGAATCAAAAGGGAATACGAGTCGACTATGTGATAATAATTGTCTGAAACATAAACGCCCTCAGCATTTCCTGGTGTGTCATAGTTTGCCAAAAGATATGGATTTGAAGGACCAGACACAGAAATTATCTGTAAGCCATTACCATCCGTCACATAGGCTAAGCTATCCCGGACAAAAACACCACGAGGCCATCCTAATATGTTATAGCTTCCCAGAAGATATGGATTTGAAGGATCAGAAACAGAAATTATCTGTAAGCTACCATACTCATCCGCCACATAGGCTAAGCTATCCTGCACAAACACATCATTAGCAAATCCTGGTGTGTCATAGTTTCCCAATAGATAAGGATTTAGAGGATCAGAAACAGAGATTATCTGCAAGCCACTATCTCTATCCGCCACATAGGCTAAGCTGTCTTGCACAAAAATATTCAAAGCATATCCTGGTGTGTCATAGCTTTCTACACGATATGGATTTGAAGGATCAGAAATAAAGATTATATGTAAGCCTCTATCTTCACTCGCTACATAGGCAAAGTTATTCTGGACAAAAACACCCAAAGCTAATCCTGGTGTCTCACAGCTTCCCACTAAATATGGATTTGAAGGATCAGAGACAGAGATTATCTGTAAGCCTTTCCAAAAATCCGCCACATAGGCCAAGCTATCCCGGAGAAAAATATCCCAAGCCCATCCGGGTGCGCCATAGTTTCCCAATAGATATGGATTTAAAGGATCAGACACAGAAGTTATCTGTAAGCCACCATACTGAACCGCCACATAGGCTAAGCTATCCCGGGCAAAAACACTGCGAGCCAACCCTGGTGTGTCGTAGCTTCCCAAAAGATAAGGAATTGAAGGAGCAGAGATAGAGATTATCTGTAACCCACTCCAATGATCCGCCACATAGGCTAAGCTATCCTGGACAAAAACACCTGAAGCATATCCTGGTGTGTAATAGCTTCCCAAAAGATAAGGAATTGAAGGATCAGACACAGAAATTATATGTAAGCCACTATGATCGTCCGCAACATATGCAAAGGTATCTTGAACAAAAATATCGTCACCCCATCCTGGTGTGTCATAGTTTCCCAATAGATAAGGATCTGAAGGATCAGAAACAGAAATTATCTGTAAGCCACTATCTCGATCTGCCACATAAGCTAAGCTATCCTGGACAAAAATATCCTGAGCAGACCATGTAACATGGCTTCCCAATAGATATGGAGCTGAAGGATCAGAAACAGATATTATCTGTAAGCCATTATCTCCATCCGCCACATAGGCTAAGGAATCCTGCACAAAAACACCTAAAGCCCTTCCTGGCGTGTTATAGCTTCCTAAAAGATAAGGATTTGAAGGATCAGCAACAGAAATTATCTGTAACCCCCAATCATCCGCAACACAGGCTAAGCTATCCCGGACAAAAACATCATGAGCACCTCCTGGTGTGTCATAGCTTCCCAATAGATATGGGTTAAAGGGATCAGAGATGTCGATTATCAGCAAGCCTGAGTGACCGTCAGCTAAGTAAGCATAATTCCCCAATACGAGAATTTCCTCCCCTCCACCCTGGAAATATAGTCTGCTTACAAAAGCTGGACTACCAGGATCGGAAACATCAAGAATAACCAGACCATTTGCAAAAGCACAATAGGCGTAATCACCAACAACCTGGACGCCAAATACTCCGGACCAGAGGATACTGGAGAGGTATTCGATATCACCCTCGGTGAGCTTAAGGAGATCCAAACCCTTTATTCTTGGTCGGGTTGACTCAGGTAATTTCCGCAACTCATCAGGAAAACTCTTCTCCAATTCCGAAATCTTAACCTTATGAATCTGAGCATGTGAAAGGGAAGTTGCTGAAAGAAACAACACCCCCAAAATCAGAAGAAAAACTGAAATCTTACGCATAATACCTCCTTTTAAATGAAAAGGTTAATTTCATATTTCAACAGAATCATTTAAACTTAATGTAAAAGAAAAGTATCGCATTTAAAAAATAACTCTTAGTAAACCTGCTTTAAGCTGAGAAAGCCCAAATTGTTTATTTTTGAAGTATGAAAAATGAACAGAAACAAATTTTTCCAACAGTGAATTCATCTTAAATATCACGGACAGATGATGTAATAGTGGGCTTATTTATAAACAAAATATAAGCCTTTTTTACCATTTTGTCAAGGAGATTTCAGGCTTTTTTCCATATATTTGCAAAAGAGGTAGTGTTAGAAGCACTTTGGACTCAGTGTGAAATCTACATTGCTCTCGGTTGGTCTTAAGACCAACCGAGAACGAGTGTGGTCACAAAAGCTGGGGCAGGGGTTAAACCCTTGCCCTAACAATATTACCGAATTATAAATTCGGCAACAACAAAGAAACATCATGCATTTTTTAGGGAGGAGATTTTATAATTATATATATGAATGTAGTTTTGCCTCTTCTTCGCTGGCAACTGCTACGAATCTTCTTTTATCCACTACAGCTTCGATCGCTGTCTCGAAAGTTATCTTTTCCCTGTTATAGAGATTCAGAATCGAGGAATCCATTGAATGCATCTTTTCGGCTTGACCAGTTAGGATGAAATTGGGTATCTGTTCGATTCTGTCATCTTTTATAACCACCCTTACCGCAGGTGTAGCAATTAATACTTCTGTTGCTACTATCAAACCCTTGTTATCTTTTCTCGGGAAGAGCCTCTGACATACAACCCCTCTTAAACAGGAAGAAAGCTGGGCTGCTGCTGATTCACGCTGGTCATGAGGAAATATCCCTAAAACTCTGTTTATTGTCTGTGCCGCATCTGAGGTATGCAGGGTTGTCAAAACTAAATGCCCGGTCTCTGCGGCTTCTAAGGCAACTGACATAGTCTCTTTGTCTCTCACCTCTCCAATAAATATCACATTAGGGTCCTGGCGAAGAACATGTTTTAAAGCGCTGGCAAAGTTTTTGGTGTCCAACCCTATCTCCCTCTGTTTGATAACACAATTTCTGCTCTCATGAACAAATTCTATTGGGTCCTCAAGGGTTACTATTACTTTCCGAAACTCTTTGTTGATCAACTCAAGCATTGCAGCTAAAGTGGTGCTTTTGCCCACACCAGTAGGTCCTGTTATTATAATCAATCCATTGGGATAACGAGCTAAATCATCTAATACCGGGGGTAAACCTAATTCTGGTATCGATTTTATCTTTCGCTGAATATATCTATAAGTAGCCTCAACGTTCCCTCTCTGAAGATGAACATTTACTCTAAACCGACCTGAATTAGGGAGTTGAAAAGCATAGTTTAACTCTTTTTCTTTCTCGAATTGTTCTTGTTGGGATTGATCCATCACCGAATAGATCATCCTTTTCATATCGTCTGAGCAAAGGCTTTCGATGTTTATAGGAATAAGCTCTTTGTTGATCCTTAAATATGGAGGCTTATTCACTGTGAGGTGAAGATCGGATGCACCTTTTTCTACCATTAATTCTAAAAGTTTGGCTATGTCGATTAAATCAATTTGTTTTTTCAGCTTTTTTTGATCAGCCTCATCTATATGAACAAATGCCACTCCAATATAGTATCTCTTTTTATCCAATTCGCTTATCCTCACAACTCTTCCTTCCACATCTATCAAATGATCAAACTTAGGAATTTTCAGTTTAAGCTCTAAGCTTGTGCCGATTGGAAAAGGAATTTCCGAGGTGAATTGCAAACCTACAGAGGAAATATCATTTGTTTTTGTAGTTTCTAATTCCTCTTTTGCAAACTTGCCTTTTTTTACTCGATATTTGAAATAAAACTTGGTTCTTATCCTTCTGGATATTCTTCTCTCAGGACCCTCAAAATCGTTCATTTTTTTCTCCTTGTTTTTAAAGAAAGTCTATTTAATGAATCGGAAAGGGCTGAAAAAACTATAGGTGTGTCCTTAGGTTGAATTTAATCCCAACAGATTTCCCAGCAGATGAAACAGATTATCCCAACAGATGAAACGGATTACAAAGATTATAAAAAGTTATTTAAAACTTCATTTATTTTCTTATTATTAATTGGTTTTTCTAAAGTTAGGTCCACCATAAAGTCCTATATCTGATACAGTGCCATCTGGATCGGTGAGAAGAGGGTTGCCTGAATCTATCAAGGGGGAATCTTTTTTCAACTCGAAGTTTTTATCCTTTTCAAATTCCGGGTCTTTTGAGATATTACCATACTTACCTGCCAGATCAGGCATATCCTTGTAATTCCCTTCTTGGTTATTCCATACATCGTTGTAGCTTATCTCAAAATTTTTATTCTCCTCAGCCATCCATATTCCCACACAAGGGCAGACCCACTCTTTTCGCCAGCCATTTTTTGAGATTATATTATTAGCGCATCGACCTACCACGTCTTTGCTCCAAACAGCAAATCCGCAATTTCCATTATTATAAATAACATTATTGGAAGCATCCAAAAAGGATGTTCCAGTGGCGATTATCCCCCAGCCTAAATTACCTGAGACCAAATTATTTCTAACCACAGCTTTTGAGTCTCCGAAAGTTCCTATTCCCTTCCAGTATTCTGAGATTCTGTTTCGATAAACTGTTGCCACCGCATCCCAGGTGATACCTATTCCAGCACCTCTTCCCTTTGATATGACATTATCAGCGATATAGGCAGTTGCTCCCCGATACAGGGCTATTCCATCCCAGCCATTATCCATAATTAAATTTCCTATTATAATAAGCTCGGAGTTCTCTCTTCCGAATATTCCTCCTATCCCCACGACAACCCCATCTATTTGGTGGGTATTTTCCACTATTTCCACATTTGTAATTGTAACAGAGCTATACTTAGCAACTATGCCAGCATCTGTGGCATTTCCATCAGGGTCTCTTTTGCCCCCGGTAACTTTTAAGTTTTTAATCAAAGACCCAAAACTACTCTCGAACAAAACTCCATATCCTGCTTGAGTGATTAAAACTGTGATCTTCGGGTCTTTTCCGATTAAACTCAAGGTTTTATTATGGATATAAAAGCCCCTGCTTGCTTTAACCTCAGTTTGATGGTTTTCACAGTTTCCGCATAATTTTTCTACATAATCTTGTGGATGCGAAAGATACACCCCCGGGTGAATGATTATGGTGTCACAATCTTTGGCGACCTCAATTGCATTTTGTAGGTCTCTGAAAGGGTCAAAAGCACTTCCTGAACCAGCTTTCCCATCATTTAAATCATCAACAAATATGGTTTTAGCACGGGGTGAGTTTTGAACTACAAAGAGTGTGAAAATCATTAGAAGAAGATAAATAAAAATCTTAATCTGGTTTTTCATAAGACCTCCTGGTTTTGGATATGCTTTTTATTCTAAGATATTTTATTTATTAACTCGAATCAATCATTTTCTTTAGAGAATCTTTTTAGCTTTAGCATGAAAATCAAGATATTTCAAGCAGGTTTCTGTTGACTTATTCTGTTACTCTATTAAATTTATCGAGGTTAAAAAAAGTTAAAAAGGAGCAAAGATGAAAAGAGATTTTTTGGCTATTACAGATTTTTCAACTGAAGAGATGAACCAGGTCTTTAAATTAGCTTTTGATATGAAAAATAAAAAAATAGAGCCAAAACCTTTGGAGGATAAAGTTGTAGCTTGCATTTTTCATAAGCCATCTTTAAGAACACGAGTAAGCTTTGAAGTTGGCATAGCACAATTAGGTGGAAGGTCTTTATATATAACTGAAAAGGAGATCGAGCTGGGTAAAAGGGAATCGATCCACGATGCGGCTAAGGTTTTATCCAGATATGTGGATATGATAGTGATAAGAACCTTCTCCCATAAGGGTGTGGAGGATTTAGCAAAATATGCGGATGTTCCAGTTGTTAATGGTTTGACCGATCTTTTGCATCCCTGTCAGGTTATGGGAGATCTGTTTTCTATTATTGAAAAAAAAGGTGGAATCGAAAATTTAATTATATCATATTTAGGTGATGGAAACAACGTCTGTAACTCCTGGCTTAATGCATCCACAAGATTCTCATTTGAGCTTAGAATTGGAACTGCTTCTGTAACTGAGCCTGACAAAAAAATATTTGAAAATGCAAAAAGAGTTGACTTGAGCAAGATAGTTTTAACTTATGATCCTGAAGAAGCAGTAAAGGATGCAGATGTTGTCTATACTGATGTCTGGGCATCGATGGGTCAAAAGAATTTAGTTTTGCAAAAAGAAAAACTTTTAAAAGATTTTCAGGTGAACAAAAAGCTCCTATCTTTTGCTAAAAAGGATTGTGTTGTTATGCACTGTTTGCCAGCTGAAAGGGGGAAGGAGATAACTGATGAGGTTATGGATGGTCCAAATTCTGTTATCTTTGACCAGGCTGAAAATAGATTGCATATTCAGAAGGCTATAATGGCTAAACTCTTAGGTTCATAAAAAAGATCTATGAAAGCTTTTTTGATTTTTTTTAATCTATCTATCTTTTTTCTTTTTTCAAATATCACTTTCTCTCAGAAAATTGAATTAAATATAGACCAGGATTTAGTGAAAAAAAACCAATATGAAGAAGCAGTAGAGAGGAGTCAAAAAGAAATTCAAAAAGACCCTCAGAATCCAAAACTTCATTATAATCTTGGAATGCTTTATGGTCTTTTAGATCAACATGAAAATGCTTTGGAGGAATTCAAAAAAGCGGTTTTGTTGTTCACCGATGATAAAGATAAAGTCAAGTGTTGGGAGAGTATTGGATGGGAATATTATCTTTTAGGGAGATATGAAGAATCGACAGAATATACCAAAAAAGCTTTGGAGATCGATTCCACCCGTTCTCTTATAAGATTTAATTTGGGCTTAGCTAAATTGGCAAAGGGAGATTTAGAAGATGCTTTGAGCACTTACCAGAAAGGGTTAAAAGATGAAAAGAACTCAAAAATCTTAGAGAATGGAATAAAAGACCTTTTTATACTCCTTAATGAAAAAAAAGAGTTAGCTGAGGTCTATTTTATCTTGGCTTCGATTTTTCATTTTCAAAATTTAGATTATTCCGCCTTTTCTCAACTTAAAGATTATCTTTTTAAATCTCCAGATGGAATCTGGCAAAATATAGCTTTACAAAAAACCGATTCATTAGAATCTTTTTTGAATAAAAAGGGACTGGATGCGGTCGTAACTTTAAATTCTTACTTGAGCTCACTTAAGGATTCAACAAAAAAGATAGCTTTAGAATACTGGAATGAAAAAGAAAAAAAAAGATTCACAGATGGGGATGAAATCTTCGACCTCAGAGCAAAATGGCTTGGAAACTCCGAAAGCTTAGAATATTACAAATTCCAAAATGATTTCAAAAAAAATATAATTGGATGGTATCCTATAAGTTTTGAAGAAGAAAAAGATTATGTTAAGATCGAATTGAAAATAATCGATAAAAGGTATCAACCCTTTCCTTTTATTTATTATTTGGTTGAAGAGAAAAACAGGATGGTTTTATGCAATCCATACATAACCTTCTCCAAAGATTGGGAGAGGGAATCATCTGCTCACTTCGACTTTTTTATTAAGCCGGGACAGAGAGTTTTGAAAAGGAAAATAGATGAAGCTGAAAACCTATACAATAATTTATGCGAGCTTTATAACGTGAGCTTTAAAAATCCTATTGAGGTGTATGTGTGCTCCACCGGTGAAGAGATAAGCAAGCTTTCATATTTGGGAAGATGGGGCGGGGTAAATTTTGCACCCGGTGAACTTATCTTTATGATTGGTCCCCAGATCAATGCTTTGACCCATGAATTTGTTCATATAGTCCAGTATAAGTTCATGAAAAGATTCACCGGCTCTTTTTTTAGCGAAGGATTCGCTGTTTGTTATGGAGGATGTGGAGACCTTTCTGAAAAAGCCACTTTAAGCCGGGTCAAACAACTTCTTTTATCAAAAGAGATTCCTCATCTAAATGTTCTGTTAGCTAACAAGGCTCGAATACATCCTAATAATTTTTATCCAATCGCTGGGTCTTTTATAAGATTTCTGACAAATGAATATGGAATTGAAAAGTTGAAAATTCTTTTTGAAAAATATGATCCTAAAATCTCTTTGTGGGATTCTATACTTATTGAGATTTACGGTTTATCTGTTTCTGATATTGAAAAGGATTGGCACTCATATATTCTGGATTTAACTATACCGGAGATAGAATTAGGGATAAATAAGAAAGCAAAGAAGATATTTTCTTATGATGATCCAGAGGGAGATGATTATGGGGATGGAGATTACATCTACCCTGATTCAAAATTATTTCAATCAGGAGTATGTGATATTTTGAATTTCAAAGTATTTGAGGATTCAGATAGGTTTTATTTTCAAGTTAAATTAAAAAATATCTTGGCAAATGATACATTATCTGATTTCGGTTTTTATGGTCCTATAATCTCTATTTTTATCGCAAAGAAGGGGAAATACAAACCACCTTATTATTATGATCTATTGGAAAAAAACGGATTATCTTTAAGCAAAGATTACAGTTATTGGATGATCAATTGCTCAGGTGGTGGTGTGGAGCTCTGGGAGGATGGGGAGGTTTTGGCTTGTCTTAAAAGAGACGTTTATGAACAGTCTTTAGTCGATTTTCAAGAAAATACCATACAATTTTCAGTTCCGAAATCTTTATTGGGGGATTTTCAAAAAGATTGGAAATTCGGTTTGGCTTGCGGTTGCCACAAAGGAAGTTTAAAAGATTATTTTGGAGTTGGAACATACAGCAAGATAAAAAAATTGAAGAATTTTGAGATTGGGGAAAAAGCAACTGACTCAGAACTCAGCCCAAATGTCTATGATATATTGGTTCCCAAAGGAGAAGACCAAAAAGAGATTTTAAGTGGTTATGATGAAAAAAAAGGAAAGTATGTGGTCTTGCCACTTATTGGTCAATAGAGGATGATTAAAATGAGAGAGATTTTAAAATACGGCAAGTGTTTCGTGTGCGGAGATGAAAATGAGTGTGGATTAAAAGTTAAATTTTTTGAGGAAGATGAGGTGGCTAAAGCTGAGTTTATAGTTGACCAAAGATTTCAAGGTTATAAGGATATTCTACATGGTGGGATAATTTCTGCCCTTTTAGATGAGGTGATGATAAAAGCTGTTTTAGCAAGAAATATTTTGGTGGTGACCGCTCAGATCGAGGTGAAGTTTAAAAAGCCGGTTAAAGTTGGGGAAAAGCTCTTTATGGAGGGTGTGATAAAGGAGAAAAAAGGGAGGATTTTTCTCACTGAGGGAAAAATCACAAATGAGGGTAGTGCTTTGGTTGCTTGGGGGTCCGGAAAATATGTCGTTGCTTCCCAAAGGATGAGAGATCTTTTAAAGGAAAACTTGGAATAAAAACTCAAATTGTTTGACTTGCAGAAGATCCGAAGGATTCATAGAATGTGAATTAAATTTCACATAAAAAAGCTTTTAACTTTTATCCTTTTTCCGTTCCTCCTTTAATCTGTTGGTTTTCTTCTGATTAGAGCTTCGTTTAAAATACCAAACCTCATTTTTCATTGTTTTTTAGCGGTATAATTTTTGCTTTTATTACAGTTTGGAAAAAAGAGGTTTTTTTAGAGGATCAAGAGATATGAGATGCTATTTTTCAGCTCAACCAGATTCGGAAGATAGATTGAGAAAACAAAGACGGGTGGTATCTTTTGTCATACCTGATTTAGGAGTTGTTTTCCGCTCCCAATACTCTGGTAGCTTGGTTGAATGTGGATATATAAGCCTTTTAGCTTTGTTGAGCTTTATTGAGAAAAATCCTGAGATTTTTTCAAATCAAAAAATCGAGATTTACACTAATATCCCTTTAATCGTTTACCAGATAAATAAAAATGTTTTCTGCGAGAAAGAAGCTCGAGTTTTGAAAGATATGGCAGTGCTTTATAAAAGAAGGCTATCTTTCTTTTTGAATTGGATACCAGAAAAGCATAACAAGGCAAACTTAAGTCTGGAAAATCTTCCTTCTGTGGGTTTCGACCTTCAGCTTGATTATGATAATATACAAAAAACTTTTAGCTCGGACCAAAAGTTGAATAAAGCCTTCCCTTATTTAGGATTTTAGGAGATAAAGACCCCCATTTATAGAACTATTTTAACATTTTTGCACAAGTTGTGATAGTAATTTTATCATTAGTAACACAGGTTGCCTGCCCGGCCAGGGATTTCCCGCACCAATAGTTTCAGATAGAAATGTTGCTCTTGGACGGATGTTATCATCCGTTTTCCCGTCCGGCTGGATGATAACATCCAGCCGGAACACAAAAAAGCCTTTTATTTAACTTATTTTGATTCAACTTTTAGCTGACCGCAGGCGGCTTTTATGTCCTCACCTTTGCTTTTTCTAACTGTAACCGCAGGGCATCTCGGATATAAAATATCTTTGAAATCTGTAACTTTTTTTTCATCAGGTTTTTCAAACCCCAAACCTTCTACTTCATTATAGGCTATTAAATTAATTTTACAGGGTATACCCCGACCTATTTCTGAAAGCTTTAAAGCATCCTCTTTGGAATCATTTATATCTTTGATCAAGACATATTCGATTGTTATTCGCTGATCGGTTTTTTTGGCATAATGTTTCACCGCTTTTAATATCTCTTTTATGGGATATTTTTTGTTTATCGGCATCAAAAGCTCTCTTTTGTGGTCAAAAGGGGAGTTCAAAGATAAAGATAACTTTATTTTTAAGCCTTCCTCAGCTAATTTATAGATTTCAGGGACGATTCCAGAAGTGGATAGGGTTATCTTTTTTACAGAAAACCCCAATCCGAGTTTAGAATGAATAACTTTTATCGCCTTTAGAGTATTTTTATAATTTAAAAGTGGTTCTCCCATTCCCATGATAACAATGTGAGTGATTTTTTCTTTATGCGAAGCTCGAAGAGTTTCGAAGAATCCTTCGGACTTGACGACATCCTGACGATCTGAAAGATACTTTTTTATCTGAATTATCTGGTCAACTATTTCACCAGTGCTCAGATTTCTTTTAAATCCCATCTTCCCGGTTGCGCAAAAAGAGCAATTCAAAGCACATCCAACCTGAGTGGATAGGCACACAGTTACCCTTTTCCCCTCCCTTATCAATACCGATTCGATTTTTTCTTTGTCCTCTAACTCGAATAAAAACTTTTCTATTGAGCCATCTTTCGATTTTTCGGTTTTCACTTTTTTTATCTGGCTAATCCAGAAGTTTTCTTTTAGTCTTTTTCGAAACTCTTTTGATAGGTCGGTCATCTTTAAAAAATCTGTTTCCCCTTTTTTATAGACCCAAATAAATAGTTGTTTAGCTTTATATTTTTTCTCATTGGTTTCGAGAACAAATTCTTCTAACTCTTCTAAAGAGAGGCCTTTGAGATTTAACTTTTCTTTTTTCATATAGTCTAAATCAAGCTTTTAACTTTTTTAAAAGTTATCTTCGAATTTTCTTTTGATAAAAAATACCAGATTTGCTAACGAAATCAAGCCATATCTGGGCAGAAGGTTCTGGACTTAAAGAAATAATGTAAACCTACCTGTCCGGTCAGGAAAGGTTTACACTCCAATAGAGCTTGACAAAGATGACCTAAACTTTTTATCCTTAGGAAAAGATATAGATATAAATATGGCTAAAGGCAAAACTTATATAGGTCGAAAACTAAATTAGGAGGATTTGGAGTGAGGGTAGGATTTGTTCAGCTTGAGCCTGTTTTCGGGCAAAAAGATGCGAATATTAAAAAAGCAACCCAGATGATTGATAAAATTGATGCAGACCTTCTGGTCTTACCAGAGCTATGTTTTACCGGTTATCTTTTTAAGGATAAAGATGAATTAGAAAACTTGGCTGAGAAGATTCCAGATGGACCAACAGTTGAGCATTTTTTAAATTTAGCTAAAAAAAGGAATGTTGGGATAGTCTTTGGAATAGCAGAAAGGTGCGAAAACAATTTTTACAACTCGGCTTGCATGGTTACACCTGAAGGAGAACTTTTTCTTTACAGAAAGCTTCATCTTTTTATGGAGGAGAAAGATCTTTTTAAAAGTGGTGATAAAAAGCTTTTTGTGATTGATTTCAAAGGAACAAAAATTGGTTTGATGATATGCTTTGACTGGATCTTCCCTGAGGTGGTGAGGATACTCTCTTTAAAAGGAGCACAGATTATCTGTCATCCATCCAATTTGATTTTGCCCTATTGTCAGAATGCAATGGTGACCAGATGTCTTGAGAACAGAGTTTTTGCTATAACTACAAATCGCACAGGAAAAGAGAGAAGGAATGAAAAAGAGCTTCATTTTATTGGAAGTTCACAGGTTATTGACCCTTCTGGAAATGTCATTACCAAAGCAAGTTCAGACCACGAGGAGGCAAGGGTAGTTAAAATAGATCCGGATTTAGCTAAAGACAAAAAGTTCACTCCACAAAATGACCTATGGGAAGATAGAAGGATAGATTTTTATTCTGAGATATTAACAAAATAAGTTTTCAAGGGTTGTTCGAATATGTTTTTAAATAAGAAATTAAAAACAGCCAAGATTTTGGTTATAGACGATGAGCCGGAGATAACAGATATCGTCGCTACATTTCTTAAAGATGCAGGGTATGAGGTTTTGACTGAGAACTCAGGTGCTATGGGGGTGGAGAAAGTCAAAAGTTTTAAGCCGGATCTTGTGATCTTAGATATTATGATGCCCTTTATGGACGGCTATGAGATATGTGAGGAGTTAAAAAAAAACCGACATACTGAGAAGATCCCGGTGATATTTCTGACTGGAAAGGATCCAAGATCAGATGAGGGGCGTGCTTTCAGGTCCGGAGGCGATCTTTATGTGAAAAAACCTTTCAGCTGTGAGAGACTTTTGGAGATCGTGAAGATCGTTCTGATGAGTATCAATAAATAGTATCCATCCAGATTTTTATATTCTCCAAAAAAGAATGGAGTGTCAAGCCCCGCTTAAGCGGGATCTACGACTTCAGCTTGATCTAAACATAATTAAAAACAAAAAATCATTCTATAATTGACAGACTCCTTTCAAAGTGATGCACGACCTGGTAAATGAAAACCCTCCCCCTCACAGGTGGGAAGGGTTTCTATCCCCGTAAGAGGCTCAGATTACTTGCCCAGATCCTGATATCCAGCCACTTCGAACATACAAGGAGCCATATCCGGGAACGGAATCTCAGCAGGGAAGCATGTGTAGTCGAACGGCGCTCATCCTTTTCCGAAATAGTAATTAGCGATAAAGGTTACCTCAGAAAGATCCAGCACGCCATTGTTGTTCACATCTCCTCTGTAGAAGCCTGCGAACTTCAGAGCACCACACAGAGCATAATCATATGCTGGACCAGTTAAAGTAACAATGGTCCGAGATTCGCCAGCACCAAGAGTGAATGCATAGAAAACTCCTTTTTTAGAATTAAGTTCTATTATGAAAAATTCGATGTTTTGTCCCAGTATTAAGACTTTATAAGTGATTTATCTTAAAACCAACGTTTGTCAAGGAGATTCTACCACACAGAAAGATAGAGAAAAACTAATGTTTTTGGATTGTTCTTGATTTTCCCTTAAAATTTTATTATATCCAAAGAAAATTGTTCTTACGTTCAGTTGAAAAATATAAATAGTCTATAAAGGTTCAATGACTGAAGCATTTATTACCAATCCGGTTGGCATTCTAACTGTTTTGACCGGGGTGTCAGCATTTTTCTTTTTTCTTGAGAAACAGACTAAATGGAAACTTTTCAATTACTTCCCACCACTTCTTTTTATCTATGCAGTCCCTTTGATTTTGTCCAACACAAAAATCATTGCTGGCAAATCAGTTGTCTATGGGTGGATGGGAGATGTGATTTTACCTTTATTTCTGACAGTGATGTTACTTGATGTGAATGTTGGAAAAGCTTTTAAAACTATGGGCAAGGGGATATTTGTGCTTCTATTTGGAACTTTAGGAGTGGTCATTGGAGCACCCATAGCTTACTTTTTGGTAAAAGGAGGGCTGGGACCTGAAACCTGGAAAGGGTTCGGAGCTCTGGCCGGGAGCTGGATCGGTGGAACCGGCAATATGGCAGCTGTGAGCGAAGGGCTTAAGACCTCTGGTTCAGATTTCGGGTTGGCGGTTCTGGCTGACAATCTGGTTTACATCGTCTGGCTTCCGATAATGCTTGGTTCAAAGAATTTGGCAAGGTGGTTTAACAAGTTCACAAAAGTCAGCGACAAAAGGTTAAAGCAGATGGAAGTAGAAGCAAAGGCTTTGGATATGGAAAAGGGTAAAATGGAGATGCGCCATATTCTCTATCTTCTGTTTTTAGGTCTTTTAAATGCCTGGGTCTCTTCTTTTCTCTCAGATTTTTTGCCTAAGGTTCCTCCGGTGCTCACATCAGGGACCTGGAAAATTCTTCTGGTGACAACCTTTGGGATCAGCTTATCTTTTACACCTGCCAAAAAAATCCCTGGTAGCCATGCTTTGGCAATGGCTCTGGTCTATCTTTTCGTTGCTAATATGGGAGCAAAAGCACAGATAGGCGGATTAGCCCAGAAGGCAGTATGGTTTGTGATGGGGGCTTTTGTCTGGATATTTATTCATGGATTTTTTTGCGTTTTAGGGGCAAAGATTTTCAAAGTGGATGTGCATACCACCGCTATTGCCAGCGCTGCTAATATCGGCGGAGCTGCTTCTGCTCCTGTAGTTGCCGCTTATCACCACGAATTTTTAGTCCCGGTCAGCATCCTCATGGCTTTGATAGGTTATGCAATTGGCAACTACTGTGCCTTTGTCACTGCCTGGCTCTGTTATTTAGTTGGGTGACTTATTTCTAATGATAATTTTTCCCAATTGCGTAGAGGTCTCTGAAAAATTCGTATCATCAACGCTTTGTCATTGCGAGGAGTCACGTCTTTGGTGGGACAACGAAGCCCCGCCAATGGCGGGACCACGCCCTTCGGGCTCGCAATGACAAAATACATACTTTTTCAGAGCTCCTGCAAAGTGGCATTGAAAGAATTTTATCTTTTTTTATCTTAGATAAAGACCTTCTGTGGTTTACCTTCCTGGACAGAGTCGATAGAAGTTTTTGATTGAATCTAATTATTCTCCTCTAAATCTTCAATTTACACTTTTTATCTTATTTTAGGTATTATCTACCTTAATAATAATAAGCCAATGAATGTCAGAATTAAATAAAACCCGGGGAATAAGAAAAATTCCCCGGGGGAGAAGTAGGGTTGAAGCTCCTTTTTCAAACAAAACTTTACTTCACCAAGACCATCTTCTGGGTAGAGCTGTGCTTGCCTGCCACTAACTTGTAAAGGTAAATGCCGGAAGCCACAATCTCGCCATTGTTATTCTGGCTATTCCAGGTGATAGAATGATTGCCAGCTTCAAATTCTTTATCGTGACTCCAAACCAATTGACCAGCGATATTGTAAATTTTTAGATTTACCTGGGCTCTCTCCGGCAGAGCAAAGGCGATGGTAGTCTGAGGGTTGAACGGATTAGGATAGTTGCCAAATAAAGCAAACTCCTTTGGGATATTATTTTCTCCTGTCTCCAATTCTTCTATACCGATAATTTCACCGATTTTGAATTCAAATGGCATATCTTCTGCATCCTTATCAACCATCTGCATCTCACTGAAATTTCCATCACTAAGCTTTAAGGAACTCTGTTCCACTCTGGGATTAGGACCAATAACCTTAAATTTTAAGTTGGCTAATAATCCAGCGCCAGGTTCTACAGGGATATCATTTTTACCTATTGCCAGCGCACCGACTGAGACAATATTCTGTTCCCCAATATAATAGACAACTTTAAAACTGAGGTCTTTCGCTCGCGATTTATCAAATGCTTCCTCAATAGTAGTAATGAGTTTCAAGTCAGTAATTTTCAGAAATAGAACAATACCAGCCATCGGCTCATTGTTGCTGAAGTATACTGGCACAGTAAGTATATCTCCTTTTTGAGTTGGGTTAATCGCCATCTCATTGGTAGCTGCCCAGACAGAAGAAGCAAAAACCGCTACCAAAAGCACCAAAACAACAGTTAAACACTTGTTCATAACTTACCTCCAAGTACTTGGGTTAAAGGTTTACATTTCAATCTGAACCTTGGCCACAGGTTCAGATAATTTTAACTCTCCTTCCCGGATCAACTTTCTACAAACTTCTCTCTCAGTTTGGTAAGAAATTGATAGACTTTATCGCATCACCTCCTTGTGGAGGGAAGTTAAATATTAACGACTCCCCACTTTCGCGGATGAACTTCTGCTATTTCTATTATCAATACGGTAGTTCTTTGATTAATAGTTGAGCTAAAACGTAAAGTGTAAAAAACCCTTTGCATCTTTTTTAAAAATATAATACAACCACAATTTTTGTCAAGTAAAAAAAGTGACCGAAATAAAATAATTTCATTCCCGATAAATAAGTCTTTTACCCTGACTTTAGCGCTTTTGATAACCCGGCGAGCAATCCCTTGCTATTGCGACCTGATCGGGAAAGGCTTGACAATGTCAAAATTTTGGTTATCTTATTTTTAGTAGAGGATTGAATGTGTCGATGCCAATTGATGAAACAGAATTAAAAGAAGGTTATGTTATAGCCAGGTGCTGTTCTCCAAAATCACCGAAAGATTTGATCACTGGATTCTCAAGCTACAATAAAATGATTGTGGTACATAAAACCACATGTCGTGAGCTAAAAAAAGTTGAATCCAAACGCCTTTTGGCTTTATCCTGGGATGAGATATTGGAAAAAAGAAAAGAGAAACCTGATAGAGATTATTTTCAATTGGATGAGCTTGATTTCCGTATTTTAAAGCACCACAGGGTGATGGGAGTTGATTACTCTTTAATGGTGTCTAAGATGTTGAAGATCAAACCTGAGCAAGCATTTGAACACCATAAGAAATTGCGATATTTGAAACTTTTGGAAAGAGTTGCCAAAGTGATGATTCAATACCGGAAAAATATTGTCGATAATAAATGGGTCAAACATCGCAATCATACCTATTACCGAATCACTCCCAAAGGAGAAAGATATCTTAACTTTTATCTTGAGCAACTTAAGGAGGACCTCATTTGTTAGTCTTTTAATATTTTTGTGTAAGTGTTAAAGTAGGCTTTTTGTATTTGGTCTTAAAATTCTAAAATCAATTATTGCACAAGATTATATGGGATTTTTAAAAGACCTGTTTCACAGACCACCTAAACCGGGCAAACCCATTCCGGTAACAGACGATTCTTTCCAAGAGGAAGTCTTAGAGTCTGAAATTCCTGCGGTGGTCGATTTTTGGTCGCCTCGTTGTCCACCCTGCCAGGTTATGGGAGGGCTTTTGGATGAGATTGGTCCGGATTACGATGGACGGGTGAGAATTTTCAAATTGAACGTGGAGCAAAATCCAAAGATAACTCAAAAATATCAGGTGAGAAGTATCCCCACTGTTATCTTATTTCGCAATGGGAAACCTGTGGATATTATCATAGGATTATTACCTTTGAACCCTTTGAGGCAAAAACTGGATAACTTGCGTCTTTAACATAATTTGCATCGGTAGGCGCCCATATGGGCGTTATTCGTTGAAAATCAATGTAACATTTTCGCTTAGACTGAAGCCTGTGGCTACCTCCTATTATCCTTAACGTTTTTTATGTTATTCCTGCATTTTTTATAAATAAAAAAAATTGCCGAATTGTAAATTCGGCAACAACAGAAAAAAATAGCGGGGGTAGGATTTGAACCTACGACCTTCGGGTTATGAGCCCGACGAGCTACCTGCCTGCTCCACCCCGCGATCAACTTTTAATTTATAGCCTAAAAAGTTTTTGTCAAGTGTTTTTAACTTTATCTTTTGAAAAAGTGGTAAAGCTAAAGTCATAGATCCCGCCTCAAGCGGGGCTTTACACTCCAGCAATTCCTTTTAACTTTTTTTGTTCTCCTTTTTGATTTCTCTTATGGCACGGTGATGTTGCTCTAAAGTAGAGGAGAACACATGAGAACCATCACCTTTAGCTACGAAGTATAAAAAGTCTACGTTTGCTGGATAAAGTGCGGCTAAGATCGATTTTTTCCCAGGATTGTTTATAGGTCCAGGTGGAAGACCTGAATATATGTAGGTATTATAAGGGGAATCAAACTCTAAATCTTTTAAGACCAGAGGGCGGGCTAAGTTGGGCCTGTCCGGCCAGGAAATGGCATATATCACTGTTGGGTCACATTGTAGAAGCATCCCTTTTTTTAGCCTGTTGTGATAGACTGCTGATATGGTGGCTCTTTCCTCTGGTTTTTTTGCCTCCGCTTCGATTAAAGATGCCAAAATTAAAACTTCAAGGATCGAAAAACCTATTTTTTCAGCCCTTTGTTTCAAGCTGTCAACGAAATTTCGCCTCAACTGAGCTACCATTATTTGCGCGATATCGTAAGGCTTTATTCCCCAATATAATTTATAAGTGTCCGGGAAAAGGTGTCCTTCTAAGCTCTGGGCTGAAATTTTTAATTTTTTTAAAAAATCGGTGTCAGTTACCGCAGTTACAAATTGAGAGGAATCCGTTCCACACCTAACTTGCAAAATCCCTGCAATCTGTTTAAAATTTAATCCCTCGGGGATGGTAACATCGAATGCGGTAACCTTTCCTTTTTTTAGCCTGCTTAAGATATGATACAAGGTGACCCCCTTTTTGAAATCGTATCTTCCGATATGAATATGCTTATCAATTCCCAAAAATTTGGAGTATTCTAAAAAAATGGTTGGGTTGAAATCTATTCCTTTTTCTTTCAGCTTTTTTACAACCTGATATAGACTCTCACCCTCCTTAACTAAAATCGATGCTTTTTTTTCTTTGCTTTTCCATCTAACTGGAAGGACCCTCCAGTAGAGGATATTTATCAAAAAAAATATCCCGACTCCTATTAAAATAAAGGTGATCGGTCTCTTGATGCATACGCATTTTCTTTTTACAAAGCCAAAAAGCCAAATAATCTTTTTCCCAGAAAATATTATCAAAGTGGCTATTACCAGTATTACAGAGGACAAAAATATAGCAACAGTGGATGAAAAGAATAAAATCCATTCTGAAATCCCGAATCTTATCTTTTTCTCACTCATCTTTTTTGGAAGGATTCATAGAATTTGATTTCAAACTTTCTAAATATCCTTGTAAAATCAAGGATGCGGAGATTCTATCCACAATTTTTTTATCCTGTTTGATTTTTCTTTTCGTCTCTTTTAAAATCTTTTGTGATTCAACAGACGAGAGCCTCTCATCCCAGAAATCTATTTTCATATTAACTTCTTTGGAGAGATTTTTTGCAAACTCTAAAACTTTTTTCCCTTGTTCTCCGATTGTTCCATCCATATTTTTAGGCAAACCAACAACTATTTTTTTCACCTTTTTTTCTTTGACGATATTTTTAATCTCAAAAAAAGGGTCTTTTATCTTTTTAGTGTCTAAAGTTGTAAGAGTTTGAGCAATTATACCCAGAGGGTCAGATATTGCTAAGCCAATCCTTCTTTCTCCATAGTCGATTCCTAAGATTCTGGACATGACAAAATTAATTTAGCTAACTTAAAATTTTTGTCAAATAAAAAAAGTTATTATGTGATATTTTAAGTTTTTTTTCAGGTAATAAAAAAATTTCACTTGCTTTTTTAATAAAATTGAAATTATTAAATAAAAGGTAGAAAGGAGTTATATATCAATGCTATTTCCTAAAACCATAAAATTAGCAATGCTTCCAACCCCTGTCGAGAAATGGAGAAGAATTCCTCATGTCTCAGATGATTATAATATCTTTATCAAAAGAGATGATTTAACTGGATTCGGACTATCAGGTAACAAGGTAAGAAAGCTCGAGTTTTTAGCTTATGATGCCATAAAGAAAGGGTGTGATACCCTTATTACCTGTGGAGGGGTTCAGTCAAATCATGCCAGAGCAACTGCGATCATTTCCGCTCAGCTCGGATTAAAATCACATTTGGTCTTATTTAAAGAAGAGGTGCCAAAACTTGATGGTAACCTTTTTTTAGATAAAATGACTAATGCAAAGATAAAATATATTAGCTCTGAGGAATATGAATATGTTGATGAGATAATGGAAAAATTGAAAAAGAATTTAAAAAGAAAAGGTCAAAATGGATATGTTATTCCTGAGGGCGGTTCTAATGCCTTGGGGATCTGGGGATATATTAAAGCCTGTTTAGAGGTCAAATCTCAAATAGATTCTTTGGGTTTGAGAATCGATAAGATAATTACCGCAGTTAGCTCTGGAGGAACATATTCCGGACTTTATATCGGCAAAAAACTTTTGAACTGGAAAGTCGAAATCATCGGATTTAACATCAGGGAGACCTCTAAGATTGCCACACAAAGGATTAAAAGCTTGGTTCAATCTTATAAAGAAAACTTTAAACAAAAATTTTCTTTTAAAGAAGATGAAATAAAGGTTATTGATGGTTATGTTGGCAAAGGTTATGGAAAATCAAGGAAAATAGAGCTTGACTTGATAAAATCTGTTTCGAAAAATACTGGTATAATATTGGACCCGGTATATACAGGAAAGGCTATGCTTGGTCTGGTTGACCAGATAAATTTGGGAAATTTTTCCAAAAAGGAAAAGATTTTGTTTCTGCATACTGGGGGTGGATTTGGCCTTTTTCCGATAAAGGAGAAATTTTTTAGTAGGTCAAGCATCCCGAAGGGTGCTTGACAAAAAAGAGTTGCCAACCAGGCTTCGCCATGGTTGACCTACTATGCTTGGTCTGGTTGATCAGAAAAACCGATATTTTCTGATATTTTTTTAAGCTTGCCTTTGCACCAAGTATGAAGTGGGTTGCATATTTATAAATTCACTCTTTGCAATTTGTTCTTCTTTAAATCCTTTTAAAATCAGAATCTTTTTTCTAAGTATATTTACCTAAAAGGATTAGAAGCATCCTGAGAAAGCGTTTTTGCAAGCTTTAAGAGGGTTTTCAGGGGCATATTTTTTGCTCTTTTTACAGATTGTAAAAGGAGAAAAGATGCTTTCTAACGGTATTAAAAGAGGATTTCCCCCTGAGAGATTAAAAAAGATTAAAGAGCCTAAGATTCATAAAGATGAAGGTGGATATTATATTCACACTATAAATGAGAATGCAAAAGTTTACTTTGAGGATTATTACAAATTTTTAGAATCTGCTGAGAAAAGATGTCTGAGGGAAAAAGAAGAGCTGGATAAAAGAATTTGTGAGTGTGACCCTGAGAGGATCGAAACTTTATCTTACTACAGAGCAAGGAAAATCATTGTTGAACTTGTTCTGAAAATCATCCATAGCTTCTATGGAGATTCACAAAACCTTGCAGTTATTATGACCCCTTGGTGCTTGGGCACTGTTATCTTAGAAAAAGTGGAGACCTATAAGGAGATAATCGCTGGAGGTGAAATCGAAGACCCAAATCTTAGAGATAACCCCTACTTTGTTTTGAAATATTTGGATGAAATCTATAAAAAAACACTTTTAGAGATATTCGATCTCCCTCAGAAAGCTTTTCGAGTTAAGTGGCAATACACCGAGCTTCTAAAACGCTACTCAAGGCTTTTGTCTAATGTGATCTGTGGATTAGAAACAATCCTTTTATTTCTAAAAGGTTCTGCGTCAGCTTAAAAGTTTTCCACTAAGTTTTAGCTTTTGTTCACTGTTGTTTGCGTTTACTGTTGGTCTTAAGACCAACAGTGAACACCCCAGAAAGCAAATTTTAAAATTGACACTGAAATTTTAATTGTTTTATTTTAGGATAAAGATAAAAAAGGAGGTTTTATGGCTAAAACTGTAATTAAAACAGATAAGGCTCCTGGTGCGATCGGTCCTTATAGTCAGGGAATAAAGCTCGATAAATTAGGACTTATATTTATCTCAGGTCAGATACCTGCAGACCCGAAAACAGGTGAGTTGGTCTCAGGAGAAATTGAAAAAAAGACTCAAAGAGTTCTTGAGAATCTTAAAGCAATCTTAGAGGAGGCTGGTTCAGATTTGGATAAGGTGGTCAAGACCACTGTTTTTTTGAAAAATATGGATGATTTTCCTAAGATGAATCAGGCTTATCAAAAGTATTTTGAATTGGACCCGCCAGCTCGCTCAACTATTGAGGTAAAAAGATTACCCAAGGATGTGGATGTTGAAATTGAGGCGATAGCTTATCTTTAAAAAAGTCTATCTTAAACAAGAAAAAGCGGGCAAAAAGCCGGGGCAGAGGGGGTCTACAATTAAGGTAGCGGAGCCATAAAGGCTCCGCTACGCGTAGCAGAGGGTTTTGTTCACTGTTGGTCTTAAGACCAACAGTGAGTTACGCTTTTAACTTTCTCCTAACTCAACTGACTTTCAGTGGCTGACGGGTCCCTGACCCGTCAGCAAAAAACTCTCGGCAGGTCGGGGACCTGCCGAGCACATAAATTGGTGTAGTAATTGGAGTGTAAACATTTATGTTTACTTTTAAACTCATATTGTCTTATCTCTTAATATTCCTCACAGGGAACAGGGTCTGGACCTCCTTTGAGCAGGTAATTTGCCAAATAGACGACATCGGATAAATCTACTGCGCAGTCTCCATTTGCATCACCTGCTAACTCAGTGGGAATAGGCTGAGGACCTGATTTTAATTTATAATTTGCTATCCAGATAACATCAGCAAGGTCTAATGTGTAGTCATTGTTAGCATCTCCACACATATATACAGTGAAAGAGAAAGGATGGGATTGATAACCAGATGGATTTTGAGCTTCATCTATAGCTTGCACCCTCCAGTAATAAGTAAAATAAGATAAGGGAAGGGTATCAGGAACAGTGAACACGGTATCTGTCAAGCTGTCAAATACTTCCGGAGCTGAGAATAGGCTGTTAGTGTCATATTCTAAAGTATATGTGCCTCCAGTTCCAGCAGTATGAGACCATTTAAATGTAGGAGTAATATCATATATTATGGTCGAGTCAGCAGGAGCATAAAGTGTAGGTTTATTCTTAAGGGTAAGAGTTGGATCGCCTAATAATGTCATTCCATAAAACCAGCATACTTCCCATTCCTCAAACCCACCAGAGGCTATACTGGAAAACCAATCGCAGAAAGCTTCTCCTATTGTTTTTCCCTCTCCGAAAGGTTGGTAGAAATTACCAAAGTTAAGCATAGAACCGGTCTTGGCACTGCCCAGGGCTCCAAGTCCATAAGTCTGACAGAAAATGTACCAGCCTCCCATATAATTTGCCTCCACGTATCTTGCATTGGAACAGGCAAAAAGATTATAGAAAAAGGCTAAAGGATCAATGGCTTTCACCTCAGAATTGCTGGTATATCCGTCCCATTCATCAGGAGGGATTTTGAACCAATGCTCAAAGGGGCTTGAATGAGCACATATCTGGATAAACTCATAGTTTTGCGGGAGTCTGCTTTCGTAATCAGTGTGTATGGTTGTCAACTCATCTTTAATTAGGGTTCTTTCACTATATGCTTCTCCAACATCGGTATCCCACTCATCTGCCCAGTAAACCCAGTCGTCATCAATATACACTAAGGCACGATTATTAAGAGAAAGTAGCCCACTTCTGTACAGATGATTTTTATAAAAATAATTTTGAACCAAAGAGACTTCATTAGCTCCGCCTAAAGTAAGAGTGGAGGCTGTTAGTCTACCAATCCATATCTCAGGTGAAATGTCACCAGTATGAGAATCATAGATTCCATCTAAGTCTGAATCTCCGAAGGTTCCATCTAAATCCATATAATATAAATCAATGGGAAACTCCTCATGCTCTGGAGGATCCCAGCACTCGGTCTCATACCAGGCAACAGGAAGATCTCCAATAAAGATGCATCCCACGAGACCCAAAGAGTATCTTCCCTGAAGGAAAGCACGGAGATCCTCTGGAGTGCCACCAGAGGTGGTATAAACTTCAACATCATATCCTTCTTTTGTAAGATCCATCACATATTGATCTACAGAAGATTGGATATCATCATAAAGAGTAGAATTCACTATCACACAGAACTTTGCCCCGTTTCCTTTTCTTTTAAGTTTCAGACTTTTCTTAGAAAGTTCTATCTTAAATAGACCCCTTTCCCCGACTCTGTTCCTCCATTCCACATAGCTTATGGGTTTCCTATCTTGAGAATCCTTCCATCTGGTTACGGTAACCTCCTTAAAATTCACTTTCTTGGCTATGCCCTCTTTTTCACTAAAAGCTTTAGGTTTTCTATTTTCAGAGTCCTTCTCGAAATTCTGCCCATATGCTGTATTAAGATATGAATCATCAGGGTCATAGTTTAAGCCAGATAAAATCAACCCGCACATACAATAAACTATCATTAATTTTTTAGTCATTGTCATTTTAGACTCCGTGAATCGTTTATAGTTACTTTATTCCGTTTGAAATATTAAGAATTTCTACTAATTAAAGATAGATTTTATAAATTGCTTAAATTACTAACTTTCAATTATAAATTAAGAAATTTTTTGATTTTGTCAAGAAAGGAATAAATAATCAGATTTGGAGGATACCTTTGCCTAAAAAAATTTTTGCACAAAATTCTTGACACTAATTATGTCAAAATAATTGTGTAAATTTGTATTTGGGCATATCCTTTTTTTGGTTTAAGACATAAGCTATCAAGCCATATATGATTCTCACAACGCTTTTGGAGTTATTAAAGGACCTCATGGGTATTATTCGCCTCCGCAACTACCTCTCTTTTTAAAAACTTGACAAATTCATAAAAGCAAGCATATTCGTAGCAGCAGAAAAATCGGAACGTAACTCAAAACTTTTGAGTTGCATTCCGGAGTTGCATTGAAGAGACGATCAATCTCTTTTTTGCCGAAGTTGCTTCGGCATGGAGTATAACCGCTTTTCAACTAACAATGGAGAGGGATACAATGAAAGAAAAGAAATCAGTTGTAAACTTTATATTAATCATTTCAATTGTAGCGTCAATCTTCGGCACCGCGCCCGGGACAACCTTGGCAGATCCACCCAGTCCTTTGGATTTGCGAGAGGTTGAGGGTCACTCACTGATTCAGCTCAGCAACACCAACACTCGAGTGGGTGCGTACACGCGAGCGGGGCGAATCAAGCACCTTTACGGCGAGACCTTCTCTTCCGGTGCCAACCCAGAGCAGAGTGCCGAGAATTTCCTTCAGGCCAACGCTCACCTGTTCGGCGTGGATCCTGCGGACTTAGGCGACCGGTACCTCCAGCCGATCATGTATGACCGTGAGACCGGCAAGTATAAGTTCACCGGCGTCTACTACGCCCAGTACAAGGATGGCATTCCCGTCTTCCGCTCGCGCCTCATTCTGCTGGTGCGGAACGAGGAGGAGTATCCGCTCGTGCTGGTCTCGGCCGACCTCCGGAATCTCGGTGGGTTCAAGCCGCAGATCGAGACGCGCTTGCTGAATCCCCGCGAGGGGATTGCCAACGCCTTGAGGGCCTCGCCGAGTCTGATTAACTTCACGGAGCCGGAAATAGTGATCTGGGCCGGCGTGGATGACATGATCGTTTATCCGGCGTTGGCATACAGCTTCATTGGCGACAACGGCCGTCCGACCGACGGCAGCAAGCCGGAGAAATACTTATTCATTACCGACGCAGAGACCGGCACAATTCTGTACCAGGAGGATCTTATTATATTCGAGGATGTGATAGGCAACGTGCAGGGTAAGGCGACGCAAGGCATGGCTGCCGATTTCTGCGAGGACGAGTTGCCGGAAGCTATGAGGTGGGCCCGTGTCAATATCAGCGGCACGATCACCTACGCCGATTCGAACGGCGACTTCGTGATTCCCAACGAGGGTTCTTCGCTGGTGACCGTTGAATCGCGGCTCCGGGGCCTGTGGTTCCGGGTGTACAACGAGGCGGGTTCGGATGCGCTGCTGTTCCAGACAGTCACACCGCCTGGTCCGGCCAACTTCATGCACAACGATCTTAACATCGATGAGTACTACCGGGCCCAGGTCAATGGTTACCTCCAGTCCAACATCGTCCGCGATTTCACGCTTATCTATAACCCGGACTATCCGGGTCTGCAAGAGAGTGAGTTCCCGGTGAATGTCAACGAAAGCGGCGGCTACTGTCCGGGTAATGCCTGGTATGACGGTAGCTCGATCACCTTCTGCCGCGCTGGCGGCGGGTATCCCAACACCGCATGGTCAAGTGTGATCCATCACGAGTACGGCCATCACCTCGTGGAAATGGCTGGCAGCGGCCAGGGCGCCTATGGCGAGGGCATGGGCGATGTGATGGGCGTGCTCATCCTGGACGACCCGGGCACTGGCTACGGCTTTTTCGGCGATTGTAAAGAGCCGTTACGCGATGCCGACAATGACATGCAGTATCCCTGCAGCGGTGATATCCACTACTGCGGTCAGCTCCTCTCCGGATGCGTCTGGAGTAGCCGCAACGAGCTGTTGATCACCAATCCTTTCACCTACCGCGACATCATCTCCAATCTCGCGATCAACGCCATGTTTCTGCACACCGGCTCGTGGATCGACCCAAGCATCACCATCGATTACCTTACGCTGGACGACGACAACGGCAACATCTACGACGGCACGCCGCACTACAGCGAAATCGCCGCTGGATTCGGCGCACATAACATGGATGCGCCTGAGCTGGTGCTGATCGCCTTCTTTTTCCCGGACAGTTTACCTGAGATAATCTCGCCCGCCGGCGGAACCGCTCTGCGAGTAATTGTCAGTGGAGTGACCGCCGAGCCTGAGCCCGGCACCGGCATGATGTATTTCAACGACGGATCCGGCTGGGACCAAATCCCCATGACCGAGATCGAGCCGAACGTCTACGACGCCGTTTTCCCCGAAGCCGAGTGCGTTAGCCGAGTCTCTTTTTACTTCCAGGCCCAGACTACGGAAGGACAGATACAGCTTTGGCCCGCGGGTGCACCGGACGAGCCGTTCTATACCGTGGCTGCCAACACTGTCGAGATCGAATTCTCCGACAACTTTGAAACTGATCTTGGCTGGATTGTGGAAAATAGCACTTCTCTTACTGATGGCGCCTGGGAACGCGGCGTTCCTGTTGGCGGTGGCGATCGTGGTGACCCACCAACAGATTTCGATGGCTCAGGGAGCTGCTATCTTACAGAT
>JAUWYR010000052.1 GCA_030615745.1 Candidatus Zixiibacteriota bacterium | reverse complement strand
TGAAACCTGGGCTTCTGGATTGGGAAAATATCTTGAGGTTTCCTCCTGCAGTAACTACGAGGATTTTCAAGCAAGAAGAATCGGAATCAAATATAGAACAAAAAAAGAAAATAAGCTCCGATTTTTACATACCTTAAATGGCTCAGGAGTGGCTCTGCCAAGAACTATGATCTGTATTTTGGAAAACTATCAGACAAAAAAGGGAACAGTTAAAGTTCCTGAGGTTCTAAAGCCCTATATGGATGGGATTGAGGAGATAAATTAGAAGGGTCAAGGGTCGGGGGTCAAGGGGCAAGAGATTTGTAGGTCAAGCATGTCCCCCAGAGGCAGGACTGCTTGACATAAATGGCTGTCTGAGCTAACAGGAGAATTTTTTGAAAAAGTGTGTATGCATCAATCATCAAGATGCTTCGCATAGATTTGTTAGTGTTGGGGGGTAGAAAAGGTCTTGCGAAACTCCTTTGGGAGATTAAATTAGAGTCAAGGAAAGGAGGAGGAAACAGGGCTGAAGGATAGGTCAGCCAGAAGGGTGTCGGCAACGATCAAGAGATATGTCCGAACATAGTTTGCCTATACTTCTATATCAGCCTGCCCGGCCAGGGAAGGATATCCGAGCCTATTTCGGATATGAACGAGTTGGGCGAAATTACCAGCACGCCTTATAAAAAACAAAATTTAAATGCCAAATGTTAGGAGGAGGTAAAAATGAACATACCAGAAGATATACAAATTACATTTGAAGAAATAAAGAGGAGAAGAGACAACATACCAAAACTACAGAGGAACATAAAAAGACTAAACAATATATGCGAGCATGTTGCATCAAAATGGGAAAGAGTACGCCATCCGTATCCATACACCCCGCATGACCATACCCACAATATAAGGGTCGAAGAGATATTGTACAAACTCTTTCCACCAGAAGAATTGAATGAAAAGTTATCGTCAGAAGATCTATTTTTACTTCTTGTCTCGGTATGGTTACATGATATTGGCATGATCCCCAAGCTTTTCCCTGAAGATAAAGAACCACGGGGAAAAGAAGAAACAGTTAAATGGGACAAAAAAGTAAGAGAAGAGCATGAAGAAAGAACAACAAAATACATTAGAGAAAAAAAAGACATTCTGCGGTTAACAGATGATGAGGCAAATGCATTGATTGAGATATGCATGCGTCATAGGTACAAAAAATATAAGGAATTACAAGCGTTTGCAAAAGAAAATTGGGAATGGGATATATCAAGCATCCCTGTACATATTCCTTTATTAACTGTATGCTTGAGACTTGCAGATGCGCTCCATATACCACATAGAGCAGATGATAGAAAATTTAAGACCTATATGGCGCTTGGGTTAGATGTAATTTCAAAGATTCATTGGCTTAAGTCCAAGTATGCTTGGGAGATAACTCCCATTAGAGATATGTTTAAAATAAGTATTGTACTTAAAAAACCTCCACAATATCCGGATAAAAGGATGGAACCTTTAAGGCGTACGATAGAGATAGAACTTCAAGATGAAGTTGATGCTGTAAGAGAGATTTTAATAAAAGGGTCTTTACCTGTTTATCTAACTGTGGAGTGCAAATACAGAGAATATAAAAACATGGATCCAAAGGATGTAAAAGAACTCGAAGAATTGCTGACCGATATTGAATTATTTGACCCGACAATGAGCCCTAACGCAACATCAGTTATTGATATTGTTCTGAGGCAAATCACTTTAATTCTTGATCCAACAGATAAGTGTGGAAGTATCAGTCTTCTGAACGATTACAAAACAAACGTTTTAGACGCTATTGTAAAAGATCGCCCCTGTCATGTTTTCTTGTGGAAGGTCAAAGATTTGTTAGACAAAAATATTTCTAATTCAAATAAGTTGACTGAAGAAGACGGCAATGAAGTTTTCGAAAAAATTCAAAAAGCTATCAGTGCGTGGCAGGAAAAGAAAACAGATGCGATGGAGAAGCTGCCAGAAATGGCTTATCCGGTTCTTGCAGATGGTTTTGCAATTCTTTTATATGGGTATAGTAGTTCGATTGTTGAGTGTCTAAAATATCTTGTTGAAAAACATGATACTATGAAAAAGTCATTAAAAGTGTATATTTGTCAAGGCGTAACAAAGAATAGGTATCGGTATAACAACCGACTTATTTACTGCGATGGAATTAAATACCTCAAAGAACTTAAAGAGAGAACGGGAATAGAAAATATTAGTTACATTGCAGATTCCTGTGCATCAAATCTCTTTTCAGGAGGAGACATAAAAAAGGTATTGTTTGGGGCTAATGGAATCGATCGCAGCGGTCATGTGGCTCACACTTTAGGCCATTTAGCAATAGCTGATATGGCAAAAATTTACGGTGTTCGTGTGCTTGTAATTGCAGATTCATTGAAAATAGGCGATTATCACAGAGATCCAAAACTTCAACGGGGGAATCAATGGCTTACTGCAGACGTATCGTTTGAACCTGAAATAGAGACTTATGAAAATTATAATCCGCGTGAGGACATCGTTCCTCCTGATCGAATAGAGGCAATAATAACGGAGAAAAGTCTAACAAAACCAAGAGAAATAGGGAATTATGCTGAAAATTAAAAATTGTCGTGCTGGTAACTCGGCTTCGCTGCCCTTCGGGTCGCCTAACAGAGCGTATCTGGCTTCGTGCCTTCGGCACTATGCCCAAATATAGCTTTGCTGGACTTTCAGATACGCTCGGGCCGTTATACGCTATGCAGGGGAATATAGTCAATGAATAATGAAATCAGGAGCATATTAGGATATGGGAATACCTTTACTAACTGACATTGTCATCATACTTGGGCTGTCCATTGTAGTGCTCTTCGTATGCAGTCACCTTCGAATACCCACAATTGTGGGATTTTTCTTGACCGGGATGTTGGCAGGGCCTCACGGACTGGGCTTGATAAAAGCGGTTCACGAAGTTGAAATCTTAGCTGAAATCGGGGTTGTGTTGTTGCTTTTTACTATTGGAATGGAGTTCTCACTTAAAAGCCTGTTGCGAATCAAGAAATCGATCTTGATGGGCGGATCGCTTCAGATGTGGCTAACTTTTTTAGCTGCTTTTGTCATAGCTATGAAACTCGGTCAGTCCTTTAGTGAATCGATTTTTTTAGGATTTCTTATATCGCTCAGTAGCACGGCAATTGTGCTCAAAGTCATCCAGGAAAGAGCTGAGGTTGATAGTCCTCATGGAAGTACAACTCTTGGCATCTTGATTTACCAGGATGTCATTATTGTTCCCATGATGCTGTTCACGCCTCTACTGGTTGGGGCGACAGCCAATTTTGGCGAATCCCCTCTTATTCTTCTGACCAAAGGAGTAGGAATCATCGCTTTTGTGATTGTTAGTTCTAAATGGATTGTGCCACAGGTATTGTATCAAATTGCAAGAACACGCAACCGTGAACTATTTCTACTGAGTGTTGTCATAATATGTTTTGGCTTTGCGTGGCTGTTCTCCAGTGCAGGACTGTCCCTGGCATTGGGTGCATTTTTAGCAGGACTGATCATATCCGAATCTGAATACGCTCATCAAGCACTTGGCAATATTTTGCCGCTCCACGATATCTCTATGAGTTTCTTTTTTATCTCCATTGGAATGCTTCTGGACGTCGGTTTTCTATTCCAGCACCCGGGTCTCATTGTGCTGATTGCTTTAGGCGTTCTGGCATTAAAGACCATCCTTGCTGGCTTTGCAACCACTTTATTGGGATTTCCAATTCGCACGGCAGTTTTGGTTGGTCTGGCACTCAGTCAGGTCGGTGAATTTTCTTTCATTCTCTCTAAAACCGGTATTGAATATGGTTTACTTGCCGGGGATATTTATCAGATGTTTCTGGCTGTCTCTGTGCTGACCATGGCATTAACACCAATGATTATAGCTTTTGCGCCTCGGACCGCAGATTTTGTCTTGCAGTTGCCAATGCCGGGAAGGTTAAGAACGGGTTTCTCTCCTGTGCAAGAGGTGAAGTTGGCGGGCAAAAAAGATCACCTTGTCATCATTGGATTTGGATTTAACGGAAGAAATCTGGCGCGGGCTGCCACGGTAAGGGGTATTCCCTACTGTATTATTGAAATGAATCCTGAGACGGTGAGGGAAGAAAAAGCAAAAGGTGAACCAATTTATTATGGCGACGCAACCCATGAAGCGGTACTTGGGCGCGCAGCCATCAAAGATGCGAAGGTTGTGGTAGTGGCCATCTCTGACCCCGCGGCAACTCGCAGGATTGTTGAGCTTGTTCGGAAACTCAACCCCGGGGTTTATGTTATAGTGCGAACTCGCTTTCTCCCAGAAGTGAAAACCTTGCATGGATTAGGGGCGGATGAAGTTATTCCCGAGGAATTTGAGACCTCTGTAGAGATCTTTGCACGAGTTTTGCAAAAATACCTTGTTCCCAGAGATGAGATCGAGAAATATATCGATGAAATAAGATCAGAGGACTACGATATGCTTGGGTCCAGATAAATTGCCAAAGTTGCCGGGGTTATTCCATAATCCAGAAGACAATTAAGATGGTAAATCCAATATTTCAGACAATGATTAGCACGAGTTTTCATCTTGAGCAGACATATCCAGAATGTCGCACTGCGTATAACACGGTGTATGCGGTTCGCTTCGTTGACCCAAATTCCGCCTTCAGCGGAACTTCACAAAGCCCGAAAATGTTATCGGAAATTGCGATCCCGTCAAAAATAGTAAGATGTAAGAGGACAAATATAATTATAATATGGAGGTAGTAAAAATGACAACAGTAGAAACATTTAAATGGTATGAATCTTTTGAAGCTTTAACAAAAAAAGGTCAAGGGAAGTAGGCTTATGAAAATAACAATTTTAAATGGGAATCCAGATCCAGATAATCAAAAGACCTACTTAGATGGATTAAAGGAGAAAAGTTGAACCAAATTAATAAGAAATATCTGAGAGGTTATACTGAATATCCCCTTTTCTTCAAGGTAAGCCTCGTTCTGGGGGTTGTGATTGTTGCTTTAGTTTTCTTTTATTATACTCAGGAGGTGATCGGAGGGTTAAAGAAAAACTCAACTCAAGTTGTAACCGCCTATGCGAGGTTATGGCAGTTGGTTGCCATGGAATCGACAACAGGTGAAGAGGTCAATTTGATTTTTGAGGAGGTGATTCAAAAAAGTCGTTTTCCTATCGTTGTAACAGATTTTGAGGGGAATCCTCAAGCCTGGCGGGAAGTTGGTATCGCCTGGGATGACACTACTTATAAATCCAAAGAGAGGTTAAAAAAAAGAGTTCAACAGATGGATAAAGAGAAAGAGCCTATTCCTATTTTTTATGGTGAGGATAAAAAACAGGCATTATATCTTCATTATGCTGATCCAAGATTGATTCGCCAACTCAGGTTTTTACCTTTGATTGAAATCGGGGTTTTAGTTATCTTAGGTCTTATTGGATTTATAACCTTCAGCAATATAAAAAAAGCAGAACAGCATTCTATCTGGGTGGGTATGTCAAAGGAGACAGCTCATCAATTGGGAACTCCTATCTCCTCGATTTTAGGATGGTTGGAGATTTTGAAGTCAAAATCAGACCCCCAGACTAAGGAAACTATTGAGAAGATGGAAAAAGATGTGGAAAACTTAGAGAAGATTGCCCACCGCTTTAGTCAGATAGGGAGTGTTCCTGAACTCAGGTCAGTCGATTTGAATTCTGTGGTCTCAGATGTGGTCAATTATTTCAAAGTTAGACTTCCCCATAATGGATTGGGGGTTGTGATCAAAGAAAATTTGGGGGAGTTAGAACCTGTTGAGGTTAACTCAGAGCTTTTAAGCTGGGTTTTGGAGAATCTATTAAAGAATTCATTGGAAGCTGTTGAACCTAAGTTTGGGATTATTGAGGTGAACACTAAGATGGATAAAGGTAAAAAGAAAGTTATAATTGAGGTTACAGATAATGGTAAAGGAATTTTACCGAAGGAGCAGAAAAAGATATTTACCCCAGGATATACCACTAAAAAAAGAGGTTGGGGATTAGGACTCTCCTTAGCTAAAAGGATTGTTGAGGATTACCACTCTGGGTTGATATATCTGGGTAAAAGTATTCCGAATGTTAAAACCACCTTTTTTGTGGTTCTTCCAATAAAAGTGAAAGGATGAGTTTTACAAAAAGAATTGGACAAAAAAGCGTAAAATGAATGAAAACTTGAAAAGAGAGCAGTAAATTGTTTTCCTCGAAAAAAGAAAAACCAAAAAGAATTTTATGGGTGGATGATGAGATCGGTCAGCTGAAATCCCATATTATTTTTCTTGAGGAAAAAGGTTATGAGGTTTTTCCCGTGTCTAATGGCGATGACGCTGTTAGATTGGTGGAGAAAAGATATTTCGATTTAGTCCTTTTAGATGAGATGATGCCAGGAAAAGATGGTCTTACTACTCTTGAGGAGCTTAAGGAGAAAAGTCCCCATCTCCCGGTGATAATGGTTACCAAATCAGAAGAGGAAGACCTTATGGATCAGGCAATCGGAAAAAAGATTGACGATTATTTGACCAAGCCGGTAAATCCATCTCAGATACTTTCTACCATTAAGAAAATCTTAGATGCAAAAAAGATTAGAGAAGATCATCTTTCGAAAAGATATGTCGAGGATTTCAATCGGATAAATGTTCTTTTGGGTTCTTCTACAAATTTCAGGGATTGGGTGGAAGTCCACCGGGTTTTGTCAGAATGGGATCTGGAGCTTGAGACCTTAAGGGATTCAGATCTTTTAACCACTCATAAGGCACAGAAAAAGGAGTGCGATTCAGAGTTCGGTAAATTCGTAGAGAAAAACTACACTTTATGGCTTCAAGGTGTTGACCCACCTGTCCTATCTCGTGATATAGTTAAAAAATATCTTTTCCCACTTTTAGTTGCAGGAGAAAAGGTTTTTTTCATTGTTTTAGATTGCATGAGATTGGATCAATGGCTTTCTGTTGAACCAGTTTTAAATGAATATTTCGATATAAAAAGGGAATATTATTATTCCATTTTGCCAACAGCCACTCCTTATTCACGAAACGCTATTTTCTCCGGGTTTTTTCCTTCTGAGCTTGAAGTGAAATATCCTGAGTTGTGGAAGACGGGCACAAAAGATGATCTTTCAAGAAACAGATATGAGCACCAACTTCTGGATTTTCAGCTTAAAAGATTGGGATTATCTTTTAAGTCTGAGCCGAAATATGTAAAGATTTTGAGTGCTTCTGAAGGAGAGAATTTAGCTAAAAAAATCTCCACTTACCGAAACACCCCTTTGTTTTCCATAGTTTATAACTTCTTAGACTTTTTGGCTCATGGTAGATCAGAGTCTGAGATTTTGCAGGAGATAACCCCGGATGAGTCTGCTTTCAGGTCATTGATGAAATCCTGGTTTTTACACTCCTCCTTGTTCGAGATATTAAAATATCTATCTACCCAGGATTGTGTGGTGGTTTTGACCACAGACCACGGAAGTATTTTAGGGATCAAAGGGACCGTCGCCTATGGAAAAAAAGATACCTCGACTAATCTAAGATATAAATATGGGGATAATTTAGGTTGTAATCCTAAGGAGGCTTTATTTATTAAAGATCCAAAAGAATATAAACTTCCTCTTTACAGCATGGGGACAACATACATAATAGCCAAAGAGGATTTTTATTTCGTCTACCCGACTAAATTTAGCCAATATCAGAGAGAATATCGTAATAGCTTCCAGCATGGAGGCATCTCCCTGGAGGAGATGATCATCCCTATAGCCACTTTAAGACCTAAAAGATAAAATCTTTTGCCTAAAGATTTTTTAAACCAAAAAATTGTTACCTCATCTTGTGAGGAGACGCAAAAATTAGGAAAAAGATTTGCCAGATTTTTAAAACCTGGTGATGTGGTGGCTTTATTCGGTCCCTTGGGATCGGGTAAGACCTGCTTGATTCAAGGGATATGTAAGGGTCTGGGTGTAAAAAAAAATGTTACAAGCCCTTGCTTTGTTATAATAAATGAATATTATGGGAAATTAAAGATCTATCATTTTGACCTTTTCAGGTTAGAGAAAAAAGAGGAGCTTGAGAATTTAGGTTATGAGGAATATTTTTTCGGTGAGGGTGTTTGCCTTGTGGAGTGGGCAGAAAAGGCAGAAAAACTTTTGCCCAAAGATAGAATCGATATAAATTTAAAAATACTCTCTGAGAAAAAAAGGGAGATAAAAATAAAAAAGATCGAAGACAAATGAAGATATTGGGAATAGATACTGCGACGATGCTCGCCTCAATAGGAATAATTGAGGATGGAAAAGTTTTAGCTGAGATGAAATTCGATGTTAAAATCACTTACTCAGAAATTCTTCTGAATTTTATTGATTATCTTCTGAAGAGTTTAAAACTTAAAACAACTGATCTGGATGGTTTCTCAATCTCCATAGGTCCCGGCTCTTTTACTGGTTTAAGGATTGGGCTTTCCACAATCAAAGGTTTAAGTTTTGCAACTGGGAAGCCTGTGGTAGCTGTCCCTACCCTGGATGCATTAGCTTCACTTTCCCTTTTCTCTTTATATTCTGTGGTTCCTTTGATAGATGCCAAAAAAAAACAGGTTTATTCTGCGGTCTACGATACAAAAGATGGTGTGGTCAAAAGAAAATCACCTTATTTTGTGTTATCTTTGGAAAAGTTAGTAAAAAATCTACCAGATAAAGTCCTTTTTTCTGGTCCTGGTGTCTTTGTTTTCAAAGAAAGGTTAGAAAAGATTGTAAAAAGGAAGAAAGTTCATTATCTTTTAGGTGAAAATTCTTTGCCCAGTGGTGTGGCAGTTGCGAAATTGGGTCTTGAAAAGTTCAAAAAGAATAAAATCGAGGATTTAAGCTTATTAGTCCCCTTATATGTCAGAGAATCGGAGGCTGAGCTTAAGTTCAAAAATGAATGAGGATTTAAAAAATTTAATTATAAAAAAGATGGGAGTCGATGATGTAGATGAAGTAGTCGAAATAGAGAACCAAAGTTTTTCCGACCCCTGGAAAAAAGAATTCTTTTTAGACGAGATTAGTAACGCTTTAGCCTATCCCTTGGTCGCTAAGCTGAATCAAAATGTGGTCGGATATGCCTGCCTCTGGATATTTTTAGGTGAGCTTCAGATAGCTAATATCGCGGTGGCACCTCTTTTTAGGAAAAAAGGAATAGGGAAAAAAATCATGGAGAAGATAATAAGTTATGCAGAATTAAATTTTTTAAAAAGGATAACTTTAGACGTAAGAAAATTTAATAAGGAGGCGATAAATCTTTATAATAAATTCGGATTTAAAATAATAGGAAAAAGGAAAAGTTATTATAGATTCCCCGTGGAAGATTCGTTAATATTGGAGAAAATTCTTCTTTGATAAAAATAAATTTAGTTTTATTTTAAAATTTACTATGGAGTGGTTTAGAAAAGTAAAAGAGGGTTTAATCTC
This sequence comes from Candidatus Zixiibacteriota bacterium, assembly GCA_030615745.1. Classification (GTDB taxonomy): domain Bacteria; phylum Zixibacteria; class MSB-5A5; order MSB-5A5; family SM23-73-2; genus SM23-73-2. The sequence goes on along the minus strand of JAUWYR010000052.1, from coordinate 5,545 downwards.
CCAGAAAAAAAAGGAGATTCCTGACGGCTTGTGGACTAAATGTGAGGGTTGTGGTGAGATAATCTATATGAAGGAGCTGGAGAAGGACTTCTGGGTTTGCAAAAGCTGTGGATTTCATTTCAAGCTTAAAAGCAGAGATTACATAAATATACTTCTGGATAAAGGAAACCTTGAGGAATATGACAAGAATTTAACCTCCGCTGACCCTTTGAAATTCAAGGATTCAAAAAGGTATCCAGATAGGGTAAAGAATTCCAAGAAAAAGACTGGTTTATCCGATGCTGTTATCACCGGGATAGGTAAAATCAACCGAATGGAGGTTAGCTTTGGGGTTATGGATTTCGGTTTTATTGGAGGGAGTATGGGTTCTGTGGTGGGTGAGAAGGTCGCACGTGCAATTGAGCGTTCTGCTGAGAGAAAAATCCCTTTGGTTATCGTTTCCTGTTCAGGTGGAGCCAGGATGCAGGAGGGGATACTATCCCTTATGCAGATGGCTAAAACCTCCGCCCTTTTAGCAAGACTTTCCGACTTAAGGATACCTTACATCTCAGTTTTAACTAATCCTACCACCGCAGGGGTGATGGCAAGCTATGCCTCCCTAGGAGATGTGATAATCGCTGAGCCTAAAGCTCTTTTAGGTTTTGCAGGACCAAGGGTGATCCAGCAAACCATAGGGCAAAAACTACCCGAGGGATTCCAATCCTCTGAGTTTTTCTTAGAGCACGGATTTTTGGATGTAATAGCAGAAAGAAAGGATTTGAAAAGAATAATTTCTTTGATGTTGGAATATCTGAGTTAATATTTCGTTCTCTCTGGATGTTATCATCCAGAGAGGAAAGAGTATTTGTAACAACAAGTTGTTACATTCCAGAAAGGAGTGCGAAAACTTGTTTTTGCTAATGAGGAACAAGGGAGAATGATATTTGAGAGAAATGTGTCGAATTAACCGATTTTTTGATTCAATAGTTGGAATAAGGGCGGATGATAACATCCGCCCGGAACTTAGGATTTATCAGGATTGACCTTGTTGATTTTTTGAAGCTGTGAGCATCAGCAAATCCTTTTGCCGATGCATCAGATTAGTTATGAATTACCAGCAAACTCTCGCCTATATCTTTGGCTTAGAAAGATTCGGGATAAAATTAGGTCTTGAGAACATAACCTCACTTTTAAGCTATGTTGGAAACCCGCATCTCAAATTTAAGTCGATTCATATAGCTGGAACTAATGGAAAAGGGTCTGTGGCTTCAATGCTTGAGTCGATTCTATGTGAAGCGGGATATAAAACTGGACTTTTTACCTCACCTCATCTGGTCGATTTCAGGGAAAGGGTGAGAGTGTGCGGTAAAAAAATAGAAAAAGATTTCATTTTATCATTTGTTAAAAATGTCAAACGGGAAATCGATAAGAACAAATACACTTTTTTTGAGGTGAATACCGCTTTAGCTTTTTCTTATTTTGCTGAAAAAAAAGTTGATTTAGCTATGGTGGAGACAGGATTAGGGGGTAGGTTGGACTCTACCAATGTGATAAATCCTGAAATTGCTGTCATAACTAAAATCAGTTTTGATCACACTGAACATTTGGGAAAGACCTTGCTTCAGATAGCATCAGAAAAGGGAGGGATAATAAAAAAAGGTGTTCCTACCATTGTTATGGATGGAAAATATGAGATACTTGAAGTCTTTGAATCCCTGTGTTCTGAAAAAAACTCCCTGTTTATCCCAATTGGAAATTCTTGTAAGTGGGAGATCGAAAAAAGCACTTTTTCAGGGTCTGTTTTTTCTTTGTTTTTAGATTCGGTAGAATATAAAAACTTAAAAATAAATTTAGCAGGAGAACATCAGGTTTTGAATGCAGTTACCTCTGTTTGTGCTTGTGAACAAATCGAAAAAAAGGGTTGGAATATTACTGAGGAGGCGATTAGAAAGGGTTTAAATAAGATAGATTGGAAAGGGAGGCTTGAGGTTTTAAGAAAAAAACCTTTGGTTATAATCGATGTTGCACATAATCCAGAGGGAATAAAGGTTTTAGTCCGTTCACTTAAAAAGCTTATACCTGATAAGAAGATGATAATTATCTTCGGGGTAGTCGAGGGGAAAGATTACCCCAAAATGCTTAAAACCCTTTCTGGATATGCTGATTTTATCATCCTCACTCAACCCTCGTATCACAAGGCTTTAGATGTTGCCCTACTTGAAAAAGAGATAAAAAAGCATAAAGTGACCTATGCTGTTATTTCAAAAATAGAAGATGCTTATAAGTTTGCTTTAAGTAAGGTGAGTTTAAAAGATGCTATTTGTGTAACTGGTTCTCATTTTGTGGTTGGAGAATTATTAGAGATTTTCGAGGAGAAACGCAAAAAATTGCGTTGATAAGTGGGAAATTAATATTTTTTTAACCTTTAGTATTTTTGAGAAGTAGGGACAGATTTTTAAATCTGCCCCAGATTTCTTATCGCAGAAATCTGCGGTTAATCTGTTCTTTCAGGTTTGGATTTTTTCTGCGACCGCCTAAGCTGTTTATAGATAAAGAATTATAGTAGTCAAGTTTATTTGGTATTCTGTTAATTATGGCATAGATTTTGTTATATAGAACAATGGCAGTAAAGCCCCCTTCCCGGATTAACTCTTCTGCTAACCTTTGCCCACGTGTTAGGAGGGAGCGTGGGCAAAGGTGTTTTTTTTAGGAAAAATTTAGTTTATTTTTGCTGGGGCAGGGGTTTATCCCCTGCCCCAGCTTTTGTGACCACTTTTAAATAGTTGCGTCAGGAGCTCTACTACCGACGCTTAAAAAAGGCTCCTCTACGCGTAATTTTATGAAAGGCTACCTTCTTTGGTTTGAAGTCGTTATACGGAACGCATGCATACGCATATTGATTTTAACCAAATAACCGAAAGGAGGTAGCAGAAGGTTACCCCTCTGTTCTGCTCTTAAATAGTTGCGTCGAAAACTCTCCTCTGTGCTTAAGGTTCTGTCGGGTGGTATAAAAAAACCCCCGACAGTCCTGAAAATAGGTAGGGAGGCCCTTGTGGTTTCCTGCAGGTGGTTGGGAGAGGACCCTGATAAATCGGGATTTCGCTAAGCTCAACAAGCCTCTCCCCTACAGAATAATTTTGCGAGATTTACGCTTGACTTTTTGCATTTTTGAGTTATAATCTTAGTGGTTTCAAATATATTATAGCATAGAATGTGGTGAGCCTATAACCTTAAAAAGGAGAAAAAAATGAAAAATGCTAAGATGAAAAGGGACAGAATGGTAGTGGTTTTTTTTGTAGTGATGCTGATGATAACCAGTGTTGTCGTAACTGCTGATGAAGAAATTAGTGTAACCATACCTATTGGAACATATGAGATTAAAGACACTGAACAAGGATATGAGATCTCTGTTGAGAACTTTGGTCGTCTACTAGTTCCAGGAAAGCCAAACTTACCATCAAAAATCTTCGCTATAGCAATTCCTTCTGGAGCTGAGGTTGATGAAGTTACCTTTGATACTCATGAAGGTATAACGCTTCCTGGAATCTACGAAATTTCTCCTGCGCCTTTACCCAGAGTGATAGGCCAGGAAGATCCTCTTATCTATGAACAAGATAAAAAAATGTATGAGGAGAACTTTAACTCAGTTTATGGAAGCGATGAGTCATACCCAGCTTCGGTTGGAGAAGTTGTTCGCACCGCAGGTTTCAGAAGGTATAACTTGGTAGATGTGAGAGTCACACCGTTTACCTATCGTCCTCTGTCTGGTCAATTAACGTATTATCCTGAAGTCACTGTCCACATAAGCTATACTATTCCGGAAAATTTTTCTTTTGAAGATATTATGATTGATAACATTCCGCGGACAGAACGAATCGCGGAGGAATTTATCCTAAATTGTGATCAAGCTAAGAACTGGTACCCAAGCGGTACGACAGGTAGAGAAGACTATGATTTTGTTATCATTACTCTTGAGTCATTGACCTCATCTGTGGCGCCTTTGGTGGACTGGGAAGTCTACAAAGGCAGAACCGTGAAGGTAGTAACGACCTCTTGGATCGATTCCAACTATGATGGTTACGATCTGGCTGAGAAAATGAGAAATTTTCTCAGAGATAAATACCCCTCAGGTGAATGGGGCATTGAAGATGTGTTACTTGTTGGTCATTACGATGATGTGCCCATGCGCCGTACATGGCAGGACGTGGGATATGGAAAACCAGAGACCGATTTCTACTATGCTGAGCTCTCCCTTCCGGATAGTCAGTCCTGGGATGCTGATGGGGATCATCAATATGGTGAAGACTCAGATCCCATTGATTTTTATTCAGAAGTAAACGTTGGTCGCATCCCCTGGAGCGATCCTGCAACTGTTTTAAGCATTTGTGAAAAGTCTGTTGCTTATGAACATAACGATGACCCAACATTTAGGAAAAACATTCTCCTTTTGGGCGCCTTCTTCTGGTATGACACCGACAATGCAGTTCTTATGGAAGCGAAGGTCGACCAGCCGTGGATGTCTGATTGGACTATGACAAGAATGTATGAGAAAAATTCAGATTATTGGTCCTCGTATGATTGTGATTACCCGCTTTTACATAGTAATGTTATGTCAGTTTGGCCTGCTGGCAAATACGCTTTTGTCAATTGGGCAGGACATGGTTCACCAACATCATGTCACATTTATGGGCTTGGTGCACCTGCATTTATCGCATCAAGTGACTGTCCTTCTCTAAATGATGACTATCCTGCCATTGTATTTGCTGATGCCTGCAGCAATTCTGATACTGATTATCTTAACATTGGTCAGGCCATGCTAAAACAGGGTGCAGTTGGTTTTGTAGGAGCTACTAAGGTTGCCTATGGAATGCCAGGCTGGAACGATCCAAACGACGGCTCCAGTCAGTCGTTAGATTACTTTTTTACCACCTGTGTTACCTCTGGAGATTACACTCAGGGTAATGCTCATCAATGGGCACTGAGAGAAATGTACACCAACGGGCTATGGTCTGATGTTAAGTATGAAATGTTTGAGTGGGGAGCACTTTGGGGCAATCCTGATCTTGGAGCTCCTCCTCCACTTTTGAGCATCCTTTTACCTGATGGTCTGCCTGAGTACCTTGACCCGGGTGTTCCTACCACTATCACAGTACAGATCAAAGAATTCTCTGATTCGTATATCCCGGGGACAGGGATGCTTCATTATCGTTACGACGGTGGCACCTATCTTACCTCACCGCTTGTATCTTTAGGCGGAGGCCTTTATGAAGCCACATTGTCACCAGCGAGCTGTGATGACACGCCAGAATACTATTTCAGCGCCGAAGGAGTCTTGGCTGGAGTGATATACAGCCCATCTGATGCTCCTGCCACTACCTACTCTTCGATCGTTGGAGAGCTCATACCTGTGTTCGTTGACAACTGCGAAACTGATCTTGGCTGGATTGTGGAAAATAGCACTTCTCTTACTGATGGCGCCTGGGAACGCGGCGTTCCTGTTGGCGGTGGCGATCGTGGTGACCCACCAACAGATTTCGATGGCTCAGGGAGCTGCTATCTTACAGAT
>JAUWYR010000035.1 GCA_030615745.1 Candidatus Zixiibacteriota bacterium | reverse complement strand
CTGCCTCATTTTTGGAAGTTGGTTCAACCCTGCTACTTTTTTTTAATTTGACTATCTGGGGAGGGTTTTTTGTTTTATCTGCCTATGTAGTGGTAACTTTATATGAAGATAAGGAGAAAAAGATCTCCGAGCTTAAAAAAGCATATATAGGAGTTATAGAGATTTTGACCAAATATCTCGAAGCCTCTGATAGATATACTAAAGGGCATTCTGTGAGGGTGGCTGACTATTCAACTGAGATTGCAATTGCTATGGAGCTTCCACGCTCCGAGGTGGAGAACATAAGGGTGGCAGGGCTTTTACATGATATTGGCAAGATCGAGACCTCAAGCGAGTTGATACAAAAAGCCGCTTCCTTAACCCAAGAAGAGAAGGATGAAGTTAAAAAGCATGTTGAAAAGGGCGTTAAGCTTTTAAGCTCGGTTGGAACTGTGCTTCAAGAAGCTATACCTATTGTTTTGGCACATCATACCTATTTTATTCAGGACAAAGACACTGAGGATAAGTCCCACTCCAAAATTCCTTTGGGTGCTCGGATAATTGCAGTTGCAGATGCTTATGATGCGATGGTTACAGATAGACCATATCGGGCAGGAAAACAGCCCTGGCAGGCTATTCAGGAACTGGAAAAATACGCTGGAACTCAGTTTGACCCGGTTGTGGTTGAAGCATTTAAAAATGTGATATCTGAAAAAATCGAAGTAAGCTAATTTTTTTCAAAAAAATTTTGTCCGAAGTCAAAAAGTAGAAAAGCTCTACCGCTTAATTCCCAAATCTAAGTAAAGAGAAACTTTCTTACTTTCTTTATAGAATTGTTTATCAAAAGGGGTAATGAGCAACTCCTACCTTATAAATAAATAAGTATCATAGGTGTTGAAATTAGGACTAACTACTGATTTTTGTATCTTTCCCAATTACCGTAGTGTTTTTAGATTGACCAAATCGAAAATTTTGTTATATTATAAAAGGAACGAGATCGTGAATATTTGGGAGGCTAAAGGAGTCTAAGATGCAAAATTTCTTGTTTAAAAATTTCACAGTTTCCCTTGTTTTATTTTTGCTTTTCGGTTTTTCCTCCATTTTCATTTCCAGCTTAGCTCTGGCAGATGAGGTGGATGACAGGATAGCTGAAATCCAGAAAAGAATCGACCAGAAAGGGCTTCACTGGACTGCGGGCAGGAGTTGGGTTTCAGAACTTTCTATTGAAGAAGCTAAAAAGCTTTTAGGTCATAATCCGCCAAAAGGTTACGATGAATGGTTGGAGAAACAGCCCAAGTTGACTGCCCGAAAAGATGCTACCTTCCCCTCTGTCTTTGACTGGCGTGATTCAAATATGGTTACTCCGGTAAAAAGTCAAGGTTACTGCGGGAGCTGCTGGGATTTTGCTGCAACTGGTGCTTTTGAATCAGCTATTAAGATCCACGATGGGATAGAGTATGATCTTTCTGAACAGCAAGTCTTGTCCTGCAATATATATGAGGCAGGATGTGGTGGTGGCTGGGCTGAGCCTGTTTATGAGCTTTTCAAAAGATATGGAGCTGTGGGTGAGGATTGTATGCCATATGAGGCAAGCCATTGGGTCCCATGCACCCAAGAGGAATGTGAGGTTTTAGCAAAATTAAAAGACTGGGTCTATGTTGAAAATGATGTGAACGCTATTAAAACTGCGCTTCTTACCGGGCCGGTATACAGTGCCTTCTCTGTTTATGAGGATTTTTACTCTTACTGGGATGGATGCTACGAATATGATGGAACAAGCAGTTATTTAGGAGGCCATGCTATAGTTATTGTTGGTTGGGCTGATACTTCTTGTGGTGGAGAAGGTGCCTGGATATGTAAAAACAGCTGGGGTCCCGGTTGGGCTGGATTAGGAGGTTATTTTTATATTAAATGGGGAACTGCCGGCATAGGTCGAAGCACAGTCCTGCCCCTTTATCCTCCTGACCCGGTAACGTTAACTTATGAAGATCATCAAGTTTCTGAGGCAGTTGGAGATGGTGACGGAATCCCTGAGCCTGGGGAGACAATTACCCTCTCAGTTGATCTGAAAAACAGTGGACCAGATACAGCGACCTCAGTTGAGGCCACTTTGTCAACTACCTTACCCGGGGTCAACATAACTTCTCCAGTTGCAACTTTTCCGGATATACCATCTGATGAGATAAGAACCTCTGAACCTCCTCATTTCATAATTGAGATAGATTCCTCAGTCGAAGCTGGAATCAGAGTTGATTTTGATTTAAGCATAACCTGTAATGAGGGTAGTTTTAATGCAACTCTATACGATTTTATTGGAGAGTTTGACACTGCCTTTGCAGATGATATGGAGGGTGATGATAATGGCTGGACCCATGGGTATTTTGAATTAGAGGATGATTGGGAACACGGCGTTCCACAGGAAGGAAGTAGAACCGACCCCACTTATGCCTATTCCGGTGATAAGATATGGGGTAATAATCTGGATGACAATTATCCTAATGAGGTTCATAATTATCTGAACTCACCTATAATTAACTGTAAAAGATTTGAGAAGACCAGACTCTGGTTTTATCGGTGGCTGGCTGTGGAGAAAGCGGAGTGGGATACAGCAGCAATCTATGTAAATGATAATCTGGTCTGGATGAACGATAGTCTTTACGATCATTTGGATTTCAAGTGGCATCATCATGATCTGGATATCTCAGCTTACGCTGATTCCAACGACTCTGTTCAGATAAGATTTGAACTGAAATCTGATCAGGGTTTGCACCTGGGTGGATGGAGTATAGATGATTTCGCCATAGTTGGAGTAAGTAAGTATATCATTGGAGATGCAAATGCCGATCAGAAGATTAATTTAGGAGATGTGATCTATTTAGCTAATTATGTACTTAAAGGTGGATTTGCACCTGTTCCAGAAGGAGCAGGGGATGTGGATTGCGATGGAGATATAGATATGGGTGACGTGATATACTTAGCAAATTATTTACTTAAGGGCGGACCAGAGCCCTGTCCACCTTAATTATAAAAACTTTTTAAAAAAAAGATTTTTAGCCTCCCGCCAAAAGCGGGAGGCTTTTTTTTAAAAATCATTTGTCTTTTTCTAAGTTCAATTTTATAATTAGACTGATGGAAAAAGAGATTCTATTTTCTGAACAACGCCAGAAAAAAGCTAAAAGGTATAACAAGACTGCAAGATGGCTCAGCATATCCGAATTTGCCTTGGGTATTTTTTTCCTTTTTTTGTTGTTATCAGGGCTTTCGCACAGGGTCAGGGATTTTGTCACCGGTCTTTTTTCTTCTCCTTGGACTGTGATTTTGTTATATTTATTGATAGTGGGTATGATGTATGAGATAATCTCTTTTCCTTTAAGTCTTTACGGAGGCTTTTCACTCGAGCATAAATTTGACCTTTCCAAGCAGAAATTCAAATCTTGGCTTTCTGACCATTTAAAAAGCTTGATTCTTTCTTTTGTTTTGAGCTTGGCTTTGGTCGAACTTTTGTATTTTTTGATAAGGAATTTTCCTTCATCCTGGTGGTTTATGTCAGCCTTGGTCTTTATCTTGTTTTCCGTCGTCCTTGCAAAAATATTCCCTTTGCTTATCTTGCCTTTGTTTTATAAATTTAAACCTTTGGAAGATGAGGACTTAAAAAACCGACTTGTGGGTTTGGCTAAAGAAACTAAATCCAAAATTATCGGAGTATTCAAATGGGGTCTTTCTGAGAAGACCAAAAAGGCAAATGCTGCTTTTACCGGCTGGGGTAAAACCAGAAGGATTATACTTTCCGATACCCTTCTTAAAAACTTTGAGCCAGATGAGATCGAGACCATATTTGCGCATGAGTTAGGACATTGGGCTAAAAAGCATCTATGGAAAGGGATGGGGTTGCAAATTCTCTTGAGCTTTTTGGGATGGTGGGTGGCTTTCAGACTCTTAAACTCTTTGAGTGGTTACTTCAAGCTTTATGGTGTCTATGATATTGCCGGACTGCCTCTTATTATTTTGGTTTTTTCAGTCATATCATTCCTCTTTTTGCCCTGGGTTAATTTTTACTCAAGGAAAAAAGAGTTGGAGGCGGATCTTTTTGCACTGAATTTAACTAAAAAACCCAAGGCTTTCATCTCAGCTATAGAAAAACTGACTGAAAAGAATTTGGCTGAATATGAGCCGAATAAAATTATACAGTTTATATTTCACTCTCATCCATCACCTGCACAAAGAATTAAATTAGCACAAAACTTTGAAAGGGGGTCAGGATGAAGAAATATAGTGTTGTTCTAATCTTGATATTTGTTATGTTAACTGTAGGATGTGTTGGCAGAAAAAGGCCGGATGATATTGAGCTGATAAAAAATTTGTTGGGTCAACTCAGTTATGCATTGAATCAAAAAGATTTTGTGCTTTTGGATTCACTATATTATGGAGAGAAAGCAGAAAAAGATAGTCTTTTGTCAAAACTTACAGATGATGTTAACTCCCTGGGGGAGATTAGAAATTTGGGTTTTGGTGGTAAAAGGATAGAGATTTATGGAAATGAGGCTTTTGTAAATTTCACTTTAGTAGTTGAGAAAGTGGATGATAGCAAAATCCAAAAGTTTGAACTTCCAATGGAGTTCTCTCTTGTAAAAAAAGGTGATAGGTGGAAGGTGGTAGGTCATAGGTTCTTAAAACTTCAATAGTAAAAGTTTGAAAGTGATTGAGTTTGACAAAAAATTTGATGAGAGAATATCCTCTGCCTGTGATTTTATTAAGGAAGCTCTGAGTGAAGCTCCCTCCTATGTGGAGATCGAACCGGATAAGGAGGAGCAGGAGTTACTGGTATTGGATAAAAGTTTAGATGAGTTCTCTTTTAAAGAGATCAAGAATATCAATTTTGACAAAAAGGTTTCAGCGGTTGATGGTGGTTCTGCAACCATTGTTAAAGGAAGGTCATTTTTTATCGGTGTTTTTCGGGCTGGGTATCTTGTTTTTGAAGATGAAAAAAGGGTTGAACAGAAAGTTTTGCCTCTGAGGCTTGAGACTATCTCTTTGGGTAATATGGTTGAGAAATATAAAAATGCTTACTTCTCTGTTGTTGGTGAAAAACCAGCTGAGACTCCGGGATTAGATAAGATCCTGGATAGGCTGAGGCTTTTTGAGGAGTGGAGATTGGTTTTTGAGCTTTTGGATAGATTAAATCCAAATGATATAATATTAATTGATGGGTCCCTCAGGGCAAGCATTGTCCCACCATATAGTTTGCTCAAAACCGTTACTGAAAAAGCAAAAGAGAAAAAGATACATTTAGTTGGAATAACAAAGAGCTCAACTTTATACTGGGGCAAAAAAGCTCCTTTGATTCCGATGGTTGTGAAAAAAGCAGAGGAATTTTGTGGAAATAAAAGATGGTATTGCAGGCTGTCAGATTATGACCTGTCTTTGAAAAATCCTAACTGGTTTGGAATCATCTATGTTGCCAAATTTAAAAAATCTTCTGAATATGCTTTCAGAGTCGATGTTAACAGGGAGGATGAAGTATCACCTGATCTCCTATTTTCAGCTCTTTCAAAATTTTGTTCAGACCCTTCTGTTTTGGGTTATCCATATCCTTTAACAGCTATTCATAATATGGTTAGGATAAGGTTCTCTGAAGTGGAGGACATAAGATACTGGTTGCAACAGAAGGCTTTGCAAAAGGGGATTTCGAGTTCTGAGTGGGATTTATTATTTACAGATTTTCATGAGGTTCTGAATGCCGATTTATCAGCGGATTGAGCGGATTTATCAGCGGATGAAACGGATTGAACTGATTTAACAACGGATGAAACGGATTAAACGGATTTAACAGCAGATGAAACGGATTTATCAGCGGATGAAACGGATTGAACGGATTTTGATAAGCGTGATATTTAAAAAAATGAAATTTTTTGAAAGGAATTTTTGCGGAGGCATCAAGAGATATGGAGTACAAGGGTAGAATAACTGGGAAAAGTATAACCGAGATAATTTTCAGGACTTTTTATGAGGAGGAGTTAAACTTAGGGGATATTTTAATTGCTATAGATGAGGATAAGAGTCTTCCATTTTATTTAAGGGTTGTGGACATTTTTTACGGGGCAGAGGCAAAAGACCCTGACTGGTCTTCAAGGACAGCTGGTAATATGATGCTTCTGGATAGGGAAGGGGAAAGTTATAAGTTTGCCGAGAAAGAGAGAAGGCTTTTCAAGGTTGGTAAATGTAATTTATTAGGCTATGTCAAAGGCAAAGATTTTAGAAAACCCAAAACCATACCTGCGCATTTCTCAAAAGTGAAAACGCCAGGAAGCAATGATTTTGTTTTCCTTAAAAAATATATGGGCGATATTGAGGTTGGGTACCTGAGGTCTGGTGAGAAGGTTCTGGATTTTCCTATTGGAATATCAGGTGAGCTTTTTCCTTATCATATCGGTATCTTTGCAACCACAGGTATGGGCAAAAGTAACTTGATGAAGGTATTAGCTGGTGCAGCTTTGGAATCTGGAAAATATGGTATGTTGATATTGGACCCCCACGGCGAATATTATGATGGTGGAGGGGACCCAAATTATAAGGGACTGGTTGACCATCCTCTGGCCTCGGATAGATTAAGAGTATATAGTTCACGCGATTTAAAAGGACCTCATAATAAGTTAAAAATCAGCTCGAAAGAGATTGAGATAAAAGATATAAGACACATCTATGGTTTTACCCAGCCACAGATAGAGGCTTTATATGCTTTGTGGTCAATCTTTGGAAATGACTGGCTGGAAAAGGTCAATTTAACACCTATAAAAGAGCTTTCATTACAGATCTCTTTGGGAGGTGGATTTTTCGAATCCACTTTAGGGGTGATTCAAAGAAGAGCAGAGCATATTCTAAGATTACCTTTTGTTCACAAAGACCCGACCCTATCAATTACTAAAAATGTTATAAATGACCTCAGATTGGGCAAGGTGGTCTTAGTCGATACTTCTAATATGTCTGAGCAGGAGGAGCTTTTAGTTTCAGCCATACTTGCAAGAGCTGTTTTTAATCATAACAGGTCCCTTTATCAGAAACCATTTGAATTCAAAAAGCTTTTTCCTTGCTTGATTGTTATGGAGGAGGCTCAAAGGGTTTTGTCTCAGAAAGAAAAGCAGGATATAAATATATTTGCCCAGATCTCAAGGGAGGGTAGAAAATTCAAGACCGGTCTTTGTGCAATAACCCAGCAGCCAAAGTTGATCCATGAAGAGCTTTTATCCCAATTCAACACCCTTTTCATTTTAGGCTTAGCAGATGAGAGGGACAGAACTATCCTGAAATCGTCTGCTAAAAACGATATCTCAGATTTAGGAACAGAGATTCAGATGCTTGAGGCAGGAGAGGCTATTTTAACTTCTCCTCAATCACCCTTTGCCATTCCTGCCAAAATTTATCTATATGAGGAGTGGTTGAAAGATAAGATAAAAACAAAAAAAGAAAAAATTTTCACTGAAGCTAAATTGGATGAAGGTTTCTTTTAATAACATTTTTCACAATTTAAAGGTGTATTTAACCGTATAGAAATTGACACCATAAGAGGCAAAAGTTATTATGGCATTAAGGATTACAGATGATTGTATCTGTTGTGGACTTTGTGTTCCTGAATGCCCCAAGGATGCTATTTTCGAGGAAGAGATATTTGTCCTAAACCACAAGAAATGCGATGAGTGTACTGGAGTAGAGGGTGGACCAAAATGTGTGCAGATATGCCCGGTCGATTGTATTGTGGAGGTCTAACGTTGAACTCGAAACTCTGAGAGCACTGAATAAAAATTAAAAAGGTTGAAAAAATGAATTTTAGAGTAGGTTTGACAATTGTTGGAGCTGTCTTTTTAATTATTTTTATTCTCCAGAATACCGGATTGACTGATATTGTTTTTTTGTTCTGGTCATTTCGAATGTCCAAAGTTCTGCTTGCGATTCTTTGTGTTCTTTTGGGTTTTGTGTTCGGCTCATATTTTTGGTTGAAAATATCTAAAAGGGAAGAATCTAAAAGAACTTAAAAAATAGTATCATGGGTAAGTTCAAATATTTAGATGATATTGCCATAGCAGATGCTGCTTTTGAGGCTTATGGCAAAACCTTAGAAGACCTTTTCTCCACCTGTGCTTTTGCCACCTTTGAGGTGATGGCTGATACAAAAAAAATTGAGCAAAAGAAAACTATTAAAATAAAACTGAAAGCAAAGGATGTGGAAACATTGCTTTTTGATTTTTTATCTGAACTGATTTATATTAAAGATAAAGAGAGGATGCTTTTTAATAAATTCGATTTGAAGATAGAACAAGGAAAAGTTTATAAACTCGAGGGCAAACTCAAGGGTGAGAAGACAGACCAAGGAAAACATAAAGTTAGATTGGATGTTAAGGCAGTTACCTATCATCTTTTCGAGGTTAAAAGGGATAAAAATAAATGGAGGGCAAAAATCATTTTAGATGTGTGAGGTGATATTATGGAGATGAAAAAGATACAAGAAGGGATTTGGGAAATACCAAAAACAGCAAAGGAGGGGATGAGGGTTCCAGCAAAAATCATTGGGTCAGATAGATTGATAAAAGAGATGGACCAGGGGGTTTTTAACCAGATTACCAACGTTGCCTGTCTACCCGGGATTCTAAAGAACGCCTTGTGTATGCCGGATGGTCACTGGGGATATGGTTTTCCCATTGGAGGAGTGGCTGCATTTGACTTAGAGCAGGGGATAATATCTCCTGGGGGGATCGGTTTTGACATCAACTGCGGTGTTAGATTGATGCAGACAGACCTCAGTCTGGAGGAGGTAAATGCTAAGAAAAAAGAGCTTATGGATGCTTTGTTCAAATTGGTTCCTGCGGGTGTTGGGTCAAAAGGATTCGTAAAGCTCAAAGTTGATAGATTCAAAGAGGTTATGGTTAAAGGTGTCCACTGGTGCGTTGAAAATGGTTATGGATGGAACGAGGATATTGAGAGGACTGAGGAAGGTGGGAGAATTTCTGGTGCTGATCCTTCCAAGGTGAGTTCCAAAGCGATATCCAGAGGAGTTGACCAGCTGGGGACCTTAGGCTCAGGTAATCATTATCTTGAGCTCCAGGTCGTTGTAACAGATAATGTTTACAATCCAGAGTTGGCAAAAAGATTTGGGCTAAAAAGACCCAATCAGGTGTTTGTTATGGTTCACTGTGGCTCAAGGGGATTTGGTCATCAGATCGCAACCGATTATCTCAGAGTTTTCACTGAGGCGATAAGAAAATATAATATCAAGATCAATGATAAGGAATTAGCCTGTGCCCCCTTTAATTCACCAGAGGGAAAAAACTATTATGCTGCTATGCTATGTGCGGCTAACTCAGCCTTTGTTAATCGTCAAGTGATTATGCATAGGATAAGGGAAGCATTCTCAGAGGTTTTCCATAAGGACCCAAAAGATTTGGGAATGCATCTGATCTATGATGTAGCGCACAATATTGCCAAATTGGAGGAGCACAACTTCGACGGAGTAAAAAAGAAGGTTATAGTTCACCGCAAAGGGGCAACTCGTTCATTTGGTCCTGGAAATCCAGCCCTTCCCGAAATTTACCGTGATGTTGGTCAGCCAGTTATAGTAGGTGGCTCAATGGAAACAGACTCCTATCTTTTAGTTGGAACCCAGAAGGCGATGGAGCTAAGTTTAGGCTCGACCATGCATGGAGCTGGAAGAACTATGTCGAGGATGGCTGCAAAAAGGAGAGTGAGAGGAACAGAGATCAGGCAGAAGATGGAGGACCGAGGCATAATGGTAAGAGCAGTCTCTATGCCCGGTTTAGCCGAGGAAGCAGGGATTGCCTATAAGAATATCGAAGAGGTGGTGAACGCAGTTGATAGGCTCGGGATTTCGAAAAAAGTTTTCGAGCTGAAACCGATTGGGAATATTAAGGGATAGTTTAAGTAAGAGACTAAATCCTTTGTCTTTTTTTGAATTAACTGATACTTTTTGTGAGAATTTATATATAATTGATTGGTGCTGTAACAAGTTGAAATTAAGAGAGAAAAAGGAGATTTATATGTTTAAAAATAGCCGTGATTGCAATTTCATTAGTACCTATGAACTTATGTTAGGCGGCATTGGAGGTTTCGTATGAACGAATCAAGAATTCAAATGGAGGGCATTAACCTAAACCTATCACCTGATGCGTTCCATAGGTGGGCGACGCATTATTATAAATGCAAGCAAGACTTCAGGTCTCCACACAAGTTTTCCCCTGTTCCTTATTTCCTGCTTTGCCGTGCAATCGAGCTTGAGATCAAATCGAAACACCTTCAGGCAAAGAGGCAAACGGAGGTTAAAGTGGAATTCGGGCACAACTTGATGCGAGCTTATGCAGCTCTTGCCCAAGCCAAGAAAGTCCTGACTGATGACGAGATTGTAGTTCTTGAGGGCGCAAATAAAATCTATGCGTCAAAAGGTTTCGAATACTTCGTGCCTAAGCACACTCTCACAGGGTACTCAGCTTATCCTGATTTAGAAACATTGGACGCTATCGCAAGTAAGCTGATAGACAATGATGCATAGCATGTCGTTGGAACCTTCTGATGCTTCGGTAATAGGAATTGCCGAAGCTGGTTAGTTCCTTAGAAAAAGGATTTTATTTGCTTAAGATTAGAGGTAATTGTAATTTTATTAGTACAGATAAACGTATGTTATGCTTATTCAAAATTATTGCATAGAAGCTAAAAATATTCCAGACTTTATCTTGTTGAATAGTAACGTTATATATCCAAAAGGGACTTGAATGTCTTTACTTTTTGAATGGGATAGGAATAAAGCACAGCAAAATATAAAGAAACATGGAATTTCATTTGAAGAGGCTACAACAGTATTTGGAGATCCATTATCTCTTACTATTAGAGACCCATTACATTCGATAGATGAAGAACGATTTGTTATTATTGGGTCTTCTTACAAATATCGTTTGTTGGTTGTAGTTCATGCAGAACGAGGTAATAGGATTCGTATTATTAGTGCACGTCGAGCAACACGACGAGAAAGGAAGACATATGAAGAAGGTACAGAAAAAAAACAATAAGCCAGAGATGTTAGACGAGTATGATTTTAGCTCAGGAGTGAGAGGCAAATATGCAAAACGTTACCAGAAGGGCTCTAATGTGATTGTTCTTGATCCGGATGTAGCAAAAGTTTTTTCAGATAGAGAATCTGTAAATGAAACACTTCGTGCTTTAGCTAAAATCATTCATCGCCAAGAAAAAAAAGCATAACCAATCGCTGCACTCGGACCACTGAAACGCTGTGCTCATAGCGGCAGGTGAACTCGATGGTTATGCAAGAAAGGATTAATAATGTCTCTGATGCTTCGGTAATAGGAATTGCCGAAGCCGATTAGTCCTTTGGAAAAAAGACTTCATATGCTTAAGATTAGCTGCGACTGTTATTTTATTAGTAGAGATAAACTTATGTTGAACTATCAGCTACTGTTAGGTGAAACGATATGTCCATTCTATTAAAATCAGTTATTTTTCTGGGCGCAACTGCAGGATTTGTCTATTTGTCCTGGCATTCATTGCGCAATCCCCGCTCCCATGGCTTTTACCGTTTCTTCGCTTTTGAATCAATTCTGGCCTTAGTTCTGTTAAACCTTGATTATTGGTTTTATGAACCGTTCAGTCCTCATCAGGTAATTTCCTGGCTCCTTTTAATCGTCTCTTTGTTTTTGGTTATTCACGGTTTTCAATTATTGCATAGGGTGGGGAAACCCAAAAGCGAGCGGGATGACCGGTCATTGATAGGTATCGAAAAGACAACCGAATTGGTGAGGGTAGGGGCTTATCGCTACATTCGGCATCCTATGTATAGTTCAGGATTATTTGGAACTTGGGGAGTGTTCTTTAAACACCCTTTATGGCTTAGTCTTTGTTTGGCTGTGATTACGACCATCTTTTGGACAATGACTGCTAAGATAGAGGAAGCTGAGAATATAAGTTTTTTTGGTCCTGCTTATCAAAGCTATATGAAACAGACCAAAATGTTTATACCATTCTTGTTTTGAAGGGTATCAAACGGCGGTTAACAGCGTGTTTGCGGATCGGTACGCTCGCCCAAACCGCGCCTTTGGTGGAACTTCGCATACCCGCGAAAACGTTAGCCGAAATTGAATAAAAAATGTTTGGTCTTTGCGTAGCAAATGCAAGAGAGTCGTTGACTTTGGATAGAGTGTTTTATATATTTATACTTAACTACTGTAATTCTTGTTATAACAAAAAGATAAATAGGTTTTCATGATAAATAAACTCAAATTTGGGGTTTCGACTTTTCTTTCTGGACTAAAGGATTTTGAAAAGTTCTTCGAGCAAGCAAAAAAATTCCCCATAAATTATCTCGAATTCAAGACCGACCCTCCTAATTTTTTCCCACCAGATTTGAAAAATAAAGATATTCAAGAAATCAAAGAAAAGCTCAAATCACGCAAACTTAAATCAAGTGTGCATTCTCCAATATATGATATAAATATAGGGAGTTTAAATCAAAAAATAAGAGATGCATCTGTTGAATCGATTTTGGAAAGTTTAGAGTTCGCAAGAAAAATCGATGCGGGGGTTTTAGTTATTCATGGGGGGAATCTCCCAGGAGATTTTCCTATTACTTTTATACCTGAAGCAAGGGAAATGTTGATTTCGAGCTTGCAGAAGTTGCTTGGTAAAGCTAAAGAATACAAAATTGTTCTCGGTTTGGAAAACAGTCCCAGAGGGAGGAATCATCAGTTGGTTAAACAAAAGGAGGAGCATCTGTCAATAATTGAGAAAGTTGATTCTTCAAATCTTAAAGTAGTTCTGGATACAGGCCATGCTAATGTTTATGGATTGCCCCTTGAGGATTATTTAAAATCGGTGAGCAAATATCTTTGCGAGATACATCTTCATAACAACGATGGTAAAAAAGATACTCATCAATCTTTACCAAAAGGTGCGATCGACATATTGAATCTTCTTGATTTGGTAAAAGAGCTTGAACTTTCAGCTCCGATCATCTTAGAGATGGATTCTGTTGAGGATTTTAAAGAGAGTTTTGATTTTCTTATGAGGGAAAAGATTTTGTTGAGAAAGTAGATTTTTTACTATTTTTTTATTTTGTGCAGGGAAAAGTTAATTTTCAAATTTCATTCACCAATCAAAAAGGCAAGCTAAGAGCATATGAGCAGAACAAAAATATCTGATGAGGAGCTTGAAAAAGTTATTGAAAAGACGGCACCATCATTTACTATTCTTGACTATGTTGATATGATGCGAAAAGTTTTCCCGAAGCTATGGGAAAATCTGGTGAAAAGGTATGGTCTTTATGGAGATGGTTCTGGCACAAGGTATTCTGCAATGACTTATCTCAGCAATCGTCTCAGTTCATACTCCAGAAGAAAAAGACCTAATTTGCTTGAGCCCATGCCTGTCGGCTGGAAACCGCAAGAGAACAGATACTTAAAAAGGACAACACAGGATGAGCGTAAAAGATTCGGCAGTCCGTGGATTGTTGTTTATCATAAGAGGGGGAAGTAGGAAAATCGTTGTCTTTTAGTTAGTGTGGGAATTTTCGTCAAGATCCCGCTTCGCGGGAGATTTTTCTGCCTCTGCGGAATCTTGGTGACCCGCACGAAAAGATGATAGTTGTTCGGAATTCCAATTTCCGAACTAGCAAAAATCATTCTTTATTACTGAAAACGGGGAACTGAATCTCTGAGGTTGTTGGTTCGTGAACCCAGCACCATTTGGGATGATCAAGATACCAGATATCAGGAGGATTTTCTAACATAGGTCTATCTTGCTTTTGCTGCCATTTCTTGTAAACTACTTTTATTTGCAATCTTAAAGACATCCGCTTTGTCTGAAAGGTGCCGAGATCAACTTTGACAGACTCCAATATCTCAAGAAGAGGAAACCACCCTCGAATAGTTTTATGAGCTGGAACATACCACCATTTCTTGCCGAAATAAGCATCGTTACTGCTGGCCGCTTCTTCATTAACTTTAGGATTGATATTGATTTTCGCAACGGCATGAGTTCTGCTAAGATTTCTTATGAAAAAAAACGTTTTAAAATCAACTTTACCGTCTTGCCTTGTATACTTCAATAAGTCAGGTCTGATCCACGAAACTGACACTGGGTTTTGGTTCCATCGGAACATATTCTGCTGAACTTCTAATATTTTGTAAGTGAAATAGGCATATAGAAGAATTGCAATCAGCGTAAAGCTTAATATGACATATCCAGCGAGACCAACCGAGATACAACCCCTATACGCAAAAACCCCTATTGCTATGATTAAGACTGCAAAAACAATCGTTATCACTAAAAGTGCCTTGCTCCACTTCATTTACAGATCTTCCTTGGCTTTAGTTCACTTTATGAGTAGACCAAAAGAATGTATCGCTTGGATTGAATATAGAAGCGATCAGTCTTTATGTCAAGGTCTTTTACTAAAAGGCTTATCTTTTTCTATTATTAGATACCTTATCAGTTACTTTTTTTTTCGTCACGCACCTATATGGCCAAGCTGTGAACATCTGGAAGGAATAAAAATTTTAGTGTTTGTCTACCCCAAGATTATTCCTGCCAGAAATATGGCGTCTCTCTCATATGCTGGGATGCCTGGACTATTTGCCTAACATATTGAACTTTCTTTAAAGGGATATTCAAAACTTCAGAGATTTTTTCTGGTGGGGTGTTCTTTTCAAAAAGATATAAGATACTTAGGCTGGTTTTTAAAATTAGAATAAAATTAAAAGAGGGTGCAAACCTTGTTGGGTAGAGGGGGGCTAGGAACTACCCAAGGGACAGGGCACACCCTCTTTATTTCTATTCTCCTTTTCTATTGATAATATAGAAAACACCAAAAAATTGACAATAAGATAAAAACCCTATTTTTTTGTGCATTCACATCTCATATTAACATTAAAATGTTCCTGAGGCAGATTTACTTTTAAGTGTCTAAAGTCACTATCCCTTTTCTTATAGCATATTTGACCAAGTCCACCACGTCATGAATGTCCAGTTTGTCCATGATGTGAGTTCTATGGGCGTCGACGGTCTTCTTCGAGATATATAACATTTTTCCTATCTCAGAGTTAGTATGACTCTCAGCTATCAACTGAAGTATCTCCCGCTCCCGAGGCGTTAATGTGTCGAAAGCAGTGGGGTCTCTCCCCTTGGCTGATTTTCTCAAAAAGGCATCAATCACTGTCTTAGAGATACTCGGACTCAAGAAGGAATCATCTTTATAAGCCGAATGGATAGCTGAGATCAGGTCTTCGACTGCAGTCTCTTTTAAAAGATACCCTGAGGCTCCTGTCTGAAGGGATTGGAAGATATATTCTTCATTCTTATGAATGGTCAGGATTAAGACTTTAATCCTGGAATCATATTTCTTTATTTGCCTGGTGGCTTCCAGCCCATTCAGATTGGGCATCCCGATGTCCATTAGGACCACATCCGGTTTAAGCTCTTTGGTCTTTTCTACTGCCTCCTTTCCGTCGTGAGCTTCTCCTACCACCTCCAGATCTGGCTGGGATTTCAGAAGAGAGATTATCCCCTGACGCAAAATCTTGTGGTCATCAGCAATTAAAATCTTTATTTTTTTCATATTATCTCCCTCTGGGACAGGGTATCCTCACCTGAAGCCTTGTCCCCTTTTTAGGTTTTGAGGTTATACTGAAATCTCCACTTAATAGCTTGACCCTTTCTTTGATGTCGAAAAGGCCAAATCCTTTTTTTACTTTCCTTTCACTCATTATCTTTTTTATGTCAAAGCCAACTCCATCATCTTTTACGGTAAGTAGAGCAAAATTGTTTTTCTTTTCAAGTGTGATTGAGACTCTGGTGGCGTTAGCATGTTTTGCAACATTTGTCAGAGCTTCCTGGTTGATTCGGTAGAGAACCATTTCCAGATCCAGGGGGAACCTCCCTCGGCAGTGATTAGTTTCAAATGTAACTTTAATGTTTGTTCTTTTGGAGAAGTTTTGTATGTACCAGTTTAATGTTGGAACTAAGCCAAAATCGTCGAGCATGGGCGGTCTCAAATCTGTGGTTAAATTTCTAACCTTCTCCAAAGTTTGAACTATCAGCTCTTCGTTCTCTTTAATTCTATCAATTACCTGAGTGAATTCAGAAGGGATTTTTTGTTTTGACATCTCTATATTTATCTTCATTGCGGTCAAAGCCTGACCGATCTCATCATGTAGTTCCTGAGCGATTTTTCTTCTCTCATCCTCCTGAGTCCTGATAACCTGTTGGGATAAGGTTTTAAGATTTTCGGCTTGCTCTTTAACTAACTCCATCAATTTCGCATTCTCCACCGCTATGGCTAAATGGTTGGCTAAGGTCTGGACAAAAGCGATCTCAGATTCAGTAAAGACCCTTTCTTTTTCTATAGTTCCCACCAAAAAGGTTCCTAAAAGTCTTTTGCCAATATCTATGGGAACAATTACGAAAGACTTCACCTTCTCTTTTCTAAAATAATCTTTCTCTTTCCTGGATAAAGGTGCGTTTTTAATAACCGGTGCGTGAAGAAATCTTTCCTTTTGCTGATAGAGTTTCACCAGTATGGGGAAATCCTTCAGTAAAAGCCTTGCACCTAAAATCGAGGGGTGAGGTTGGTTTTTTATGTATATTGCTTTTATGATTCCCGCGTTTTCTTTCTCATCTAATAAAAGAACAACACATCTATCAATCTCCAGTGCCTTGGCTGTTTCCTGGCAAGCCAATTCCAACATTTTGTCCAGGTTGAGGATTTGAGTTATTTTGTAACTTATTTGGAGAATAGTTGTTAAATCCTTGCTTTTTCGTAGCGCCTCCTCTGCTTTTTTTCGCTCGGATATATCCTTAGTTATAGCTACAAAAGCGGCGGGTTTACCAGAAGCGCCCCTAACCACGCTGGCAGAAAGTTCGCCTGGAAACTCACGTTTATCCTTGGTCAATAGTGTATACTCTACATCTTTTATGAAACCTTGTTCTAAAGTCTTTTTCATATTTCTTTTTGCACGAGTATGATCTTTTGGAGCTATGAAGTCTAAAGCACTTCTGCCAAGTATTTCTTCTATCGAGGAAAGACAATGCAAATCTAAGGTTGCCTGGTTACATTCGATTATATTCCCCTTTAAGTCAGTGACTGCAATGCTGTCGCTGATTGAGGCAAATATATTTTTTATTTTATCCTCGCTTTCCCGCAGCGCCTCATCGGCACGCTTGCGATCGGTAACATTGCGGGCGATCCCCACCGTTCCCACAACTTCACCTGATTGGTCAAATAGTGGCGATTTTATAGTTTCAAGCCAAAGTTCATTCCCTTTAGAATCTAAGATCTTCTCCTCGATGTTTACCTGCTTTCTACCTTTCATCACCTTTAGGTCATCTTCCCTGAACTTTTTGCCTACTTCAGTTCCGAAGCAGGCTTCGCAGGTCTGACTTATTAGTGTCTCTGGCTTCATGCCGACGACATCGCCAAAGGCTTTATTGAGCGCAATAAAACGTGATTCAGCGTCCTTTAGCCAGGCCATATCCGGGATATTGTTTATGAAAGAATTCAGTTCCAGGATTTTTTGCTTCAAAGACTCTTCGACCCGCTTGCGCTCAGTGATGTCTCTGGCAATACCAAAAGCTGCAACTATATTTCCTTGTGGATCGCGTATTGGTGAGGGATTATTTAAAATATTGATATAGGAACCATTTTTAGTTTTGTATCTATATTCCATGCTGTCCACACTTTTACCTTCAACCAACTGAGCAAATTGCTTTTTTACAATTTTTAAATCCTGGGGATGGACCAATTCAAACCCATTTATTTTCTTTATTTCCTCATCTGAATATCCTAAAATTTTCTCAAATGCCTTATTGGTGAAGAGGAAATTTCCCCTACTGTCCACTGTAAATATCATGTCATTAGAGGTTTCGACTAGCGTTCTATATCTTTCTTCAGATTTTTTTAACTTCTCTTCCACCTTCTTGCGTTCGGTGATGTCTTTGATTATTGTTATATTGTCAGCAAGGTTTCCTTCTTCATCCCATATAAATGCTGTGCTGAGCAGGACGGGGAATTCTGAACCATCTTTTTTTCTTGCAATTATCTCAAGATTTTTGATTGTTTTTTCTTTGGTTCTCACAGCTTGCATAAACCTTTTTCTGATTCTTGGTAGTTCATTTTCTGCGACAAATTTAAATATTGGTTTTCCTATCATCTCTTCTTTTGATTTACAACCATACATTTCAAGACAGGTTGCGTTCGCATGAGTGATAATTCCATTTACATCATTAACCGAAACTCCATCAGTTATACTCTCTATATAAGTCTCAAGCTTCCTCCTTTGGGCTTCAGTTTCTTGCTCTACTTTCTTGCGCTCGGTGATGTCCCAGAATATTCCCAGAACTCCAATGGGTTTGCCACCATCTCCTAATACCGGGGTCTTGACAGTCTGAACAATTTTTCTTTCTCCTTTTTCAATATAATCCTCTATTATCTCCTTTGTTCTTCCGGTTTTTATGATATCCCGATCATCTTTTCTGTATTTTTTGGCCAGTTCCTTCGGGAAAAAATCAAAATCGGTCTTCCCCTTGATCTCCTCTGGTTTAATACCCAAAGATTTGCAATAATTTTTGTTGGCAGAAATATAAACTGATTTCTTGTCTTTGAGAAAGATCAACTGCGGCAAGTTTTCAAGCAGAGTTCTGTATTTCTCCTTCGATTCTCTGAGTGCTTTGATGCTTTGTTCCTGTAGAAGAGAAGCACGATGCTCAAGCTTTTTGTAAAGCCTGGCATTCTCTATCCCCACTGCTATCTGATTGGCTATGGTTTGGCATAATCTTATCTCCGAAGGGGTAAAGGTTTTATAATTTTTTAGAGTTCCCAAATTTAGAGCACCCAAAATCTTACTCTTAATTTTCAGTGGAACCGATAGAGAAGACTTAATCTTGGCTTTAGCAAAGAATTTTTTTTCAGATCGATTTGCGACTATTCTTGAGATATCAGGGGAATGGATAACTTTCCCCTCTGAGAATAGTCTTTTGAATTTAGGGAATTTATTTAGATTGATTCTGGCTCCCAGATGAACGGGATCAAAACTACCTCTGACATAGACGGCTTTAACCATTGCATATTTTTTATCATCATCCGTTAGCCAGATGGAACAGCGGTCCACACCCACAGCCTGAGCAGAGATTTTAACTGACCTCTTAAGCACTCGCTCTAAGTTTGATATCCTGGAGGTAGCCTGGCTTATTTTTAGAAGAATGTCCTTTTCCGAAATAGGCATTTTCAGTGGTCTTTTTTAAAGTAGCATCTGATTTTTTAGTTCTATAAAATAATCGACAAAAATCTATAAATTGTTACTTTAAACAAATTAAAAGTATTTGGCTTAAAAAGTCAACAGATTTTAGATTATTAGGTTATCTCAAAAATATTGGACTTTTTAAGTTTGATAAATCATAATAATTAAAAGAGACAAACGATGCTAAAGGATGAAAGATTTACAATCTTAAAAAGATTTGAAATAAATATGACTTTTTAAAAAGGTGTGGTAAGATTAGTTCACAATGGAAGTTCAAGTTTGACTTAAAGATTTTCAAAGATTCATCCTGTCAGACCCTTGTGTTCATCCTGTAACCTTCTATCTTTTTACTCGAGCGATTTTAAAAAATTCACGATAAAATTTTAAAGCTAAATTTTATTTTCTTTTTATCCGATAATAAAATAGGGACAAACCCCGATTAGTTTTTTCAGTTCCTTAATAAAAAAGCCCCCAAACTGGGGGCTTTTTTATTAGAGAAAATCTATTCTATCTCACTAAACTACCAGTTTCCTGATTTATAGTAACCTGTAATTCATAAGCGGATGGGTCAACCAGTATTGCTTCCCTGATCTTGATTTTGGAAAGATCGAATGACTCAGACTTAGGCTTAAACCTCAGGGTAATTATAGTCCCATCACCAGGCTGGATAAGATTTTTAAGATTTATGTCAACAATTCCGATCAACTGATAGTCTTGCTTAGTGCTGTGATAGAGGGTTAAAGCTTTACTCCTGGAGCTTAACACTGGATCCAAAGCTTCCAACTTTTGTGGGTCGAAGCCAATTTCTAACTGAACCCCTGCTATAGGAACATCGAACTTAGCGCTGATAGGAATCTCTATTATTTCAGAGGTTCTGTCTAAGACGAAATCAGTTAAAGTTAGTTCTGCGGTTTCCGGTTTTGCTTTGGCAAGGAGAAGAGATAGGCTTTCAACGCAACCTGGTTCAGGAATTGGACCTCCGCGGAAAAGGAAGTTTATCAAATAGACTAAATCCACCACATCAATTTTGCAGTCAGCATTGACATCTGTGGAGTTTTTGGATTCTGGCTCTTCGCCACTTTTTAATAGATAATTAATGAAATAGATCACATCTGGCACATTCACATATCCATCGTGGTTCACATCCCCAGGCAGGCACCAGGGCTTGGGTTCAGGTCCTGTTCCAACCAAAAAATTGGATAAATATACTATATCCCCGATGGTAACATAGCAATCGCCATTAATATCTCCTGCAGCAAGGGGTGTGGGTGGAAGGCCATCCTTAAAAAGATAATTTGCTAAAAACACCACATCTGCAAAATCTATCTTTCCATCATGGTTAAGATCACCATAGGCAGCAGGAGGAACATAAGGGAAAACCTCTATCGATACAATCTCAGTATCAGCTAAACCTGTGCCATCGTCCACTATGAAGGTATCAAAATGGGTTCCGGTATCATCCAAAGTGGTAGCCCAGAAGAAAAACCCGGAGCATGGTGCCACGCTCGGAGTGGTAGTAAAATCTCCTACACCATATTTAGTTATGGTTAATATTTGTTCGGGATCAGGGTCCTGGGCAATCACTGTAAACTCTAAGGTATCCCCACCTAAAAGTGTGTAGGGAGGAGAGGGAACAAATGTGAGGGTGGGATTATGATAAAAGGGATTAACTATTATAACTACAAATCCGGTATCTGATAGTCCAGTCCCATCATCAACTATAAAAGTATCTGTATAGGGAGAGTTAACGGTATCATCGTCAGTAGTAGCCCAGCTGAAAAATCCTGTATCTGGAGAAGGACCAGGGGTAGTGGTGAAATCTCCTACACCATATTTAGTTATGGTCAAAATATCTAAAGTATCTTCATCCGTTGCGACAACGACAAATTCAACTGTGTCTCCAGCGTTAACTTCTTGAGTATCTGGCAATTGAAGTTGAGGCTTATGAGGTGTGGGAGGAGGACCAAGACAGCCTGCAATAAATTCTGGGGTATAAGTAAAGGCATCTAGATTAGTTAGCTCAAGATGAACTCCGATATCAGGAGGTTTGTAAGTTGTGCTGTCAACTTTAGTGTAAAGGGTAGAGTCCCAGGTTGGACCTGTATGAAAATGGATTGTGGCTACAGCCCCCTGTCCAGGCACAAGGCTATCTGCAAGCCAGACCGCTGCCATTTTTAAGGTCTTAGCAGTATCCCCTCCTGCACCATTATGCCATTCCCGACCCTCAATATCTGGAGGATTATCAGTAATCCAACTACTCCATGTTATTGAATCGATGTAGATATCAAGGTTGTTAGGATTGTAAAATGTCAGAGGGATAGAGATACCAGCCAAAGCGGAATCAGTGAACATAGAGACTTCTAAGGTGAACTCCGAGTTTGGTAAAACCATCTCCTTACATTCTACTCTGATGGTATCAGGTATACTTTGACCAAAAGCAAAACCTGTGTTTAAGAGTAAAATTATCCCAATGATAATCGATTGATAAAACCTGGTTTTAAATCTCATCTTTTTCCTCCTTTTGAAAGAAGATGTATGATTGTTTTTTA
Source organism: Candidatus Zixiibacteriota bacterium (assembly GCA_030615745.1). Classification (GTDB taxonomy): domain Bacteria; phylum Zixibacteria; class MSB-5A5; order MSB-5A5; family SM23-73-2; genus SM23-73-2. The sequence goes on along the minus strand of JAUWYR010000035.1, from coordinate 3,275 downwards.
AGAAATTAAAATTATCTTTTACCATACGCAACCTGGCATGGGAGGAGGACCACTTTTTAATAAAAAGTTAGCTAAATATACCACGTCAGCAAAATCAACTTTACAGTCACCGTTAACATCAGCAGCAACAAGATAAGGTGGTCGAGGGAAAAAACCGGAGACATATTTTGCCAAATAGATTACATCCGCCAAGTCAATTTTTTCATTATGGGTAACATCCCCGGGCCAATATTCGACCACAGGAAAAGCACTGGGGATAAAACACGGAACATAGGAGGTTGGCTCGGATGTGACAAAATAAAGATGATTTGCCGGAGGAAAGAATATAGTATCTATGTATCCAGCACTCACTTCGTTTATGGTGTAGCATAATGTGGCAAACATCCCTCTTCCTGGAGGGATGATGTGTTCTTTTACAGGAACAGCACCAATTAAAACTTTGTTGTTAGGCATATCTAAATTTACTGTTTTGTGCTCCAAATACAAGACCCGACTCTCTCTGAAAGTTACTGAATCGAAAATCAAAGGACCTGACCAGAAAAAAGGAGTAGTGATAGCAGCCACTGAGTCATCATTTACAAATCCGATATGGATATATGCCATTCCAGGACCAGAAGGCAAAGGATAATACAATTCATTAGGATAAAACCAGACTGTATCAGGTGCTCCTGGGTCATTAGGATCCTTCTGTGCGAAGGTGAAAGTTGTTAAGAGGATTAAAAATAAAGGGATAAATAACAATCTTTTACTTTTCATTCTTACCTCCATATTTGGGTTAATAAAATTATTATTTTCTCCTTATCTAAAGGCAAAATCGATATTTTCAGGTAAGCTATTTTTTATTAATATAAAACCTATAGGGTGAATTGTCAAGCTAAATTTTTGCCACCACCCCAGTTTTTTTAAGATTTATAAACTTATTTAAATGTTACTTCTAACCCTAAGAGGCATAAGAAAAAAATGCGGATGACAGTAAGCGGTAAACGGTATACGGAAAACGGAAAACAGTAAACAGTAAACGGTTCCTTGTGGATGTTATCCTTGGCAGGCCTGCCTGGCGAGGGGCAGGCATCCACAAGGGAGAAATGCTGGGGATGATAACATCCCCAGCGAGCAGTGAGATTTATTTTTGTTGGTTAGGCACCACTTTTTTCATCCTGTTTCTTAATTCATACGAACTTCTTAAGGTCGAGTTCCTTTCTTTGAACCTGATAAACTCCCATGGCATCACGTAATGTTTTTCTATCCCAGATTCTTTGAACCACTTCAACTTGATGATCATTAAGTCCTCAGGTGTGGTGATGTGAACCATTTTGTCAAAAATCTTTTTCTTTGTTCTCCTTTTGAAGCGGAGATGGTCATATCTATCATCTTGAACAAGCCAGAAATCTACTTTCAATCCTGTGGAATGATGAATAGCATTGAACATACTTTTATGCTTTAAAGCATCTTTTATCCCTTCTGAACTTATATAAAACTCTTTTTCGAAAAAAGAGACGAGGTCATTTATTTGGGTGCCTTTTAATTCTATGATTATGTCAAAATTATGGGTTAAACGAGGTCTACCATAATAGTTTACTGCTATTGCTCCTGTGAGCATATAAGGAATTTTCAAAGACTCTAAAGCAGATGCAACTTTCTTTAAAACTTCCTCCTGTTTCATCAAGACATGCGCTCTTTTATCTTTTCTGACAATTCTTTTTTTGAGATATGAGGGAATTTCTCCAAAATGGAAGCTTCAACTATCTTATAGGCTAATTCGTAAAGGTCTGCTCCTATTTTCACCCTTTGATTTCCTGACATTTTTCTTAAGATCTTAATATATTTTTTTTCTGCTTGATCAGGTCTCATATGCGAAGCATTCTTCGAATAAAAATAGTTTAGAGTCAACCTGTCCGCTCAGGAAAGGTCAAAAGGAAGCTAAATTTTCAGCTCTCCATCTTTCATTATTACCTTTCCATCTATCTCTAAGGTTGGCTTGGATAGAATCCCATCCAGGTGGCTTTCAACTGAGATATTACCTCCCATCGATTTGTTGTCGCCTATTGCCAGATGAACTGTTCCTAAAACTTTCTCATCCTCCAAAACACTTCCACAAAGCTTTGCTTTATCATTTGTTCCAATCCCGAGCTCCGCAATATTTTTAGCATCTTTGCCAAATGGAGCAATTAATTTCTCCAAATCTTCTGCTTTTTCATCTCCTGAAATTTCTGTTACATATCCATCCCTGACCAAAAGTTTTAAAGGCTTTTTAAGCATTCCCAATCCAGCCATTGCTCCATCAACCACTACCTGACCATTGGCAGTTCCCTCTAAAGGCGCAATATAGACCTCACCTGCAGGGAGGTTTCCAAAATTTCCAGGATTATGGTATAATCCATTGTCCACCTTCCAGTCTCTTCCCTCCAATGACATTATTATATCAGTTCCAAAAGAAGTGGTAACCTTAACTGTTTTTCCACCCACCAGTGCCTGTGCAATTTTTGAACAACGCTTAGCTATATTGTGATAATCAGCAGAAAGGGTTCTTTTCATAGTCTCTTCTCTTATCCCTGGCAGGGTGGCAATCCTTGCTCCTTTCTCGCAGGCTTCTCTTCTTGCCTTTGTATGGGTCATAGATTTTGATGTGGGAATGAGGATGACATCGAAATTCTTCATGAGCTCAGCCACCTGATGTGGAGGCTCCTCCCCGTTCGAAGCCCTCGGGATTATCTCCAAAAGAATTGCTTCAGTTGTTGCCTCCTTGGCAGCCTCCCATAAAAAGTAGCCGATCTTTCTTAAAGGTTGGTCGGTGATGACCAAAACAGTCTCCCCCTTTTTCACAGCCATGCAATTGTTGACGGCTATCTCTGCAGAATTTTTAAGCTCTTCCATTTTTTTCACCTCTTTTTAATTTTGGGCAAAATTGTTGATCTCCATAAGAAAAGCGCAACTACCCCAAAAGCTAAAAGTGTCAGCCAAGGAGCGATGGACCCTGCAAGTGGTGCTCCCTCGTGAAGTTCATAAAAAGCTCTATATTTGGTGAAGAAAGCGACCAAGAATGCAATCAGAACTCCGATCAAAGCATCCCCTGCCACCAGACCGGAGCCGAAAAGGATCCCCCGCTCCTGTCTTTCCCCTGCCTCTTGTGTTCTTGAAATTTTGCTCACGAAAAGGGCGATGAGCCCACCAGCCATAATCGGTGTGGATAGCTCTAAGGGGAGATAAAGACCTATGGCAAAGGGCAAAGAGGAGATCCCAACAAGCTCGATAGCAGAGGCTAACATCACCCCGAC
>JAUWYR010000056.1 GCA_030615745.1 Candidatus Zixiibacteriota bacterium | reverse complement strand
CTTCAATCCAAGCTCCTTCAGGTATTAGAACAGCATGAGTTCGTGAGAGTCGGTGGTGTGAAAAACATAAAGGTCGATGTCAGGATAGTATGTGCCACAAATCGTGACTTAGAGGAGGCTTTGAAAGAAAAGACCTTAAGGAATGACCTTTTCTACCGTCTTAACGAGATCACAATAAATCTTCCTTCTTTAAGGGAAAGAAAAGAGGACATTTCTCTTCTGGTCGAGTTCTTTTTGAAAAAATATAATGCTCTTTACAATAGAAGTTTCGGTCCGCTTTCATCTCAAAGTATGAAAAAATTGGAGGAATTCGATTGGCCTGGGAATGTAAGACAGTTGGAGAATTTGATCAAGCAGATAGTGGTACGAGAAGATGAGAATATAATAGCTCAAATTCTATCAAAGGAAACCGGGGAGAGAGCTTTCCCTGAAGAGGAGATAAAACCCACATCCGAAAAAACTTTATCCTTGAAAAAAAGGATATCCGAAACTGTTGCCCGGCAGGAGAAAAAGCTTATATCAGATGTCTTGAACAAAACTAACTGGAACAGAAGAAAAGCAGCAAAGCTTCTGGAGATAAGCTACCGCTCCTTGCTTTATAAGATAAAGGAATATAAATTAGATCAATGATTGTATTAAAAAGTTGACTGTTTTGCAAGCTGAATTTAAAAGGTTGAAACTCGTTGAAGGTTGGCGAGGCTGGTGAGGATGCTCGAAGCTGGAAACTCGAACTAAAGAAAAAAAGACCAGCCTCGAGTTTCGATACGAGCATCGACACCGATATACGAATTAAATTAGTTAAGAATCTGAAAAAGGGTTCATCATGAACCTATTGGAAACAAAAAAGGCAAAAGGAGTCCCACTCAAAAGACTTTACCGCTCTCACAAAAACTTTGGCTTGAGAGCCACCGAAGAGCTTAGGAGGGCTAAAAGATACTCTGAATTTTTATCTCTGATACTCTTAGATTTTAAGAGCTTGAATGGATTGGTCAAAAATTATAAAAATCCCAAAAAGTTTTTCCACGACTTAGAAAAGTTCATTAGAATCTCTGTAAGGGAAACAGATATTGTCTCGGGATTGGAAGATCAAAGATTAGCGCTTTTATTATTTGAGACCCCCAAAGATGGTGCATTTTGTTTATCAAAAAGATTAAACCAGGAGATAAAATATTTTATCGAAAACTCAATCAATGGACCAAAAAGCAAAGCTTCTCAGAACTTAAAGATAAAGACAAAAATTGTCTCTTTTCCTGAAGAGGATTCAGGAGAAAAACAATTTTTAAATTTCGTTCAAAACAATTTCATTTGTCAGCAGTAAAAAGAGCCCTCTTAGTGGTTCTTTCCAAAAAGAAATATAATACAAAATTGTAGCGCGAATTCCATTCGTGCAAACAACGAACAAGCAGAAATTTTTTATGTTATGTCAGGACCTCTCCACCAGAGGCGGATCCACCTTCGGTGGAAGTCCTGACACCTTTTTAAGCGTCAGCCTGCCCGGCCAGGGGAGTAGAGCTTCTGACGCAACTATCTAAATTCACCTGAAAGTATTAAAATCCTTTTCTACTCGATCTCTATCTGATAGGGAACTAAAAACAAAATTCTTTCGTCCTCTAAAAATTCAATTTTCTCCAGCTCTTTAAAAAGAGGTTCAAATTCTAAGGATTTGGAAAAAATCTGCCCAATTCCCAGGGAGAGAGCCCATCTTCTCTTAGGTAAAGTAACTATTTTTATCTCCTTTTCCTGAGAAATACCTGCCATCTTCTTAGCACAAGCTATCGCCAATCTCAATCCACCTAATTCATCTACCAAGCCATTTTCCTTACCCTGATTACCAGTCCAGACCCTGCCCTGAGCAATCTGGTGAACAGAATCAAAAGGTATTTCTCTTCCCTCAGAGACCTTTCTCACGAAATCGTCGTAGAACTCTTTTATTTGGCGTTTAACGATCTCCCTTTCTTCTTTGGTAAAACTCCTGGTGGAGGTGAAAAAATCCGCATGTTCCCCCCTTTTCACAGTCTCTTTTGAAAAGCCGATTTTTTTGTAAAGTCCTGAGAGATCAAATTTACCTGAGATCACACCAATAGAACCGGTATAGGTTGCTGGCATAGCAAAAATAGTATCAGCAAGGCAGGAGATAAAATACCCGCCGGAACCAGCCACATCAGACATCGAGACCACAAATGGTTTTTTGCCTTTAGTCCTCCCTATCTCCCTCCATATCGCATCAGAGGCAATACCCGAGCCACCAGGACTGTCAACCCTGAAAACTATAGCTTTTATCGATTTGTCCTCTCTGGCTTTTTTTATGGCAGAGGCTATTGTCTCTGCTCCCATTATTTTCCCAAAAAGAAAATTATCATCACTTTCTCCAGAAAGAATCATCCCGGTGGCAAAAATAACTGCTATCTTAGGTGGAATTGCCCAGGAGTATTGATAATATTTCCTTTCAGAATATTCTTTAAATTTTATCTTATGAGGCTTTTCCACAATCATTTTTTCAGCCATATCTTCGAGCTCATCATAATAAGCCAAAGTGTCAACCAACCCTGCTTCAAAAGCTTCATTTGCGGTGTAAGGACCATTATCGATTGCGGATTTAACTTCATCCCGGCTTAATCCTCTTGATTCAGCCACGCCCTCGGTCAACTGAAAATAGAAATCATCTAAAATGGAATTCACCACCTCTCTATGGGCATCAGACATCTTATCCCGAGTTACAAGATCAGACGCAGTTTTATAATCACCGATATGTTCAAGTTCAGCCTTTATTCCTAACTTGTCCAAAGTCCCCTTAATGAAAGTCACCTCTGATGCCAAGCCATCAAAACCTAAATAACCAGAGGGAGCCATTATGATTTTATCACAGGCACAAGCTAAATAATACTCTTTATCAGAGCCAAGCTCCATAAAACACAAAACCTTCTTCCCGGTCTTTCTGAAATCCAAGATCGCCTCTCTAATCTCCTGAGCTTTAGCCCAGCCAATGTCCAGAGGTTCGAGCCTAATTAAAATTCCTTTAACCGTCCGATCCTCTTTGGCTTTATGGATTGTGTTAATCAATTCAAACATACTTTTCCTTTTGGGACCGAATATGAAAAACCTCTTCGGCTCCTCTAAAATCTCTCCAGAAAGTTTCAACTCCAAAAAATTATTTTTGGGCTGAAACCAGCTCCTGTACCTGTCCTTAGAAGTGTTGAGGTAAACGACTCCCTCAGTTTTATTATCTTTTTTGAAATGGTGATAGGAACCGAAACCTGCCCGGGGTAAATTTATCCTTGCGTTGATCCCCAAGTTTCCATCGTTGTCTATATCCCCTGATAGGATTAGACCATCCCAAATTTCAATCTCTGCCCTGTATCTTGTTTTTAAATCCTTTATTTTCTGATATTCGTAAAGCAAGCCGTCCACTGAGAAAGTAATCCTATCTGATAAAGGTCTTAAAGCTACCCCTAAATGATAAGACCTATCGATCATCTCTTCTCCAAATTTAGGGCGATTCAAGTCTTTAACCACAAATCCAATGGATGAAAAAGGACAAAGCCTGGCTAAAAATCCGATGTTCCAGGAGGAGAGGTCATCGTATTCTTTTATCTTGGACCCAAACCAGCTGTAACTTGAGCCGAAATACAGTTTATCAACAAGTTTAAATCCTCCCGCTATAGTATATTTCCGATACCACTCCTCAAGTTGGTAACCTAACCACTCAACAGAAAATCCTAAGTTTCCTGCTGAAAGGAAAATCCCGGTGTTCCCTTTGAAACTCGAATCAGTATAGGAGTGTAAAAGATAAGTTTGGTTTTCTCTTTCCCATCCAAGACCAGCAGGGTTAAATCCAATGGATAAAGCATCATCTGCTTGAGCAACAGAAGAATATGGAGATAAAAAGCCTGAGGTTGGAACCTCTTGGGAGAAAGCAAAGGAAAAGGACAAAAAGGATAAGAGCAAAAAAGCTAAAAGGATTTTTTTGGTCATATCACATCTCCTTTTTTGAAGTTTAAGTTTTTACAAAAAATTTTTTCGTTTTATCAATCTCTTTAGCGAAAACCTTTTTACGACACCGGATAAAAAAATCCAATTTCATTTAGACGGTTTTTTGTTTTGTCTTTTGACCTCAGTGTTGACACATTTTTTAAGGGTCAGGAGTAAAGCTTTTTACACAAATATCAAATTCTTAATTTTTTATCCATAACTGGCTCTCTGTTTAGACATAATAATAACCTAAAATTTTATTTTTTCAAGTTAAAAATACGAAAAGTTAGGTTTAATGTTTCAGAATTAAATGGCAGGCAAAGCAAAAGCCATCTATCAGGTGGCTCCAACCCACTTTAAGATTTTTCTAAATTTTCTTTACTTCTTCTCTTTTGCGGTAAAGAATATTCTTACCTCCGCATTAACATCATCGGGTAAATCGGGATGATGAAGTAACTTTAAAGAATATTCAGATTCCAAGGGGATTAAAACTAGGCCATAATTGGATAATGATTTTTTAACCCAAAGCCTTACTATCTGAGTAATATCTAAAGCAATCCTGTAATCCTTTGACTTTAATAGAAGTCCAGACAAACCAAGGGAATCGATATAATCCCCCCCTTCATCGGTCCAGGGTGAATCCCACGCTACATCGTTTTCCTCCCAGTCTCTGGTCAAAGGATATGCTCCTAAAACAACTGTACGAGCATTGCTCATATTTGGCTCAGATTTAAAAATTATCTCCGCATAGTCTATGAAGCCTTCTTCAAGCTGAGAAGGAAGATCGAACTTAAAAAGCAATCTGCCATAAAAAGATTTGTTTGTTGAATCGATCGTAGCTGTTTTGATAACTTCTATCTTTAGCTCAGCCCCATTCAAAAAAGCGGCAAATAAAAAGAAAAAGCAAATAACCAATAGCAAAACCTTTTTTTCCATCATCTTCTCCTATTTTATAAATATCATCTTTTTAACCTCAACAAAGTCTTCGGTTTGAATCCTGTAGAAGTATATCCCGCTCGAAACTTTCTGCCCTGAATTATTTTCACCCTTCCAGGCAATCTGATGCACACCAGATCCCTGAACCTCATCCACCAATGTTTTTACCAATTGACCCAAGATGTTGTATATTTTTATCGTTACTTTTGTCTTTTGAGGAAGATTATATTTGATTATAGTCCGGGGATTAAAGGGTATCAAACCCACAAGACCCCATCGGTATTTATCAAAATCTCCAATCAGAAAACCTTCATTTTCATCAAGTAGTTGCTCAATCTGCGACGGACTTACACCCGGCTTTAGCTTTACCAGTGTCTCCCCTGCAACATATTCTATTTCTTGGTTTCTCCAAGTTCCTGACAAAATCGGCTTGCCTCTAAATGAGTCCGCAAAAATGCTACTGAAAATCGTCAGCAAGAAGAAAACTATTATAAAAACTGAACTGAAAATCCTTATTCTATGATACATATCTTTCCCTTTTTTTAATTAGTTACTAGTGCACTGTTTCATAAATCAATTTACCTATATTGTTAATGGATCGCCTGTATATGTCCATCGAAAAGGTTTAGCTTCTCGATTGTATCGCTTGATGAATTCCATGATTTTATTTACAAGGTCTTCTTTTGAGGTGAAAACCCCACGACGAATCACTTTTCGAGCCAGAATACTAAACCAAAGTTCAATTTGATTAAGCCACGAAGCATAGGTGGGAGTGAAATGGAATTGAACTCTGGAGTGGCGTTGAAGCCATCTTCGAATCTTTTCCCCGCCGTAGGCGGGGCTGAGGTTATCCACAATTAAGTGGAGCTCTTTGTCCGGGTATTGCCGGGCAAGATTCTTAAGGAAAATTAAGAATTCTTTATGGCTATGCCGGTCGAAACACTCCCCTTTGACGGTTCCTTCATGAACCGCCAGGGCAGCAATCAAAGATTTGGTTCCGTATCTAATATATTCATGGTTGATTTTTTCTACTTGACCTGGTCTAACTGGTTTGTTCTGTTTGGGACGCCCCAAGGACTGAATTGCCGTCTTCTCATCTACGCTCAACACCACTGCATTTTCGGGAGGGTCCATATACAATCCCACAACCTCGATCATTTTGGAGGTAAAGTCTGGATCAGAACTATCTTTCCACATTTTATACAGATGCGGCTTGATCCTCTCGGCAGAGAGAATCCGATGGACTGCCACGTGGCTTATTCCACCTATGTGCTTAGCCAGATCACGGGTACTCCAATGCGTCTGTCCTTCAGGAGGGTTGCAAGCCTCCGCAGCAACCTTGATTCGTACCTCCGGACTATACACTCTGGGTTTCCCTGGACGGGGGGCATCCTCAAGACCCTTCAATCTATCTTGAGCAAAACGACTCCTCCATTTGATGACTACAGGTTTACTCACCTTCAATTGCTTCATAATCTCGTCATTCCGCAAACCCTGAGATGCTAACAAAACTATTTTTGCCCGCAAAACCATCCGTTGTTCAGAACTACTCTTCCGGATAATAGACTGAATCGCCTTCCTTTCCTCCACCGTCAACAAAATTGTTGGAGCTTTTCTTGCCATACCTGTCCTCCTCTCTTTTTGAGAACAAGTATAGCATAAATATTAATTTAAGTCAACTAAATAATGAAACAATGCACTAGCATAACCGACTTATGGACTGGATTCTCCCAAACTACCATCGTGTTCACAAGCATCCCAAGTGGTTACAACCCGATATGTTATGGAAAGTCATGGAAAACGAAACACCATCCAAAGACAGCACTCGAACTCTGCGGTGGTGTAAATCTCGGCACACTAAGTCCGGATGGTTATGATTTTGTGACTACTATGATTTACGAGGATGGAGACACCATTATCTCAACTGGACAGGTGAGGCGCGATGGACCGAACACTGATACATATACCCTGGATTTGCAAGGAACATATACTGGTCCAAGCGATTGCGTCGATATCCGTCGCTCTGCCACGTTTCTTTACCCAGTGCATCCAGGAGTCATTAGAATTGAGGGGTTAGAGGGAGTTGTTCTTTCAGATGATAGTAGAATTTATTTTGTTGAGAGAGGAACGTTCACTCTTTTAAATGCCGATGCAGAGCTTCAGTATGTGAAAGTAGTTGTGGTGGATGTAGATAGCGTTAGTTGGGATCCTGTTACCTCCACGCTTCAATTGAACACCACTGCCACTATCGAGCGTCTCTGCTGTATGCCTACCATCACCCATTGGGGCCTGATTCTTTTGATACTTGCAATGGCTGGTTTCTCCGTGTATATGATTATGAGGAGAAGAAAAGTTGGCACTGTATGAGCATTTAGTAGTTGAGGCGAGTTAACACACCGCTAAATTGTCCCCCCCCCGCCTCTGGCGGAGGGACAATTTGGTTTATAGTGGATAGTAGATGGTTTATGGTTACCGGAGCGTCGGGCTTTATGCCCGATGTTTTGAAGTTTTGAAGAAGTTTAAAGATAGACCAAATATTTAGGTCATTTAAGCTAAGAGAAATAATTTAAGAACGCGTAGCAGAGCCTTTATGGCTCTGCGGAGGGATAAACCCTCCCTGGCCGGGCAGGCCGCTACGCGGAGATAAAGGTAGAGTCGGGCTTTATGCCCGACGCTTTTTTGCGGTTTTTTTCAAGAAAATCGAATTTTTTCGTTTGACTTTTTACGTTTTTTTCTTAAATTAAAAAGAGGTTTTTCTAACAAAGGAGGAAGCTTGAGCAAGTTAAAATTACTAATTGTCACTTTAATTTCCCTCTCTTTTTTGCCTCTCAAAGCAGAAGCTTTGCCAACAAAGGTAATAAATGATTTCTCCTGCTGGAAATCTATAAATGAGCTTTTGACTTTAGTCAAAAAGAGAAGGAGATTCGATGAAACTTTGTGGAAGAAAGCTTCTTTGTGTGCGGGTTATCAAAAAGCTTTCGAGTATTTGAAAAAGGATGCTGGAATTGATGAGCTAAAGTTTAAAACAATTCTTAAAACATCTTTTGGATTTGAACAGGAGCCGACCAAGTCTAAAATAATCAAAAAGTTTCCTTATGAGGTTAAATTTTTTGTCTACGCCTACAACAATTTAGACTCTATTCAGGCTTTTTGTTCTTTGCTTGAGAAATCCAATTTAGGGAGCAAAGCTTTGGTCTCTGCTCAGAAGTATCTGGATGAGGGTGATTTGCCTAAAAATATTAAAATTGTCTATCTTTTTGAAGGACATTCTTTGGGAGCCTCAAGATACAATAACAAAATTTATGTTGATGTGATCTCCGGTTATATCTTAGGTCAGAAAAACTTAACTTCTCTTTTAGCAAGAGAGATATATCATTTAGGTGAGAGGGTCAAATTCATAGATGTGAATGATCAGGGATTTAAAAGTGTTCAAAGACTTCTGCATCTATTGTGCAGTATGGGTGTATCCAATTTGGCTGGTTCTGTTTTGTATTCCAAACCAAAGAAACAAGATGATATAATGAACGCTGTACACAAAAAATTTGCAGGGATGAAAAATAATTTAAACAAATATTTTGCCTTAGCTAATCAAATCTTATCCCATTCTTTAGTTGAAGGCAAATCCAAAGAGGAGATTCAAAAAGAGATAACAGAAAATTTCATTAAGACTGCCTCTTATCATGTGTTGGGTTATAAGATGGCTCAGGTTATCGAGAATAGCTTAGGAATAGCTAAGATCAAGGAGTGCAGAAACGATCCGGTTAGATTTGTCATCACCTATCAAGAGGCGGCTAAAAAATCGGGAAAGGATTTTGTATTTGATGATGAGGTGATAGAGGTGTTGGAAAAATTTGTGGTGAAGTAGTTTTAGAAGGTTTTCTGGCTTAAGCCAGGTCGAAAAGACCTGGCTTTTTTTATTTTTCAGCAAAAAGTTTTGCTTGACAAAATCAGAAATCTCTTCTAATATTAACTAAAATTGACCTTATTAATTTTTTTTCAGATTTTCAATGAGGGTAAAAAAGTTCATTCCTTTTAAACCTTAACCAGGAGGGTTTTATGCCTAAAAGGGGGATAGTATTGTCAGGTGGTGGTGCCAAGGGTGCTTTTCAGTTTGGCGTGCTCGAATATCTCCATGAAAAGGGTAAACTGGATTTTGATATCGTATGTGGGGTATCAGTTGGCGCTTTGAACGCCACTTTGTTGGCTCAGGGTGAGTTTCAGAGATTGAAAGAGCTCTGGCTGGGGATACGGGGAAACGAGGACATATACAAAAAGTACAGCTGGTTAAGTGTAATACTTGGCAAGAAGGATAGCCTTAACGATAATAAACCGCTTAAGGAGCTCATTGAGAAATATGTTGATAGAAAAAAGATTATCGAGAATTTTACCAGTAAAGGGAAGATCTTGAAAATTGGAGTGGTCTCCTTTACCACTGGTCAGTATAAACCAATAAGCCCGACCCATTCCTCATTCGAACAGATGCTTTTAGCCTCAGCCAGTATCCCCATAATGTTTAAACCCATAAACATCTCGGCAGATGATTTACAGGTGGTGGATGGCGGAGTGAGAAACATCACTCCTTTAAAGGATGCAATTGATGCGGGAGCAGATGAGATTGTGATGGTTTTGGCTTCTCCCCGCTGGGTGCAACCGGGAAAAAGAAAATACGGAAATCTTCTGGAGATCATAATCCGAACCTTTGATATATTGGCTAACGAGGTTTACATAACCGATATCGAGAACTGTGAGTGGTATAATGTTCATCTGAAAGATGACGGGGAACATCGCTATATAGATTTAAAGATAGTTGAGCCGGCTGAGTATTTTATGGATACCCTTGACTTCCATCCCGATAAAATCCGTCAGGCGATTAAAATAGGGAAAGAGACTGCGGCTGAGGTGTTCGGGTATTGATTTTGGAGTGGAAGTTAAGTATTCAAATCAGGGCTAAAGCCCTGAGTTACGATTTGTAATAGTAACTCAAACCTTCAGGTTTGAGAAGATATTTTATTTGACATCCGTTTAAAAAAACTTAATTTCGGATAATAGAGATTTTACCGCAGGTTAGAATAACCTGCGTTTTCTTTGAAAGGAGAAAGTTATGAAGTCATACACTGAATATCTTTGGTTTAACACCAAAAAACATCGTGAGTTTATAAATATAACAGATAAAGTTGAAGAGACTCTGGGTAAAAGCAAAATTAAAGAGGGGTTTGTTTTGGTATCCGCCATGCATATAACTGCTTCAGTATTTGTAAATGATGCTGAGGGTGGGCTTTTAGCTGATATTGAGGAATGGCTGGAGAAATTGGCTCCGTATAGATCTGATTATAGACATCACCGAACAGGAGAGACCAATGGGGATGCCCATCTAAAAAATCTTTTGATGCATCATCAGGTGATGATTCCAGTTACTGAGGGAAGATTGGATTTTGGTCCCTGGCAACAGATTTTTTATGGTGAGTTTGATGGACAAAGAAGAAAAAGAGTGATAATAAAAATAATTGGGGAATGAAATTTTTAATCTTTGCGTATCTCAATCCACGACCGAAGAGGGTAAAGGGTCAAGGGTCAGGGATTAAGGATTTTATGATTTTCATTTAATGTCGAGTATAAACTCAATGAGCAAAATATTCTTTCAAAAAAAGCATTGTGATAAGTTAGAAAGATTTGCCTAAAGACATTCAATCTCGAAGCAGTAACTCTGTTTCTCAAAGAAATGCTTGACAAATTTCGTTTTACTCTTTAATTGCTCAAAAAGGAGTGCCTATAAAGACTGTTAAAGATTTTTAAGAGGTCTTGGAAATGTATGTTCACTTTAGAGGATACTTCTTTTTAATTTTGCCGAGCAAATAAGCTGTTCGGTTTTTTATTAGATGGAGGGATGAATGGAAAAAAAGATTTTGACAATAGTTATTTTTTTAGTTTTTTTGATTTTTTTGAGTTTAATTTCTTCTGCTTATATCAATATTAGCTTAGATGAGCCTCTTTCCGGTCTTAGAGGAAACACGGTTAACGACCTTGCTTACGACCCTGATTCAAATATTGTCTGGATCGCAACTGGAAGGGGAGTGACTAAGTTTGAAGATGGGGATTTTTGGTCTTATGATAAGTCAAATGGGCTTAATGAGAATCAAATATCTGCTTTGGCTATATCTGATTCAGCTGTTTGGGTAGCGGTTTCTTATACTAAGCTTTTTGAAGGTGAGGTGATTCCTTATGGGGCTGGGTTTAATCTTACCACAGATAGTGGAGATAACTGGAAGAGTTTCACGCCGCCCCAGGCAAGCTGGGTAGGACAACTGGCTTACGATCTTGAAATAAAAGATTCGACCATCTGGGCTGCTTGCTGGTACGGAGGGTTGATCCGGAGCAGAGATGAAGGGGAAAGTTGGGAGAATAGCTTTGTCGATTCTTTAGCCAAAGAAGATTATGAGTCTGGTAGTTATAACCTTTTAAGAAATAGATTCTTCTCAGTTGTGGCTGATACCTCTCCTTGTAAGGATCAGATGAGAAAAAATGAAATTTCAGATATAGCCTGGGATGGAAGATTTCTGTGGTTGGGAACATCAAATGGGCTACAAGTTACTCAAGATACAGGGAAAACCTGGTTTGAGTATGACACCTCCTTTGGACTGAATTACAATTCAGTCTCAGCATTGGCTTCACAATATATAGCAATAGATACCGCTACTCTGGATACGGTCCTGTGGGTGGCAACTCAATACTTTGAGGTGGTAAATGGTGATACCGTCCCCTATGGAGGTGGATTTAACAGAACCACTGATTTTGGATACACCTGGGAATCTTTTACTCCTGAACAAACAGTTGGCAGTGGAAGGTTTGTTTATGATATAGCCACGATAGATTCAACAGTCTGGGCTGCGTGTGATTCTGGTGGTTTAATTCGAAGCAAATATGATGGAGATAGTATTATGTGGGAGAGCATATTTACCGATTCTCCGGTTAGATCAGTTTTCATCG
>JAUWYR010000030.1 GCA_030615745.1 Candidatus Zixiibacteriota bacterium | reverse complement strand
TGCCTTGATTACACGCTTTTGCAAAGCCCAAATTCTTCTTGTTGACGATCAATTTCACTTGAGGAAAATTCTTTTTTATCATCTCAACGCTTCCATCTTGGGAGGCATTATCAATAACAATTACCTCAAATTCTTCTCCGGGTAAACAAGAAAATATTGAATTTAAACATCCGTTCAAAAGTTCTTTAACTTTCCAATTGACTATTATAATTGATAAATCCATTTTAATTTCGCTTTGAATTTATTATTATCACTCCAGCCATAGTAAAAGCCAAATAAAAATTATTATCTACCGTTGCGAGTGAATGGTTTGTGAAATCGATCATTAAAAGTGCAATCGAATTTGCTATAAAACCGTATGAAAGTCCTTTATAGTAGTTATTCTCAATACTCTTGCTTTGTTTTAGGCCTTCTCTCAGAAAGACATAGAATATCCACAAGAAAGCTAAAAGTCCTAGCAATCCCATTTTCAAAGTGATCATTAAATAGAATTGATGAATAGCCCATTCCTCAGTCCTTCTATGCCTTACCGGGTTAGTTACAAACAAAGTATATCCTACCCCATAACCCAAAATTGGATTTTTTTTAATCGCCTCCCAACATACCTGATATTCTATTAACCTAGCGACATTAGACATTGTTTCAATGCTAGGCCTAGTAGAAAAACTTGATATGAATCTTCTGCTTAGATGAGCAAAGAGACTCCCACTTAGAAGAAAATATTGAAACATAAGCAAAATTACAACTAATATAACCGTAAAAACAACTATTCCTTTAAGAAATTTCAAGATTTTTTTGCTATGGGAATAATCAGCATTAATGAGATAAATACCATAGGATAACAGAAGAGCACTTATAAATCCAAGCCAATACCCGCGGGTAAAAGAAAATAAAAGATGTAAAATAAGAGGTAAAGAAATCAAAAGATAAATTAGTTTTTTAGATTTTTCTTTCGAGTAAAAAGAAAGGTTTAGTAAAACTAACGCTATCAAACTTGGAAAAGTCCCAAAAAGATATCCTCCGATTCGGTGCTCAACTCGAAAGTAATTCCAAAGACCTATAATGGCCTGATAGTATGCTACAACGATCAACAGCTGGAAGAACTTTTTTATCATCTCTTTTTTATCGCAAAGATTTATTACCAAAAACACTACGCCAAAACCTAAGTAAGCCAAAAGCTCTGTGCCTACCCATTTCGGGGGATTAGAAATTAATAAACCTCTAACAGTTTGCAAAAAAGCTAATCCCAAAAAAATAGCAATCGGCAAATTTAAGTAGGTTTTTTTTATCTTAAATTGCCCGAAACAAAATTTAAGATATACTGATAAACATACAAATATCAGGAGAGAACCCAAAATTATCATCATAATAGCAGAAACTAAACCTTGAAAATAGATAACCATTGTACTATATGCAATTAACAACCATAAAGCAATTTTTACGTCTGAAAAGTTCAAAACTAAAAAAGTAAGCACTGCAAATAAAATTAAGACGTTTATGTAATGGAGCAAAAAAATACTTGAAATAATGAGAAGCTCGAGAAAAATAAAAAGAAATAAATTTCTTTTTGAAAAATCAGGGAATTCTAAAATGTGGATAGATGAAGTCTTCACTTCTGATTTAAAATTATCTTTTCAAATTCGTTTACTGCTTTTTCCCAAGTAAAATTTTGAACAAATCTATGTCCGCTCTCAGCTAAGGATATGCGAAGATTGTTATCATAAATCAGTCGAATAATACTTTGTGCTAATTCTTCTGGATTTTTAGGCTCTGAGATTAAAGCGGTCTTTTCATTGAAAGCATACTCTCTGACTCCTAAGCTATCTGTTGTAACTAATGCACACCCACAAGCCATTGATTCAGCAGGGGGCAAGGACCAACCTTCATACCAACTGGGGGCTATAAAGATGCTACAACTATTATATATGTTTAACAGTCTATTGGGCTTAGGATTTTTATAATATTCCGCCCATTTAGGGATTTCCTTTTCTCTCGGAGAAACTCCAAAAAAAACTGCTTGTAAATCTGGAATTTGTTTTTTAACTAAAAATAATGCCTTAATGCCATCATCTGACCCTTTCCAAACAATTTTACTATAAAGCATCCCTACCCTTTTTGGGTTACGATTCTCCAAAGGATTGATTATTTTAAAATGATTAAAGTTTAATCCATTGGGCACATATCCTGCAACTTTCTCTCCCATTTTCTCTGCTATTTGTTCCAACCACTTAGAGATCACAATCTTTTTTAATGGCAACTTCCAAGTTATCTTTACTCTCTTTTCATCTCCGCTCCAAGTTTCATAGTGTTGAATAAGATAATATTTCTCACCTTTATTTTGATTATATTTACTCACCCACTCAGCAGTCTGCCATGCTGTAGCTATTATAATATCACCTTTGGGGATAAATTTCTCCTCTAAGCTGGAGACTATCATCATATTAACTTTTGTTGAAATATCAAACCAACTCACCTTAGGAAGTCCAAACAAATAATCTAATCCCAATATTAATGGTGTTCCAATCCTTTTTTTAAAACTAATTTTATCCAGAAATAGAGTCAGAGGATGGACTACATTGATCCTGTGCCCTCTTTTCGAGAGGTAGTTAGCATATTCATAAACAACTTTAAAGCCACCAACAGGTTTTGTGGGTGATATCCCAGGTAAAACAAATGTTATAATCATCCTATTTACTAAAAATGGAACAAATTTTGTTAGCTAATTTGGGCTTGAAATAGACTGTTAAAGGCTGTACCTCGTTTATTTCCAAGTAACTCATCTTAATTATAAAAAAAGTATACGAAATTAAAAAGATGAGAAATTCAAATGAAAGCCAAATTAAACTGCCCCATCTATTAGGGAAAAAAGCAAGACTTTTCAGATACGAGCTAAAAATAAAAGTGATTAAAGCCGCAAATCCTGAAGCAAAAAATGGTTTAGAATAAACCTTCTTAGCTAAATCTTTGAAACTTTCTCTAAAAAACTTATGAAAGGTTACCAAAAAATAGAAGGAGCCAGATAAGCCGGAAACAAGCAAACTTAAAAGAATCCCTTTGAAACCCATTAATTGGATCAGAATTATACTTAAAATTAATTGAAGAATCATCACCAATACCGCATATCTTGTCTCATATTCAGGCTTTCCAATTCCTCGAACAACAGATGTTCCCATCCCTGTCAGGACATTTAATCCATACTCAATTACTAAAACCTGCAATGCTAAAATTGCCAAAGGATAACCTTTCCCTACCCACAGATGAATAACATCTGAAGCTAATGTTAAAGTCAAAAATATCAAAGGGAATATTGTTAAAGCAATATATTTTGAGCCCTTATAATATAAATCTTTAAGTTTTGTATGATCATTGTAAGTATCGATCTCAGAAATTGCTGGAACCAAAGCGCTGAGTATGATTGCAGGAAGGGATCTGCCAGCAGTGGCAATTTTTTGACCCAATTCGTAGAAGGTCACAAAATTGAGACCTAAAAAATAGCTGATCACGACTTTATCGGTCTGAAGGTGGACCATTCCTGCTATATTCGATACCTGCATTTTTATCCCGTAATTAAATAGCTTTTTGAATACATTCATATTGAGTGGGAAAAATGTAATTCGTAAAGTTGGAAAAAGTTTTAAAGAAAAAAAAACTGTGCTTAGAGTAAGAACTACTCCTCTAATTCCAGTGCTATATACTAAACCTTCAATGCCCATCCCTTTTTCCAAAAAAAATATAGTGAAAAAAATATAAAATAAAGATGAAAAGATGATTATCTTATTCAAAATATCCATCCTTTGAACCCCAAACAGAAACTCACGAAACACACTAAAAATATTGACTAATGAAACCACCACAACCATTCCGATCACACCATAAGTAAAATCTTTCTGTAATAACTCAGGCACTTTTAACAACCACATCAAAGGGCCCTTCAAAAGATAAGCCAAGAAAAAAATTACGGCTGAACATATTGTGAAAAAAAGTATCCCGAAGCCTATAACTGAGTTCAAAGAGGAATAGTCTTTTTTTGCCCAATACTCCGCTATATATTTCGAAAAAGAACTTCCTATCCCCAGATCTAAAAAACCTAAACAGGTCGTTATCACGAAAATCAAAGACCACACAGCGAAAAGTTGAACACCCAGCTTATGAAGAATGTAAGGGGTAAGAAGCAAAGTTAAAAGCATCATCCACATTCTACCAACTGAATTATAGAAGGTATTCCTTATTATCTTTTTCGAAATGCTCTCAACCACTATCTTTTAATGATGCTATTTGTTTGCAAAAAATCCCTTAATAGTTTGAACCACAAATTCCTGCTCCTCCTGGGTTAGCTCAGGAAACACCGGGAGCGATATTACCTCCTCTGACCTTTTCTCCGAGTTGGGTAAATCTCCTTTTTTATAACCTAATCCCTTGTAACATTCCTGCAAATGTAAAGGCAAAGGATAATAGATGGCACATCCTATCTGATTCTGGATAAGATATTCTCTCAGCCTATCTCTGTTTTTAACTGCTATGGTGTATTGATGATAAATATGATAATTAAAATCATCTTCTTTTGGAGTTACTATATCTGTACCCTTGAAAGCGCGACCATATATTTCTGCTTTCTTTCTTCTTTTTTCTGACCACTCATCTAAATATTTGAGCTTCACATCCAAAATCGCTGCCTGAATGGTATCCAGCCTGCTGTTGTATCCCACCATTGAATAAAAGTATTTCTGAGTTGCCCCATGGATCCTCAATTTTCTGAGTAGTTCAGCTAAATCTTCGTTATCAGTTATAACCATACCACCATCACCAGCACCTCCTAAGTTTTTACTGGGGAAAAAGCTAAAACACCCTAAATCACCCATTGTCCCTGCTTTTTTACCTTTATATTTTGCTCCGATAACCTGTGCAGCATCCTCCACAACTTTCAAGTTATGCTTTTTCGCAATCTCTAATATCGGATCCATATCTGCACATTGACCGAAAAGGTGCACTGGCATTATCGCCTTTGTCTTTTCAGTGATCTTTTCTTCTATCTGATCCGGTAGCATATTATAAGTCATTAAGTCCATGTCAATAAAAACCGGTAAAGCGCCCAATCTGGATACAACACCAGCAGTAGCGAAAAATGTGAAAGATGGAATAATCACCTCATCACCGGGCTTCACTCCACAAGCCCTTAAGGACAAAAGCAGAGCATCAGTTCCTGATGCAACCCCCACAGCATACTTAGCTCCACAATATTTTGCTACGTTTTCCTCAAATTTTTTCACCTGGGGACCCAAGATGAACTGAGTTTTTTCTAAAACATCTTTTATTGCTTGATCGATTCTATCTTTTATCGAATAATACTGCCTTTTTAAATCTAAAAGTGGGACTTTCATTTTTATCCTTTATTATTTTAAAAGTTACTGGTTTTCTAAAAGTTGTTCTTCTGGAACATCCTTCCATACCTTAGCTGGTAATCCCATAACTATTTTTCTTGCAGGGGTATCTTTAGTGACCACAGAGCCTGCTGCAACCAAGCTATCTTCTCCTATGGTCTTGCCCGGTAGAATTGTGGCATTCAATCCGATCCTGCCACCTTTTTTCACCCTCACACCTTTGAAGTGTTTGAATCTCTCTTTTGTGCGAGCCATATAGTTATCGTTGCTTGTAGCAACGCACGGAGCTACAAAGACATAATCCTCAAGCTCAGAATAGGCAGTGATGTAAACATTTGTCTCGAGCTTACAAAAAGAACCGATCTTGCAATAATTTTCTATCGCCACACCCCTTCCAACAATGGTGAAATCACCCACAGAAACATTCTCTCTAACAGTGGACAAGTCCGCCACTAAAACCTTCTCACCAAGCTTTGCACCAGCATAGATAACCACTGAAGTTCCAATGATACAATTGTTTCCAATCTTAGCCGGAGACAGTTTTTCTATCTTAGTAGTGGCACTTGTAGCTGCCTTCATCGGCTGTTTGCCAATAACAGTATTATCATCGATTCTAACGTAGTCGCCAATCTCGGCATAAGGATGGATAGTCACATTATTGCCGATAATACAACCCTTCCCAACTTTTGCTTTCTCTCCAATTACAGTATATCTCCCCACCTCTGTTTTTTCGCCAATTTCAGCCTCTGGATGAATAAAGCTCTCCATTTTAACCTCCATCGAAAGTTAAGATTTGATTTCTTCAGGTGTTCCCCCTTTTTCCAAAGAGCGTTGCGCAGCTTCTAAAACCTTCAAAATCCTCAAGCCATCCTCCCCATCGCTTCGAGGGGTGTTACGATCGTTTACACACTGGATAAAGTGCTGGCATTCTGCTTTCAACGGCTCACTGGAGTCTATTTTGGGAATCAAAATATCCCCGAACCTGAGGCTTAGATACTCTCCATAAGTATTGTAATCTAATTTAGTATCCACCCCTTTATCGTAAATCCAAATTTTTTCTGCTGACCTCATATCATCGAAAACCGCCATTTTTTTGTTCCCAACGATGGTCAATTTTCTCTCCTTATGGGGATCAAGCCAGCTCACATGAATGTGAGCCATAACCCCATCATCAAAGTGTAAGGTCAAAAAAGCCACATCCTCTATCCCTTTTTTCTTTTGCAAATAGCATTGACCTGTGGCGGTGACAGTTTTTGGCTCTTCACCAAGAAGAAAAAGAATCATAGATATATCATGAGGAGCAAAGCTCCACAATGCATTCTCAATATCTCTTACCTTTCCCAGATTAACTCTGGTAGCATACAGATAGTAAACATCTCCTAACTCTCCACCCTTCACATACTCTTTAAGTTTCAACACTGCTGAATGGTATTCCATAATGTGCCCCACCATCAAAATTCTTTTCTTATCCTTAGCAACCCTCAGAAGTTTTTCTCCCTCCTCTATTTTCAAAACCATCGGCTTTTCAACAAAAACATCCTTTTCAAATGATATCGCCTGATAAGCAATTTCAAAATGGGAATCAGGAGGAGTGGCTATTACCACAGCATCAACATCTTTATCCTTTAAAACCTCTTTGTAATTTTGAACAAACTTGAACTTGGGATAAATGTTTTGAATTTTTTCCAATTGCTCTTTTTTCTGGTCACAGCAGACCAAGACTTCACACTCGGGCAAATTAGAAAAATTCCTTAAAAGGTTTTTCCCCCAGGTTCCTAAACCAATAAGACCTAATCTTGTCATATTTTCCTTTCTATTTTGACTTTCTGGTAAATATCTTTTTTAAATCATCTATATCTTTTTTTAAGGAGAGGAAAATCTCCTCTAATTTTTTGAACTCCTCTGGATTTTTTGCTTTTGAATTTTTGAAATACTCTAAGGCGAAAACGAAAACTATGCTCAGAAAAAGCGAGGCTATACCAGCTATTCCCACCAAAAAGGCTCTTTTCGGTCTGGTTTTCTTCTCAGGGGGAACCGCCCTATCCAAAACCTGAATAGTAGGCGTGTCCTTCGTCTCCTGGATTTTAGCCTGCTCATATTGCTGGGTCAAAAGTTCAAATAAAACCTCCTGTATTTTTACCTCTCTGGCAAGGCGAGCTAACTCAAGGGAAAGAGAAGGGATTGCGGAAAATGGAACATCCAATATTTTGTTTTGCCTCTCTTTTTTTTCACTGTCTCCGAATTCCATAAAATTGAGTTGCTTTTCGATCTCCTTTATTTTGGTTTTAAGCTCTTGAATTTGAGGATGAGACTCAGACATAGCTTCCTTCAAAACATTAAGCTGAATCTCATTTAAGGTCAGCTCAGCTTTCAGATCAGCAGCGCTTTGGATAGCTGACCTCATCTGCTCATCCAAAGCTATTGTTTTGTGTTTCTCCTTGAACTTTTTCAAATTCTCCTCAGCCAAAGTCAATTCCTTTTGAGTCTGAGCCAATCTCTCCTCGATAAAAATCCTGGTGCTTTTTGCCCTGGATGTGTTGGTTTTTTGGTTGATTCTATCGAGCTCTTCAACAAATAGATTAGCCACTCTTGCAGCTCTATTTTTATCTTTATCCTCGAATTCCAAAGAGACCATCCCCTCGCCGGTTACCGCTATTTTTGTGTGCGAATTTAATTCCTTCAAAGCATCCGAGATATCATCAACCCGGTAAACTTCCATCAAGTCCTCTTTTTTTATCACGCTCTCAGACACGGTTCTGCTTTTAAGTATCGCGGCGAAAATATCAGAAGGTGAAGCCATGAAAGGTAAAGACATCCCAGAGGAAGGTGAAAATCCACCTAAGAAAGATGTGGATAGAGCCAGAATAGGGGCTTCTTTCTCAGGTGGTAAAATGGTTGTTTTTGCAGTGTACCAATTTGGAAGAAAAAGTGAGATAATCGCAACAACTACACAAACAAAAAACAGATTTAAAAATATGAACCTGCGATACCTGGTTAAAACCAAAAGATAGTTGTAAATATCAATCTTTTCTTCTTTTAATTCTTCCACCATAAAAAAATTACTCAGTTGCTGTTTTAATCACAAGATAAACAGTGGCAAGGTTTCCTAAGATGATCATAGTTTCTTTGAAAAATCCCCAATAATCCCTATCAGGCTTTTCTGGAATCCAGATGATGTCACTTGGATCAATCTTTATAGATTTGTTAGGCTTTATCCACTCACCGGTCAAACCCTTTATGATTCGCACCTTTCCTTTTTTTGCCCTCCAGGAAAACCCACCAGCTTTTTTAATATAATACATATAATCTTCACCAGGTTTATATTCAATTAAACCTGGATTGATAACATTTCCGCTCACCTTTACTACTAAACTTATAGGTGGGATATTGATAATATCTCCATTCTTTAAAATAACATCTTGACTTAAATCTTTTTGTTCAAAAAGTCTTTCAAAATCACAGGCAACCCTTCCGGGCTTTTCCCTGGCTTTAGTTTTGAAGTATTCATATTCGGTTTTTGACATATCGGAAACTTCCATCTTCTTAAGTCTCTCGAACTCAAGGTCAATCACATCAGCTGCTTTTCCCCTTATCATCTCCGCCTCAGGCAAAGAAGCTTTCTTGGTAAATCCACCAGCCATTCTAATCAGATCTGTCAATTTGGTTTTATCCTCCTCAATGGCATAAACCCCGGGATAAAGAACCTCCCCTGAAATCAAAACCTGCTTTTTTTGATGAAACTCTGGAATAGATCTTATAAAAACTCTGTCATCAGGCAAAAGCCCTACATTTTTCTCCCTTTTACCATCCAAAATTAGTTCCTTTAAAGGTATTGAAAGTGATTGTGTGGTTTTTTTATCAGGTCTAAACCTCACTATCTCAGCCTGAGCTAAGTTCGCATCCATAGTCAACCCAAAAGCCATGGTGATAAGATCTAAAAGGCTATCACCTTCAACATACTCAAATTCACCAGGAGCTTTCACCGCCCCGTAAATACCATAGGTGGAGATCTTCTCCTCTCGAACAGGCACGTATACAACATCTCCATCCAGAGCATAAGGGTTTTTAGTTTTATCTCCGGCTAACAAAAATTTTAAAATGTCAACTTTAATCTCTTTGCCATCAGTTCTTTTAATCACTATGTTCCTTTGAGAGGCAACATCTTTAAATCCACCTGCTTTTTCAATTATCTCCGAGATCCGGGCATTGGCAAAGACAGAATAGATACCAGGAACTTTAACAGCTCCTGCAACCAATACCTTAAACCTTCTCAAACCAACTAAGGTAACCAGAAGATCAATATCTTTATATTTTTTCAAGATTTTATCGTTGATTACCTTTTTAGCCTCCTTTAAACTCATCCCGCTCACAAAAACACTACCTACCTCTGGAATTAAAATATTCCCTTCAGGGGTTACGCTGAGTGTATGGGTGGTATATTGATCCCATAAATTGATGGTGAGAAGATCTCCGGGTCCTATAATATATTCATTTGGATCAATGGTCTTCTCCAAGGTCTGCTCCTCAGACACAGGATATAATCTGGTGGTCTCTTTTTCTTTGGGAATCTCAATTTGTTCCCCTTGTACTTGTGTCAAAAGAATAAACAAAACTGCTGGTAAAATAAAAAATACCTTTTTCAAACCATCCTCCTAAAAAGCTTTATCGTCAATCTCTTGATCCATACGGAGATGCTCCGCATAAAAATGCCGAGTTTTTTGGGGTATTTCACCCTCCTAACCCGGCGAAGGTCAAAATAAAACTCGATAGTTAAAAAGTCTTTTTTTCTTTTAAAATCGCCAATCATCAAAAAACCAACTTAAGATAAAAACGCTCTTTAACTTATCTATATAAGCTTCTCCTTTTTAAGGTTTGAACTTTTTTAACTTCAATCTTTTATTATAAACAAAAAACACAAAAGGTCAAGGAAAAAATAGCTTTTTAATGATAAATTTTTTTCAATAAAATAGTTTTAAGCAAAGATTTTTTTGATAGTAAAATATAAAATGGCAGATATTGGTGAATGTTAACATCCACCAGGGAGGAGGGCTGGGGACTATAACATCCCCCGCCAAAGTGGAAGTTTCGGAAACTATTCTCACAACAGAACCTGATAGTCACGGAGACCCCTCTCCGTGACTCTTTAAATAGCGGGCAAGGTGCCCGCTACTATTATTTATTAGTGGCTGTCAAGTAAATCAGTAAAACCCTGTTGCTCTCAAAAAGAGGACATATCACTATTGCGTTGTGGTGAACTTGGTAGACTGCGAAGACGAGTATTGATTTTCACTAACTTACGCCCATATGGGCGGCTACCAATTAAATTATGTTTTTCAGATGCTATAAGAACACGAAATGGAAAGGTGTGGTATCCTTTTGAAAACAAAAGAACAAGAAAGCACGAATAGAATTCGTGACTACAACCCCATTACCTATTACCTATCACCTATTACCTAATTTGTAAACCTATTTGCCCTGAACATAGAGATCTATAACTTCATCCTACTAAGCCCAAAAAACTTGCGTAAAACCCAACTTTCTACTTCTGCCACTCCATCACTTTCTCTTTATAATCGGTGATCAACTTCTTTGCCTTGGACCTATCCTTAGCCTCGGATATGATATAGAAGCTTGCAGCTATCCTATCAGGCGCTATCAAAACCCAAAAATCATCCTCTATTATTCTCACCCCATCGATCAACTCCCTATTATACCCTTGGGTAAACTTCAAAAGATTTCTCATAACCTGTCCTTTTTTAGACCAGGGGCAAGGCACAAAATCTTTTAGCATAAAAAGCTTCCCTTGTTCTTTTTTGACCTCACCAAGCCTTTTTTTGCTCTTAGCCATAAGTTCCAAGATCTTGACCAGGCAGAACATAGCATCAGCACCCATCTGAAATCCAGGGAAAATAAATCCTCCTTTTGTTCCACCCACAAAATCGACCTTCAAGGAGGTCAAAGCATCCATCATAGCTAAATGGTCATTTCTCACCCTGAAAACTTTTACCCCATATTCTGAAGCGATCTTCTCAACCCCCATTGAGGCAACAACTGGAACAGCTATCTTTTCTGCCTTATGAGTGCGCAAAAACAAAGAGGTAACTATCAAAAGTAATAAATCTGGATCAATGAAATCACCCTTCTCATCCACCACCCATATCTTCTCAGCTCCTGCATCCAGCAAAAAACCAACATCAGCTTTTAAGGACTTAACGATGGGGGATAGCTGGGAAAGAGACTGTTTTATCTCCTCCTCAGTTTTTGTCAACTTTTTTGGATCCAGAAATGCGTTAAGAGAGATGACATCGCAGTCTAACGCTCCAAATATAGATGGGAATATCTCACATGCTCCTCCATTTGAATAATCGACAACAACTTTAAATCCCGCATCTTTGACTATGCTCGAATCTAAAGCCTTTAAAAATGCCTCCCGATAAGATTCGATAACCCTTTGTGGAAAGGATATATGTCCTGTCTCATCCACTGAGGCTCTTCTGAAATCCTCCCTGAAAAAAAGCCTTTCAACTGATTTAGCCTTAGCTGTTGGCAGGTCTTGACCATTACCATTAAAAAATATAACATCTATCTGCTTTCTATTTAAAGGCGAACATCTCACATAGATACCACCCTTCTCCCTGCCAGATTTAAGTTCAAACCTCATCACTGGAATTGGCAAGGTCACTAAATCAAAAACATTAATCCCAGTTGACAAAAGCCCTGCGATCATCGCCCGAACGGTCATTCGAGAGCTTTTCCCAGCATCTCTACTTGTCACAACTGAGCTCCCCTTTCCCAAAAGGGCTCCGAAGGAAGCACCTAATTTCACCGCGAACTCGGGAGTTATCTCAACGTTTCCCAAGCCAATCACTTTAGCGTCGGTGAAAAGCTCTCGGTTCCACCGCTCACCCCAGACAAGGCTTGAGGAAAGAATGGAGCCTGCCTCAACCTCTTTGCCGGGCCAAACCTTCACATTAGTCTTTATCTGCGCCCTGTTGCCAATTCGGCAATCCTCGGATATCACCGAGTTCTCAAAAAGGGTAACCTCATCCTCCACAACAGTATTATTGCACACTATGGACTCATTCAAAACTGCTCTGTGACCAACAGTGCTGTCTCTCCAGATTATCGATCTTGAAATTTTTACCTCCTCCCCAACTTTGACTCTGTCCCCTATTACCGAGTTGTATATCACTGATTTAGAGCCCAAAGAGACGTTATTCCCCAAAATAACCACACCTTTAAACTCCACATCAGGCTTAACCTCAACATTTTTCCCCACCCAAATCTTTTCTTTTCTCCGACGCAAAAGATTCCCCAAAATCTCTATTTTTACTCTGCCTTCAAGAATATCCTGATGAGCATGAGCGTATTCCACTAAATTACCAACATCTCTCCAGTATCCATCTGCCACATATCCGAAAAGCCTTTCTTTTCGGTTCAACATCCGAGGAAAAAGATTTTTGCTGAAATCAAACTCCTTGTGATAAGGAATCTCATCCAAAACCTCCGGCTCCAATATATAGATACCCGTGTTAACTGTATCGGAGAAGACCTCTCCCCAGGTCGGTTTTTCTAAAAATCGAGATGTCCTGCCTTCTTCATCTGTGATCACCACTCCATAGGGTAAGGGATTTTCCAGTCGGGTTAAAACCATAGTTGCCAAAGATTTTTTCTCAACGTGAAATTTTATAGCTTTGCTCAAATCTATATCAGTCAAAACATCTCCTGAGATGATTAAAAATCTATCATTCAAAAAATCCTTAGCATTTCTAACGCTCCCTGCTGTGCCATAATCTGCTGTTGCTAAGACATACTCGATTTTCACTCCAAATCTTTTTCCGTCTCCAAAATAGCTGGTTATCTCCTCTGGCCGAAAATATAAAAGCGCTACAATATCAGTAAGGTTATGTTTTTTTAAAAGATCGAGGATGTGTTCCATCATCGGTTTGTTGGCAATGTAGACCATGGGCTTGGGAAAATTGGAGGTTAAAGGCCTGAGCCTCATCCCAAAACCTCCAGCCATGATAACTGTCTTCATTTAATCTCCCTCAGTAGAAATCCTAACTTTTATTAACTTATTGGCGGAAAGAGGTCAACTCCTTTATTCTTTTAATCGAAAATTTTTGAAATTTCTTTATTCGATATAAAAAGCTTTATTTCAATTGCAAAACCAAATAGTTATATCTTAAAACGAGTAAAAATCTTTTTTAATCTTTTATAAAACCAAAGTTATTTTAAAGCTAAGACCAAACTTAATGTCAAAATCAAAAAAACTCCTGCTGAAACCAAAGAATAAATCCTCTCTTTGGAAAAAAAGAAGGCTAAAAAGGATACCAGAACTGTAGCAAAGGGAGTGAAAAGCAAACTTAGAATCCCTAAGTGGATCCAAGCGACCGGTTTTAGATTGAACAGATCCTCAAGCAACCAGGATAAAGAGATAATTTGTTGACCTTGTAGAGAATCAAAGCTGTCTGTAGTAAAAATCAATAAAATTAACCCCAAAGAAATTATTCCAAAAGACGTAAAGAAACAAATTTTTAAAACTTGCCCAACGATGAAATATATGCGCTTATCTTTTTCCATATCAAAATATAAAAAAATGAAAATCGAATCCCAAAAAAAGCATTCTTAATGCTGAATATAAAAGTAGTGCTATGAATATTTTTTTAATTAACTCAGCTTTTAACTGATATATAAGCCTGGAGCCGAAAAAAGAACCTATTAAGACCCCGATTATAGTCGGTGCAGCAACTGTTGGGTTTATATCCCCTCTGAAGTAATAGATCAGAGCTCCTGCGCAGGCGGTAATCGAGACCATGAAATTACCGGTAGCAACGGCGTTTTTTAAAGGAATCCCCATTGGGAAATGCATAGTCGGCACCTTAAGAAATCCTCCGCCAACACCCAAAAGCCCGGAGAAGTTCCCGGCAAAAAAACAAATTCCCATCCCCAAAGGTATATTTTTCACCTTATAGTTGGAAAAGCGTTCAGCTTCACCAAAAAACACTGAAGGATCAGATTTTTTTAAAAGCATATAAAAGGCAATATAAAAAAGAAGAATTCCAAAAATGGCGCTCAAAGTCTCAGACTTCAAAATGCCTGCTAAACTGCCACCTATGATGGCGCCCAAGGTAGTGGAAAGCTCGAGATTCATACCCAGCCGGATGTTGGTTAAACCCTCCTGAATATAATATGGAGTAGCACCCATTGAGGTGGCAATGACACATAGAAGGGAAGTCCCAATGGCAGTGTGCATACCAAGACCGAAGATTAAACTCAACAGCGGAACGATCAGAATCCCCCCGCCAATACCTAATATCGAAGCAAAACCTCCAGCTAAGATCCCTGATAATATTAAAAAAAATAAATCCATTTTAAAGAAAAGTTAAAAGTTTAAGAGTTCAAAGGTTTAAAGGACCCTTGAACCTTCGAACCATTGAACCTTTAAACTATTGAACCATTGAGCCTTTAAACTATTGAACCATTGAACCCTTAAACCCTTGAACCATTGAACCTTTAAACCTTGTCTTCCCTCATTCTATTTTCAAAAACTCATCCACAATCGATTTCACTTTTCTCCAGGTCACCTCAATTCCTCCTTTTCCATCCACAACCTTTATTCTTTTCTTCTCCTTTCTGGCGATTTTTAAATAACCTCCCCTTACCCTCTGATAAAATAAAGTTCCACTTCTCTCCAATCTATCTTTCTTTTTATTTTTTGCTCTTTTTAAAGAAACTTTTACCGGAACATCTATAAGTATGGTCAAATCAGGTCTTAGGTTTTTAGTGGAGAAATTATTTAACATTCGTATCAATTTTAAATTCAATCCGCGCCCATAAGCTTGATAGGCTAAGGTGGAATCTGAAAACCTATCGCACACCACGATCTTTTTATCCTTCAGGGCAGGAATTATCTTATGAAAAACAAGCTGTGTTCTTGAGGCTAAATACAAAAAAAGTTCGGTTTCAAGTGTTAAGGAGGATTTATTATCCAAAAGTATTTTTCTTATTTTTTCAGAGACTTCTTCCCCACCTGGCTCTCTGAAAGAGACCACATCAAATCCTTTTTTCTTCAAATAGTTAACCAATCTCTTAAACTGGGTAGTCTTGCCAGAGGCATCGATTCCCTCGAAAGTAATGAAAATCCCTTTATTCATTCAATAACTGATTTTTTATGTTTAGAAATTTCCATAGGGCAACCATCTTATTGTTGCCCTTAAACTTAAGTAAAAGAAAGACCTCGCACTAAAATTCAGATATTTCTCTTGCTTAAAAAACTAAATAAAAGGATAGTTTAAAAACAATCTTTTTAACTCTTGACTAAATTTTTCGCTTTTTTAAGCTTTTTACCATATTTTTTAATAAACTCCTC
The DNA here is from genome assembly GCA_030615745.1 of Candidatus Zixiibacteriota bacterium. Classification (GTDB taxonomy): domain Bacteria; phylum Zixibacteria; class MSB-5A5; order MSB-5A5; family SM23-73-2; genus SM23-73-2. The sequence continues at coordinate 13,635 of JAUWYR010000030.1, read as the reverse complement.
AGTCTTTATTCGAGCTTCAGCATCTGTATACTGTTTAGGAGGGGATTTCATGAAATATGCAGAGGTATCCTCTAAGGTTCCTGTGAGTTTATTATTTAAAGCCAACTTACAGCATCTAACTGCATCTATCACCACCCCTGCTGAATTGGGAGAATCCCATACTTCTAATTTTAGCTCAATATTTAATGGGACATCGCCAAATGTTCTCCCCTCCATTCTGACATAAGCCCACTTCCTGTCAGTAAGCCAGGCAACATAGTCAGATGGACCTATATGGACATTATCCTTCCCAAGATCATAGTCTAATTGAGAAGTTACAGCAGAGGTTTTCGAGATTTTTTTGGATTCAAGCCTTTCCCTTTCCAACATATTTAAAAAGTCTGTGTTACCCCCAACGTTAAGCTGACTTGTCCTCTCCAATCTGACCCCTCTTTCTCTGAAAAGTCTGGTTAAAACCCGATGAACGATAGTCGCTCCAACTTGCGATTTTATATCATCCCCGATCATTGGCAGACCTCTTTCTATAAAGCGTTTCTGCCAGTACTTTTCCCTGGCTATAAAGACCGGTATACAGTTAACAAAACCACATCCTGCGCTCAATATCTGCTCCACATACCATTTTGTCGCCTCCTCAGAGCCTACCGGGAGGTAGTTCACCACCACATCTGTCCCGGTATCTTTCAGTATCCTAACAATATCGTCTGTGGAGCCCGGTGCGGGTTGAATGATTTTGCGTAGATACTGACCCAATCCATCATGGAGCATCCCGCGATGAACAGGAATCTTTAAATTAGGAACCTCGCAAAATTTATAAGTATTATTGGGATAGGTAAAGATCGCCTGGGATAAGTCCTTCCCCACCTTATTTTTGTCTATATCGATCGCTGCTGAAAACTCGATGTCCTTAATATGATAACCACCTAAATTAACGTGCATAAGCCCAGGAATGAAATCTCCTTCTTTAGCATTTTTGTAATATTGAATCCCCTGGATGAAGGATGAGGCACAATTTCCTACGCCAATTATAGCAACCCTTACCTTGCTCATTTCTGTCTCCTTTTTTATAAATTTTGCTCCTTAAGTTTATTCCTTATATAAACTACTCTCTGTATTACGGTAAAATTAGAAAGTATTGCTATGATCCATATAGCTAAAATCAAAAAAAAGTTTGCCAAAAAAGGTATTGCACCCAAGATCGCACCAGCTGCTAAATAACTCATCCTCTCCTGGCGCTGCATTATCCCCACCTTACACTCAATTCCCAGACCCTCAGCTCTTGCTCTGATATAGCTTACTAACAGAGAGCCCGCAATTGCCAGAAATAAAAGTATTGTCAAAGTCAAGCTCCTCTCCCAGAAATAGATCAAAAGACCTAAAAACAAAAAGACCTCAGAGTATCTATCCACAACTGAATCGATCAATGCGCCATATTTTGACACTCTATTGGTCTCCCGTGCAAGCCTCCCATCTAAAACATCACAAATCCCGGCTAAGATAATCATAAGACCACCAAAAAATAAGTGTCCAAGTCGGAAAAAGTTAAAGCCCAAGATACTGAAAAAAAGCCCGGATGCAGTAAGAACATAAGGGCTCACTTTCAAATTTATCAACAACTTTGCTAAAGGATCGATAACGGTCAAAAACATCCCGACCCAACTTTTACGAAGAAGCTTCACCTGTTCCATAATTATTGTAAATAAAACAACTGAAAAGCTTCAAGTCAAGGGAAAAATTTTTTAAAAAAAAGACATCTTCAGCAAAATGTTAATAAATATAAGAAAAAACTGTTAATCTTTAGTCCGTTCCCAAGGGAATAAAAAAAGAGTCAAAAAAACCTTATGATTTAAATTCAAAGGGCTCCAAAAGACTTGACACCCATCCTTTGTAAAGGAGAAAATACTTTTAAAAGAAAAAAACTATAATTTCTCAGCTTAAGATTTCAATTTTCTTTTTGGGCTTTTGGGCAAAAAAATGCTTTACAAATCAAAATTTAGTCTTTATAATTAAAGACTTATTTTTGAGAATAAAAATTTTTTAAGATAAAATGCAAACTAAGATGTATGAGGAATATTTTTTAGGTATAGACATCGGATCGGTCAGCGTAAAGGTTGTCCTTTTAGACAAAGATGACCGAATAGTTTATCATTCTTACAAAAGATCCGAGGGGCAACCGCTTTTAGTTTTAAAACAGGAGCTTGAAAAGCTTTTCCAGAGCATATCTTACCAAAAAATCAAACATGCAGCAATAACCGGGAGCGGGGGGAAAAAGGCAAAAGAGCTTCTGGGTGCTTTCTTTGTCAACGAGATCATTGCACAAATCAAAGCAGCAAAAATGCTTTGCCCTGATGCCAAAACGATAATCGAGATGGGTGGGCAGGATTCCAAGCTTATCCTTTTGGAATACGACCAAAAATCCAAAAGTCCTGTGTTAAAAGATTTCTCAATGAACACGATCTGTGCTGCAGGAACCGGCTCCTTTTTAGACCAACAGGCAAAAAGATTGAAAATAAAAATAGAAGACGAATTCGGGAAATTTGCGTTAAAGTCAAAAAATCCTCCACGAATTGCAGGGAGATGTTCGGTCTTCGCTAAATCTGATATGATTCATCTCCAGCAGATAGGAACACCAGACTACGATATTGTTGCAGGCTTATGCTATGCCATGGCAAGAAATTTCAAATCAAATATCGCCAGAGGAGAAAAAATAGAAAAACCGGTTTGCTTTCAGGGAGGTGTTGCTTCCAATCTGGGGATGCTGAAAGCTTTTAAAGATGTGTTCGAGCTTAAAAGTTCAGAACTTTTCATCTCTGAATATCACAAAGTTGCTGGAGCAATCGGCGCAGCCTTAAAAATTAAGGAGGATGTAAAAAATGAAAAGCCTTTTGTGGGACTGGAAAAGTTAGAGCTCTATCTCAATACAAAAAATGTTCAGAGAAAAAGTAAAGAGAAACTTTTCTATAATTATCCTGAGACCAAATACTATAACCTCCCTTTAGATTTTCATCTAAAGGGACAAGAAAAAATTAATGCTTTTTTAGGAATAGATGTTGGTTCACTTTCCACCAATGTGGTGGTTATAGACAAGAATAAAAATTTACTTGCCAAAAGCTATTTGATGACCGAGGGTCGACCTCTGGATGCTACCAAAAAAGGTCTGGAGGAAGTCAGAGGAAAGGTGGAAGATAAAGTTAATATCTTGGGTGTAGGCACTACTGGATCAGGAAGGTATCTTGTCGGTGATTTTGTAGGTGCGGATGTGGTCTATAATGAGATAACCTGTCAGGCAAAAGCTGCTGTTGAGATAGACCCAAAGGTGGACACAATTTTTGAGATAGGCGGGCAGGACTCAAAATTCATAAGTCTTGTGAAAGGCAGAGTGGTCGATTTTGAGATGAACAAGGTCTGCGCTGCTGGCACTGGCTCCTTTTTGCAGGAGCAGGCAGAAAGACTGAATATAGAAATTGAAAAGTTCGGAGACTTGGCTTTGGAGGCTAACTCTCCTGTTAATTGTGGAGAGAGATGCACAGTTTTTATGGAGTCTGACCTCGTCTCCCACCAGCAAGAGGGTGCATCTAAAAAAGATTTAATAGCAGGACTTTGTTATTCAATTGCTTACAACTATCTAAATAAGGTTGTGGGAGACAAAAAGATAAAAGATAACATCTTTTTTCAAGGAGGGGTTGCCTGGAACAAAGGGGTCGTATCCGCATTTGAGAAGATATTAGGTAAAAAAATCACAGTTCCTCCACATCAAGATGTAACCGGTGCCATAGGCTCTGCAATTTTAGCTATGGAAAACTACGAGGGGGAAAAGACAAAGTTCAGAGGATTCGACCTCTCCAAAACCGAATATACCCTTTCAACTTTCGAGTGTCAGGATTGCCCCAATCATTGTGAGATAAAGAAAGTGGAAATAGAAGGTGAGTTAGCCCTATTCTATGGATCAAGATGCGAGAAATATGATCTGGTGAAAAAGAAAAAAGAGGGAAAAGAACAAAAAAACCTCTTTTTGGAGAGGGAGAATATTTTAAACTCCATTCACAAAAAATTTGTCTTGGACAAAAATAAAACGAAAAGGGGTAAAATAGGTATTCCAAAAACTTTATTTTTCTTGGAATTCATCCCTTTCTGGAGGACTTTTTTTGAGAATCTGGGATTCGAGGTAATAATCTCGGATAAAACTAATAAATACACTGTCCGCTCTGGATGTGAAAAGGTCTCAGCTGATGTTTGTTTCCCTATAAAAGTAGCTTTCGGTCACATAATGAATCTTCTCTCCAAAGATGTTGACTTTATATTTCTACCCAGCCTTATAAATATGAAAAAAGATTATAATTTTTCTCAAGAAAATTACGCTTGCCCCTATGTCCAGGCACTCCCCTATATGATAAAAGCTAACTTTAACTTTGCAAAACATCTCCGTATGGATCAAGAGATTGACAATAATCAAAAAAGTCCAAAATTAATCACTTTACCTCTTCATTTTCAACGCGGAAAAAAAGCTCTTTTAAAAGAGCTTTTTCCTCTCAAAAAAATCTTGAAGGTTAAAAAGGAAAAGATCAGAAAAGCTTTTGATCTTGCGGAAAAATGTCAAAATGAATTCTACAGAAGTTTGCAAAAGACAGGTGAAAAAGTCCTGTCCGAGCTAAAAGAGGATGAAAAAGGATTAGTCATTGTTGGAAGACCTTACAACACCTGTGACTCTCAGTTAAGTTTAGATCTTCCCAAAAAACTTTTGGATTTAGGTGCTTTAGCAATCCCCCTAGATTTTCTACCACAAAAACCTTTGGATGAAGACCTGAAAAGAATAAATATGTACTGGAAATACGGGAGAAGTATTTTATCTGCAACTAATGTGATTAGAGAACACAAAAATCTTTATCCGGTATATGTAACCAATTTCGGATGCGGTCCGGATTCCTTTATCCTGCATTTTTTCAAAAAAAATATCAAGCCAAAGCCTTTTTTACAACTGGAGTTAGATGAACACTCAGCTGATGCAGGTATAATAACTCGTTGCGAAGCCTTTTTGGATAGCCTCAAAAACTATAAAGAATCAAAAAGAAAAGCTTTACCCAAAGTTGTTTTGCCACAAAAAAATCAAAAAACAATCTATATCCCCAATATGACCGACCATGCTTATGCATTAAAAGCTGCTCTGCGTGCTTTCGGGTTGAAAGCTTTGGTTTTACCTGAATCAGATGAAAAGACTTTACTTTTGGGAAGAAAATATACCTCCGGAAAAGAGTGTTATCCCTGTATTTTAACTACCGGCGACTTTGTGAAGCTTTTGAAATCAGATGAGTTCGACCCAGAAAACTCATCCTTTTTTATGCCAACTGCTAATGGTCCGTGCCGTTTCGGTCAGTATCAGAATCTTCAAAGGATTATTTTAGACCAGCTCGGCTATCATAATATCCCGATATATTCACCTGATTCCAAGGATTCCTACAGTAACGTTTTGAATTTGGATGGAAAATTCAGAAGAACTGCCTGGCGAGGAATGGTTGTAGTTGACCTTTTGCAAAAGCTTTTGTGGCAGACAAGACCATATGAGAAAAACCCTGGTGAAACAGATAGAACATACCAAAAATTTTTAAAAAGAATTGAAAACTCTTTAGCTAAAACCAAAGATGTAAAAAAAGCTCTTTTGGAGGCGAAGGAAGCTTTTAAAAATATCAAAAAAGATGAGTCGCAAAAAAGACCTTTGATCGGAGTGGTTGGTGAAATCTATATCCGCTCCAACAGATTCGCCAACAATGATCTGGTAAGAAAAATTGAAAGTTTGGGTGGGGAAGCAAAGGTTGCACCTATGGCTGAATGGATATTCTATACTACTCATAGATATAAAGAGGACAGCTTGATCGAGAAAAGATACTTGGACTTCCTGAAAGGAGCGATAAAAGACAAAATCCAGAAAAAAGATGAGCATCAGTTTACAAAGATACTCGATTTTGATTTCTGTGACCTTCATGATTTTCCGATAAAAAAGGTCCTGCAGCTTTCCTGTTTGTATTTTGATCGCTCCTTTGGAACTGAAGCGATTTTATCCGTTGGAAAGGGAATTGAATATATCTCCAAAAATTATTCAGGAATCATAAACACGATGCCGTTCACTTGCATGCCTGGAAACATAGTCTCAGCCCTCTCCTCAAAAATAAGGGAGGATTTCGACAATATTCCCTGGCTTAATATTGCCTATGAGGGATTGGAGGATTCTTTTGAGCTCACAAGGCTCGAAGCTTTTATGCACCAGGCAAAAGAGTATCTGAACAAGAATAAAAAATGACCAATACCTCAAATTAAACAATTAAAATCTTCAGACTGTGAAATCAATTTAGATTGGAGGAGAGATGAGCCAAGAATTCACAAAGTTAGTAGACGAAATCTTGGAGTTCCATTGGAAGTCAAATCCTATTGATGCTACCTTCTCTGGAATCCACAGATATGATGATAAGCTTGGTATAATGGATTTGAAGTTCAGGGAAAAATATCGGGAGAAACTAAAGGAGTATACCAGAAAGCTCGAACTTTTTTCTTCTGAAACTCTTTCTTCTGACCAGAAGATGGATAAAAAGATTCTAAAAAGCTCTCTGGAGACTGAGGTTAAAATTGAAGAGGAGACAAAAAAGTTAGAAAGGAAGTCAAGTTTTTATCCCAAATATGCTTTATGGGGACCCTACATATTGATGTTAAGGGATTTTGCTCCACAAAAGCTTAGGATGGCTAATGCTTTAGCTCGATTAGAAAAAATCCCAATTTTTATGGAACAGGGAAAAGCTAATTTAAAAAGAGGAGAAAGCATACCAAAAGTCTGGACTGAAACAGGAATCGAAACCACCTCATCAGGGAAAGAATTCTTCGATAAAGTGATTCCAATATTTGCGGAAAAAGTTCCGGAGATAAAGAAAAGAATTTTAGATGCGACCCAAAAAGCAAAAGAATCTTTTGACTCCTACGAGATTTTTTTAAAAGAAGAGATATTGCCAAGATCGGATGGGGATTTTGCCATAGGAAAAAAGCTTTTCGACTATTTGCTTTCCAGCCATCACATGCTCCCTTACAACTCAGACCAGATTTATTCCATTGGCGAAAAGTTGATAGAGGAGACCCAAAAAGAGATGGAAAAAGTGTCCAAAGAAATCGATCCTCAAAAGGATTGGACCGATATTGTCAAAGAGATAAAAAAGACTCATCCTGAAAAAGAAAAACTTTTGGATTTTTATAAAAAGGAAATGGAGAAGGCAAGAGATTTTGTAAAACAAAAGGATTTGGTGACTATACCCGAGGGAGAAAATTTAGAGGTTATCGAGACTCCAATTTTTGAGCGAAATATTATCCCCTATGGCGCCTATATGCCACCTGCCCCTTTTGAGGAGAAGCAAGAGGGATTTTTCTGGGTAACACCGATAAATGAAAATCTTCCAGCGGATCAACAAAAACAACAGCTTCGGGGTCACAACTGTTTCGGGGCAGTATTAACTGCACTGCATGAGGCTTATCCTGGTCACCATCTGCAGTTGGTGCATTCCAACAGGGTTGACTCCAAGGTGCGAAGGCTTTTCGGGACCAGCCTCTTTTGGGAAGGCTGGGCTTTGTATTGCGAAGAGATGATGTATGAGCAGGGCTTTTATACTGACCCCAGGACCAGGCTTTTAAAGCTAAAGGACCAGCTCTGGAGAGGATGCAGGGTGGTCATAGATGTGGGGATTCATACCAGGAAGATGAGTTTCGATGAGGCAGTGGAGATGTTAGTAAAAGTTGCCAAACTTGAGCCGGTGAATGCAAAAGCTGAGGTGAAAAGATATACCACTGACCCGGCTCAACCTTTGAGCTATTCTTTAGGAAAAATGGAGATATTAAAACTCAAAGATGATTACAAAAATCTTAAAGGAAAAGATTTTAATTTAAAAAGCTTTCATAATAAGCTTGTAAGCTATGGCTCTATTCCCATCAAAATGGTAAGAGAAAAAATGTTAGAAGGTTAAATTGTTCAAAGATGACAGGCTGTGTGAAAACTATGTTTTGAAGTGGTAGCCGCCCATATGGGCGTAAGTCATTGAAATTCAATACTGTGATTTCGTCCCGCTAAAGCGGGACGGCTACCAAAAATAAAGACGAGTGGGAACATAATTTATTCAAACCTTGTCTTTTAGTTAGTAGCCAAATAAAAAAGGTTAGTTGAGACAACTTATCAATAAAATTATTTTCCTTTTTCGCTTAGAAGAGTTTTTATTCCTTTTCCTTTTCACACCAGCTTTGATATCATCTTTAACTTTATCTGAGCAAAGATTTTCCTTCCTCTCTTTGGAATGGCTAAGCTTAATTGCAACAACATCAATTCTTCTACTAACCATTTTTATTAAGAAACCTTTTTTAAAGGTCGTCCGAGATTGGCTACCTCCTTTTTTCCTCTACGCAATTTATGTGAACCTCCATCATATTATATCCACTATTAATCCAAAAGATTTTGACCCGATTTTCTTAAAGATTGACAAAATATTTTTTGGAACCCATCCAACGATCTTTTTGGAAAAAATAATCTTTTCACCATTAACCGATTTTTTGACTATTTGTTACATTTTTTATTTTTTCTACCCTTTGATCTTAGGCTTAATTTTTTATTTGAGAAAAGAGTTTTCGAACTTCCGCAAATACATCTCCACTGTGATTTTATGCTTCTACTTAGGCTTTGTTGGTTTTGTCCTTTTTCCAGCAGTTGGTCCAAGATATACGCTTCAAGACCAATACACCAAGCCATTGGAAGGATGTGAATTCACATCCAATTTGAGAGATGTCTTAGACAAATTGGAGAAAACTAAAAAGGACTGTTTCCCCAGCCTGCACAATGCTATAACCTTGCTTGTTTTTCTTTTTTTCTATAGATACCAAAAAAAACTAACCCTTTTTTCCCTCCCTTTAGTCTTAGGTATTTTTTTAGCCACCATCTATTTAAGATACCACTATTTTGCCGATATTTTAGCAGGATGGACTTTAGGACTAATCTGTTTTATGTCCACTGCCGATTTAAATATGAGATGGAAAGCAAAAGGATTTTAAAAACCAGGCTTTTAAACCATCTTTTATCGGCAAGTATTTGAAATTTAATCCAGAAGGGGCGATATGCGTATGCATCAAGAGATGGAAAAATCCCGGGTTTTTTCCGAAGGATTCTTAGAAAATGATACGCCAGTCTCTAAAGACATCATAGAGCAAACCATTCAATCAAAGCTGAGTCAGCTCACCGAGATCAATAAAATTTTAAAGAGGAAAATATTTGATTTCTACACAATTTTCGAGATAGGCAAAGAGCTAAATTCTAATTTAAAACTAAAAGATCTTTTGGATAAATTCCTTGGTTTTTGCATAGTTCAAACAGGCGCAGAATGGGCTGTGATTTTAACTCAGGAAAGACCTCATCAGAAAAGATTTCTTTATTTCAAGTCTTATGGGAAAAGTATAAAAAAACAAATAGGATTAGATTCAAAATCTCCACTTTTTGAAATTTTGAAATCCCAACCAAAACCGCAATTCTTAGAAGAAATTCAGATAGAGTTAAAATCTAAAGCAGGTAAAAAAAAGTCTTTTTTTGAGAAAAAATTTTTAGAGGAGCTAAAACCTGAGCTTATTGTCCCTCTTTTGACAAAGGGGAAAATCAGAGGAGTCCTTTTCCTTTCTAAGAAAAGCTCTGGTCTTCCATTCTTTGAATCAGATCTTGAGTTCTTAGGACTTCTTTCTGAAAAGGGAGCTGTCGCTTTGGAGAATGCCTTACTTTACCAGAGTGAGAAGATTGTGAACCAAAAGTTGAAAAAGACTCAAAAACAGCTTATTCAAGCTGAAAAACTTGCCGCTTTAAGCAAACTCTCTGCAAAAGTAGCTCACGAGGTCAATAATCCTCTGGGAATAATTAAAAATTATATCTCCATCCTTTTAACCAAGAAAATAAAGAAAGAAAGCAAGAAAAATCTTATGGTTCGAAGAATGCTTCGCATAATAAAAGAGGAAGTTGAAAGAATTGCAAATATCCTAAGAGAGCTTATGGAATTACATCGCCCCAAAAACAAAAAGCCTCAACTCACAGATTTAGTCCATCTTATCAACCAGACCTGTGACCTTGTGGAACAACAATTTAAAAACAAAAAAATAAGTTTGGTCAAAAAGTTTTATACAGGTAAAGCCAGAATAGTTGGATATCCGGATGAGCTCAAACAGGTCTTTTTAAACCTTTTGCTCAATTCAAAAGATTTTATGCCAGATGGAGGCAAAATATATGTTAAGCTATCCAAAAAAAACGATGATTTTAAACTTGAGTTCTCAGACACAGGAAAGGGAATATCTCAAAAGGATTTAAATGAAATATTTGAGCCTTTTTTCACAACCAAATCAAAAACAAAAGGTTTAGGAATGGGTCTGTGGATCTCTCGTTCGATAATAGAAAAACATAAAGGTTCTATAAAAGCTAAGAGCTCTCGGTATCGATCAAGAGACCGGAATAGTGGAGCCACGTTTATAATCAAACTACCTTGTCGAAAAAAATTTAAAAAAAGATAAATTATGAAAAAAAACTCTGAAAAAATCTTAGTGGTAGATGATGAGGAGAGGATGTGCGAAAGTTTGAAAATCCTCCTCTCAGATACAGGATATGATGTAACCACATCACAAACAGGTAAGGGTGCAATTGAAAAGTTAAAGGGGAAAAACTTCGATTTGGTGATAGCGGATATAAAGATGCCCGGATTTGATGGAATAGATATTCTCAAAGAGGTAAAAAAAAGGGATAGGGATGCTTTAGTCATACTTTTGACCGGATATGCCTCTTTAGATTCTGCTATAAAGGCGGTCAATTTTGGAGCCTTCGATTATCTTTTAAAACCGGTCGATTTTCCCCAGCTTAAGCTATCGATCCAGAGAGGATTGGAAAAAAGGAAGATGCGTATTGACAAAAACAGGCTCCTTAAGAAACTAAAGTTGAAAAACAGGCTTCTTAAAAAGAAATTGGAGGAGCTCGATGCTTTGTATGAAGCTGGAAAATCGCTCAGCTTCACCTTCGATTTAAAAAAGCTTTTAACAAAAATCGTAAGCTTGGCTACCAAGGTCACAGGTGCAAAAATAGGCTCGGTAATGCTTCTGGATGAGGAAAAAAAGGCTCTGACCATAAAAGCAGCTAAAGGAGTTGAGCAGGAGGTGATTAAAAAAACAAAGCTGAAATTAGGGAAAAGCATTGCTGGTTGGGTTGCTTTGAAAAAAAAGCCTTTGATGGTAAAGGATGTGGAAAAAGACCCAAGATTTAAAAGGATCAACAAAGAAAAATATGAGACCAAATCCCTTCTTTCTGTGCCACTTTTGGTAAAAGATAATATTTTAGGTGTGATAAATCTAAGCAACAAAATAACTGGTAAGGAGTTCACCCAGGAAGATTTGAAACTCCTTTTCACATTTGCCTCACAGGCTGCTATAGCTATAGATGATGCTTATCAATTTGAACAGACTAAAAAGAAGGTGAATCAGTTCTCAATTCTTTACCAGATAGCATCAAGTCTGGCCACACTTGCGGAGTTCGAGGAGATCTCCAAAATTATTTTCAATGGAATGAAAAAGATAATACCAATAAAAAGTTGCTTCTGGTTTGAATTGAATGAAAATAAAGATAAGCTAATTTTAGCCTACTTTTATGGTAAAAAACTCGATAAATCTGCGGACGCATCAAGAGATTTTGATGAAGTTACAATTCCAGTTAAAGGGGAGGATATGTTTAAAATTGAAAGTTTGAATAAAAAGATTTTAGGTGAGTTAGAGAAAAAATCGATAATTTTACCAACCACTACTTTAGATAAAAAAAAGAATTCTTTTTTTACTGTGCCAATCAGTTTTGAGGGAACTTTTCATGGGGTCTTTTGTGTTGGGATTGAACCAAAAAGAGGGGTTACCCAAGAGGAGAAGAATTTAATCTCAATCATTGCATCACAGTCAGTTTCGATCTACGAGCGCCAGAAAGCAATTTTGAATTCCACCCGACTACTCACAATGGGAAAATTGATCTCCGAGATCTCCCATGATTTAAAAAAGCCTCTCACTAATATTAAAGGTTCCCTTCAAATTTTAAAAGAAAAGCTTTTTTTAAAAAAGGATGAAAAAAAATTATTTGACTCAGCAGAGGAAGAGGTCTACATCTTAACTGAGCTGGTCAACGAAATACTCAATTTCTCCAAACCAGACAAATACAAAATGGAAAAAGTCCAGCTTTTACCCCTTGTGGAGCGAGCATTAGAGTTGGTCAAACAAGACCTGGTCAAAAACAAAATAGAGTTAGTAAAAAATTACGAAAAAGACCTTCCTCCCTTTTTTTTGAACCAAAAACAGATTTTAGAACTTTTATGGAATTTGCTTATAAACGCAATAGATTCTATGTCAAAAGAGGGGAAAGTAGAGATAGATATTAAAGCCGTATATGCCAAAAATCCTTTGGAGGATAAAGAAATTAAGAAAAAGTATATAAAGATTACAATAAAAGATCAAGGGGTAGGGATAGCTTCCAAGAATTTGAAAAGGATTTTCAAGCGCTATTTCACAACAAAGAAGGGAGGGACTGGATTAGGACTGGCAATTGTTGACAGGATAGTCAAAGCTCATAATGGCTTTGTTGAGGTTGAAAGCAAACTCAACTATGGGAGTTCTTTTTCTGTTTTTCTCCCCACAAGAAGGTGAGCTTTAAACCAAAATAGTCGATAATAAAATGATATGGCCAGGCAAAAAGTAAAACTTTTAGTTATCGATGATGACCCTAAAGTCTCCTTCATTCTATCTGAGGGTCTGAAACACTCCTATGAGATTTTATCTGCAAGATCAGGCTCTGAGGGACTGGAGCTTTTAGATCAAAGAAAGCCCGATTTAGTTCTCCTCGACATAAAGATGCCAGGGATGGATGGGATAGAGGTCTTAGACAAGATAAAAAAGAAGGAGAAGTTCTTAGATGTGATAATGCTTTCAGGTCATGGCGAGACTCAGAATGTGGTTGAGTCGATAAAAAGAGGTGCAGCCGAATTTATTAATAAGCCCTTCGACATTAAGGAATTGGAGATACACCTCCAGAAGGTTTTAGAAAAAAGACACTTGGAACAAAAGCTTTGTGAACTCAAAGATGAGATCAAAAAAAGGGGACATCACGATGCCTTTATCGGGGATTCACAAAAAATGATGGAGGTGAAAGCTTTAATCGAACAGATTGCAGAATCCGAATTGACAGTACTTATTAGAGGCGAGTCTGGAACAGGAAAGGAGATAGTTGCCAGGATGATCCATTCTCTATCCTCGAGAAAAGAGGAGGTCTTCACAAAAGTCAACTGCTCTGCAATACCGAGGGATCTCTTAGAAGCAGAGCTTTTCGGCTACGAGAAGGGAGCATTCACCGGAGCTCATAAGACCAAACCAGGAAGATTCGAGACTGCTAATAAAGGAACTATTTTTTTGGATGAGATAGGGGATCTACCTTTAGAGCTTCAATCCAAGCTCCTTCAGGTATTAGAACAGCATGAGTTCGTGAGAGTCGGTGGTGTGAAAAACATAAAGGTCGATGTCAGGATAGTATGTGCCACAAATCGTGACTTAGAGGAGGCTTTGAAAGAAAAGACCTTAAGG
>JAUWYR010000019.1 GCA_030615745.1 Candidatus Zixiibacteriota bacterium | reverse complement strand
TTCGGTGCAGGAAATCCCCGGAACGGGTCTTGACGACAATTCCTGCACCAACGAGAGGAGACCTTCAGGTCTGTCTTGGACAGGTTTAAAAACCTGTCCCTACATTTTTAGCAAGCGAAAACAAGTTTTCGCACTCCTTTTGAGTGATTTTTGTGGATAGGTCAGGGGACCTGTCCACCACATTTAGGGCACGAAAGACTATGATTGTGCCTGTCGGGTCCCCAGACCCGACAAGAATTATCCCACCAAGATGTAGCGTCTGGGTTTATCCCAGACGTTTTATTTCGCGGGCATAAAGCCGGCCGCTACGCTCGTTAGTAAAGGGTGCCCTCAGCCTTGACCTTATTTAGCATTTTTAGTAGGTCGATTTTCTCATTTGAGTCATTTCTGACCAAAATCGACTCTTTTCTAAGATGAGCCTTTTTGGTCTTTTTTGAGCAGGTTTTTAAAAATCTTGCTCCTCCCCTTCTTCCTCCTCGAACTCCTCTTTCTCCTCAGATAAAGCTAATTTAGCGCATTCCTCTGAGCAATAAGGCTGGTTATTTCTCCAGACCGGCTCATCATCTATTTTTTCTCTGCAATATGCACATCTCATCTTTTATCACCTCACTTTGATATTCGTATGGATGCTCAGCAAAAGTGGTTAAGATTTAAAACACCTCTTTTTATTTTTTGGAAAACTAATATACGATTGTCAAAAAAATTTTGTCAAGTAAAATTTTCGACTAAAAAAAATTTTAAAAGGCTATAAAAACGATGGTTTTATAAGGATCAAAAAATTCAGATTTATTAAAAAAAGACTTTACAAAAGATTTATCTTTTATATTTTATATTTTTCAAAAAATGGAGAGTGAAATGAATGGAGAGATAAAATTAATTGCAGGCAATTCAAATCAAATTTTGGCTCAGAAGATAAGTGATTATATTAAAGTTGAACTTTGCGATACTGAGGTCGCAAGATTTTCAGATGATGAGATAAGAGTCAAGATCAATGAGAACATCAGAGGGATGGATCTTTTTATAATTCAGTCGACTAACGCGCCAGCTGAGAACCTTTTGGAGCTTTTGATTTTATTGGATGCGGCTTCAAGAGCCTCGGCCAGAAGGATAACAGCAGTTATACCCTATTTTGGATATGCCCGTCAGGATAGAAAGGACCAGCCCAGGGTTCCGATAACAGCTAAGCTTGTGGCTAATCTGATAGCCAAAGCTGGGGCTAACCGTGTTTTAACAATGGATTTACATGCGGCTCAAATCCAGGGATTTTTCGATATCCCCGCCGATCACCTTTTTTCCAACCCGGTATTTTTCGACTACTTTGAGAAATTAAACTTAGAAAATCCAGTGGCGATAAGCGATATCGGAACAATAAAGATGGTTAGAGCATTTGCTAAAAAAATCAATGCGCCTTTGGCAGTATTGGATAAAAGAAGACCTTCGCCCAACCATGCTGAAATATTGAATATAATTGGTGAGGTCAAGGATAAAAATGCAATAATAAGGGACGATATGATTGACACCGGTGGGACCTTGACTGAGGCAGCTTTGGCTTTAACCAAAAAGGGTGCAAAAAGAATCTTCGCCTGTTGCACCCATCCGGTTCTATCTGGAGACTCAATCAAAAAAATTGATAAATCACTTATTGAGAAAATAGTTTTAGCTGATACTATTTCAACTGAGGATAAAAAACTTTCTTCTAAATTTGAGATCGTCTCGGTCTCGGATATATTTGGTGAGGCGATCTTACGTATACATAATGAAGAATCAGTATCGATTTTATTTGAATAAAAAAAGAAGGTGAGTAAAAATGAAAGAGATTAAACTTGAGGTCAAAACAAGACATGAGGTAGGAACATCTGTTGCTAAAAGGTTAAGAAGGAATGGTAAAATTCCCGCAGTAGTGTATGGCGCAGGTGAGAAGCCAATACCTTTGGAGCTGGATCAAAAAAACTTATTATCGATTTTGCGTTCCGGTTTAGGAGAAAATGTGATTATAAATTTGAATATCGATGATGAAAAGAAAGAGAAGAAGGTTTTAATCAAGGAAATCCAGCACGACCCTGTGTGGGGTGGTATTCTGCACGTCGATTTTCAGCACATCTCAATGAAGAAAAAGATAAAACTCAGCATCCCTGTGCATCTGGTCGGAACTGCAATTGGTGTAGATGAAGGTGGAATACTTCAGCATGCGACAAGAGAGCTGGAGATCGAGTGTCTTCCGACAGATATTCCTGAGAAGGTGGAGGTGGAGGTGAGTGAGTTAAATATTGGAGATGCTATTCATGTAAGAGACCTAAAGCTGGAGAAAGTCGTGATCTTATCAGACCCGGATACCTCCGTGGTCTCAGTTGTACCTCCAACAGTATTCAAGGAGGAGGTCAAAGTAGTTGAGGAGGAAGTGGGTGAGCCTGAGGTGGTTGGTGAGGAGGCTGAGAAAGTCGAGGAAGCCAAAGAGGAGAAAGAAGTAAAAGCTGAAAAGAAAGAAGAAGTTAAAGGGGAAAAGAAGGAAGCTAAGGCTGAAAAGAAGGAGGAAAAGAAAGCTCCTTTCAAGGAGGGTAAAAAGGAGGAGAAAAAATAGGGCTTGCATTGTAGTTTTATTGAGCTTATATTTGAAGCTAAGAGCTAAATGGAGAGTTAAAGCTCTTAGCTTTTTTGTATTGTAGAATTTAAATAGTTTTTCGCGTGGCAAATACTAATAGGCTTCATGAATTAATTTTGGATTAGCCATCTGACATTTGCTAAAAGATATGTTTTCTAAGAAGATAAAAGACAAAAAGGTCAATTATATATTAGAAAACTACTTAGATAAGATAAAAGAAATTTTTGCTCCTAAGGAGATCTGGCTTTGGGGATCAAGGATTTATGGGCATTCTGATTTATACAGTGATATAGATATGATTATTGTCTCAGACAAGTTCAAAAGGATTAGGTTTTTAAAAAGAAGGTCAACTTTTTTGAAAAGAACTGGTCTTTTGTATGATAAAAAAGCTGAGGCTGTGGATGCTATATGTTATACTCCAGAGGAGTTTGAGAGGAAAAAAAATAGTTTGGGGCTTATAAGTGAGGCTTTAAAGAAAGGGGTAAGGATAGTTTAAGATAAACTTACTAAAGAAAGCAAGGCTGAAAAGTTTGGTTTACTTAAGAAAACAGTTGCGTCAGGAGCTTTTCTCCTGACGCTTAAGAAAAGCGCAATCTAAAGATTGCGGCTACCAAAAAATTGGTAGGCGCAGGCTTTAGCCTGCGAAAGAAAACCGAACAAAAAGGTAAAAAATCATGTGCCCGTTGGGTCCCCCGACCCGACGGAAACTCTCGCATGGTCAGGGGACCATGCGAGCACAGAAAAGGAGAATTTTATGGAAAAAACTAAAAGTTTGGTTTACTTAAGATTTTGAAAATTTTGATTATACAGCTAAGAAAGGAAGTTTTATGAAAGGTTTGGTTTTAGCTGGTGGTCTTGGGACAAGGCTTTATCCTTTGACTAAGATTACTAACAAACATCTTTTGCCTGTTTACGACCGCCCGATGATTTTTTATCCTATTCAAACTCTGGTCAATGCAGGGATTAAAGATATTATGATTGTAACTGGTGGAAACAATGCAGGAGATTTCTTAAGGCTTTTTGGAAACGGTTCTTTATTCGGGTTGAAACATCTCAATTACACTTATCAGGAAAAAGAGGGCGGAATTGCAGAGGCTTTGGGATTGGCTGAGCACTTTGCAGAAGGGGATAGAATGGTTGTGATATTGGGCGATAATATAATCGAGGGGAATATCATTCAGGCGGTTGGAGATTTCAAAGCCCAAAAATCCGGAGCTAAGATAATGCTTAAAAAAGTTGAAAATCCAAAAGATTATGGAGTGGCTGAACTAAAAGGCAAAAGGATTGTGAATATAATTGAGAAGCCCAAAAAACCGAAGTCGAACTACGCTGTATTAGGGATTTATATGTATGATAATGAGGTCTTTGACGTAATCAAGACCTTAAAGCCATCCAAAAGGGGTGAGCTGGAGATAACTGATGTTAACAACGCATATATAAAAAAGGGCAATTTAACTTACTCGATCTTAGAGGGTTATTGGGCTGATGCGGGTGCGTCAATTGATGCCCTTCTGGAGGCAAATAATTTCGTGGCTAAAAATGGAGCAAATAAAATAAGTTTAAAAAGGAAGAGAAGATGATCGAAGGAGTCAAACAAAAGAAGTTGAGGGTTATCCCGGATGAGAGGGGAAGGTTGATGGAAATTTTAAGATCCGATGACCAGCTTTTTTTGAAGTTCGGGCAGGTCTATATCACCACCGCATATCCCGGGGTGGTTAAAGGATGGCACTATCACAAAAATCAGGTGGATAACTTCGCTGTGTTAAAAGGGATGATAAAATTAGTTTTATACGACCCCCGTGAAGATTCTCCCACCAAAGGTGAGGTCAACGAGTTTTTCTTGGGGGAACACAACCCCCAGCTTATCCAGATACCCAAGTTGGTCTACCATGGTTTCAAATGTATATCAGATGATGAGGCGATCTGTTTAAACGTTCCCACTGAAGTTTATAACTATGAAAACCCGGATGAATACCGGGTTCATCCTCATGAGGGTGGAATACCCTATGATTGGGGGAGAAAGGATGGTTAGATGAAGATATTGGTAACAGGTGGAGCTGGATTTATAGGGTCGAATTTCATCAGATACATTCTCTCAAAATATCCAGACTACAAGATTATAAACTTAGATAAGCTCACCTATGCAGGAAACCTGGAGAATTTAGCTGATCTGGAAAAAAACAAATCTTATAGATTTGTAAAGGGTGATATTTGTGACCAGAAACTTGTTGACCAGATTGTTGGGGAAGGAATTGACGTTATAATAAACTTCGCGGCTGAAAGCCATGTTGACCGGAGTTTGTATGACCCGAAGGTCTTTATGCAGACCAATGTGTTGGGAACTCAAACCTTAATGGAATCTGCACTCAAACATAAGATAAAAAGATTTGTTCAGATCTCCACTGATGAGGTTTACGGGAGCCTCAAGGAAGATGAGAGTCCATTTACAGAGGAAAGTTTCCTTATAACCAATTCTCCCTATTCCGCAAGCAAAGCTTGTTCTGACCTTTTGGTCAGAGCCTATCAAAGAACTTTCGATCTACCAGCAATAATCACCCGCTGTTGCAACAACTATGGACCATATCAATTTCCTGAAAAATTGATTTCACTTTTCATCACCAATGCATTGGATGACCAGGAACTTCCCATCTATGGTGATGGACTTTATATCAGGGATTGGATTTATGTAGAGGACCACTGCAAGGCTGTTGATTTTGTTTTGCACAAAGGAGAGGTAGGTGAGATTTATAATATCTCAAGCAATGTTGAGAAGACAAATTTAGAGATTACCCATCTGATATTGGATTGTCTGAAAAAGCCTTCCTCTCTTATAAAGCATGTTAAGGATAGGCCTGCACATGACAGAAGATATGCACTTAGTGCAGAGAAGATAAGAAAGAAGTTAGGCTGGGAGCCGGAGGTTTCATTTGAACAGGGGATGAAGTTGACCATCGATTGGTATATCAAAAACAAGGATTGGTGGCAGAAGGTTAAGTCAAAAGAATATCTGAAATATTACGAGAGACACTATATTAGAAGAGAAAAATTGTAGTCTTTCCTTTGGAGTTGGTTCGGGAATTGTCGTAAAGATCCCGCTGAAGAGCGGGGGAATTCCCTAACCATTGGAGTGCGGTCCCGCCTTTGGCGGGACGCTTGCAATCCATATGGATTGCACTCTGAATAAGGTCAAGGGTGAGGGCACCCTTGACCAACGGGCAATCCACGTGGATTGCACTCCAGAGCCGATGTAGGGACAGGTTTTTAAACCTGTCCTGGCAGACCTGTCATGCCGTAGGCAGATCCGCCTCTGGCGGAAAGGTCTGCCCCTACAGGATAATAAGATGAAAAATGTTTTCATCACCGGAGCTAACGGGCTTCTGGGTCAAAAGTTGGTTGAGGTTTTTTCTTCTGAGAACAGGATTTTAGCATCAGACCTCCAACCTGAGTTTTTCCCTTCTCAACCAAAAATATCCAAAGGATTTTTCGAGTATGAAAAAATAGATATTTTGGATAAGGAAAAGCTCGAAACTTTTATTTCTTCCTTTAAACCTGGGGTAATAATAAATTCAGGAGCTTACACTGACGTGGATGGGTGTGAGGTAGAAAAAGATAAAGCCTGGAAAGTGAATGTTGAAGGGGTAAAAAACTTAGCTTTTTTATGCAAAGAATTTAAGATAAAACTTGTTCACCTTTCAACTGATTATATCTTCGATGGAAAAAATGGACCCTATTCTGAAGATGAACCTCCTAATCCTTTGGGCTATTATGGATTGACCAAACTCGAAAGCGAAAAGATTATAAAAAATAACCTGACTGATTATATCATCGTCAGGTCTAATGTCCTTTATGGCAAAGGTGTAAAGGTTAAAAAGAATTTTGTCCTCTGGGTAATAGATAAATTGAAAAATAATGAGAACATAAAAATTGTAACAGACCAGTTAAACAATCCTACATTAGCTTTTAATTTAGCACAAGCCATATCTGAATTAGTTGAAAAAAACTTTGTTGGAACTGTAAATATAGCTGGATCCGAATATTTATCCAGATATGATTTCGCCAAAAAAATAGCTTTAAAATTCAAATTCAATAAAATGAAAATATCTTCCATTAAAACAGAAGAATTGAAGCAGAAAGCACCCCGACCCCAAAAAGGGGGATTAAAAATCGATCTCGCAAAAAAGCTCCTTTCAACTAAGCTTCTGAATGTGGATGAAGGATTGGAATATATGAAAAATAATCCATTATAACCTAAGCTAATCCCACCTTTTTAGAGTGATTTCAGATTTTCGAAAGTAAACCTGAAGGTCTATCATCAAAATCCTTTGGACACTTCAATTTAATCCTTTTTAAAAAGTGTGCAAATTTTTTCACATTTCTCTTAAGATTTCTTTGTTTGTGTCGATTAGGAAAACTGGAGAAAGATTTTTTGGGATTGGAAATGGAGTTTCACCGAGAGATATCTTAGTTTCGTTAGGGATGAAATTGAGAATACTTTTTGCCAATAAGTTCTTCCACCCAGGTGACGGTTCGGAGACTGTATCATTCCAGTCAATTGAGAATCTACAGAGAATGGGACATGAGGTCATTCCCTTTTCAATGAAACATCCTTCAAACCTTTCTACTCCTTATTCAAAGTATTTTGTGACAGAGGTCAATTACCACGATCAAAATGGTTCATTTGTAAGCAAATTAAAGATTGCCACCAGCTTGATTTATTCCTGGGAGGCAAAAAAGAAAATGGAGAGACTTCTTAAAGATCACCCTCCTCATATAGCCCATCTTCACAATATCTATGATCAGTTTTCACCCTCGATTTTACCTATATTGAAAAAAAGGGGAATTCCGGTGGTGATGACCCTACACGATTTCAAGTTGGCTTGCCCCAACTATACCTTTTTGAGGGGTAATTCAGTTTGCGAAGACTGTGAAGGCAAACGTTTCTATCAGGCGGTAAAACACAGATGTATCCATAATTCTCTGGTTTTTAGCACCCTCGGCGCGGTGGAGATGTATTTGCATAAATGGTGGGGAGTATATACTAAATCTGTGGATCTTTTCATAGCCTTGAGCCAATTTACCAAAAATAAGATGATCGAGTATGGAATCCCTGAGGAGAAGATAGTTGTTCTTCCAAATTGTATTGATCTATCCTCAAATTGTCCCACTGCTCAAACCGAGGACTATATCCTGTTTTTGGGAAGGTTGTCGGAAAAGAATGGAGTTCTTATCCTGGCTAAAGCTATGGAGAGACTTCCCCAGATCAAGTTGGTGATTGCGGGAGAAGGGGAGTTAAAGGAAAAACTTTTGGAGATCAAGAGGATAAAAAAATTAAATAATATACATCTGACTGGATTTTTAAAGGGGAATAAACTAAAGGAATTAGTAAATGGGGCAAAGTTTACCGTTTTTCCAGCTATCTGTTATCACAACTGTCCCATGGCTTTACTTGAGTCCTTGGCGTTTGCCAAGCCAGTGATTGCTTCAAATCTTGGAAGCATTCCGGAGTTTGTGGAGGATGGAGTGGATGGGCTTCTTTTTGAGCCCGGCAATCCGTTGGATTTGACTGAAAAGATCAAATACCTTTATCAAAAGCCACTGTTGGTAAAGAAAATGGGAATTGCAGGACGTAAAAAAATAGAAAATGGATTTTCGTCAGAGACCTATTATCCGCAACTCCTTAACATCTACCAGAATCTTTTAGAGGGGGGTAAAAGTGAAGATAGTTTGGACCACTATCTCAGCAACTAGTTTATGTAATTCCGGATGTTCAAGTTCTTGGCTATGGTTGAATATAGGGGTTTGAAAAAGTATCTTATCACTAAGAATGAGATGGATGGGGCTGCTTTTAAAATAAAAGATGACCCGAGGATAACTAAAGTGGGAAAATTTTTGAGAAAATTCAGCTTGGATGAGCTCCCTCAACTTTTTAATATCCTTTCAGGGAATATGTCCTTGGTTGGTCCTCGTCCCCCACTTCCGGAGGAGGTGAGTCAGTATAAAAGCTGGCACAGGAAAAGACTTTCAGTCAAGCCAGGGCTCACCTGTCTCTGGCAGATAAATGGAAGAAATGATGTCTCTTTTGAGGATTGGATGAGAATGGATTTGGAATATATAAAAAACTGGTCTCTACTTTTGGATTTAAAAATCCTTTTAAAAACTTTACCATCTGTTATCTCAGCACGTGGTGCAAGATAAAGTGTATTATCAACCTGCATCGGTGATAGAATTATCAAATTATATGGGTAACACCTTTTGGCATGTCATCTTATCCTGCCAAAGGCGGGAGAGGTAGAGATGCCAGGGGATAATAAACCATAGTCGAACAGCCGCGTAGCATGCTTCGGACATTTCGTCAAGATGCCGAAGGTCAAGAGACTTCGCACATACGAATCTGTAAATTGCACGAATGAATTCGTGCCTACAAGCTTTTTTAATATCTATTATGGGAAAGAGCTGATCAAATCTGTTACCTATGTCAGTTGATGACTTTGTAACCTGTGCTACTTGATAACACAATAAAGCTTTGAAAGCAAAAAAACTTCATATTTCCACTAAATCAACTCATCTTTTTTCCGATTTAATATAAAAAGACGAAAGGAGTTTTAAAATGAGAAGATATTTTATATTTTTGTTTTTGATTTTATTTTTCCTTCCTTCAAATTCAGAAGGGTATAATAATTTGGGCACAAGCGCGCGTGCAACCGGGATGGGGGCTTTTGTAGGTGTTGCGGATGAACCCGGTGGGGTTTTCTATAATCCAGCAGGTCTTTCCCAGTTAAAAAATATGCAACTTTCCTTTCTCTATGCCAAAAGGACTAAACATGGTTTTGCAGAAAACGAGAATCCTTATCTTTTCTCCGGAGTTAGCACTTTTTGGTTTTCAAAAAAATTAACAGTTGGTATAGCCGGTCTTCAAAAAGGCTCCTGGTCAGAGCCAACCGGAATTGTGACTAATAATATTGGTCTGGTAACTTTATCCTACGAGCTTTCCTCAAAAGTTTCTTTTGGAATAAATAATAAGTTTTTATATAACTCAAATTTCGGCAAAAAGAAAGGTTATGATTTTGATCTGGGAATTTTGTATCATCCTTTTAATAAATTCTCTTTGGGCTTGGTTGGAGAAGATATTTTAGCAGAAGATATGACCAATGATAATAAAGTGGTCTTTGACTATCCCACAAGGGAGATGAAGTTAGGTTTTGCATATAAAGTTGGCACAGAGAAAAAATCTACCCTTTTGGCTTTTGATTTGATTTTAAAAGAACAAACAGAGCCAAAAACAAAGCACTACAATTTATACAGTTTCGGTTTAGAAGAATGGTTCTCAAATTTCGGGTTCAGATTGGGATATACATTTGGCAAGGAGTTCGGAAAAGATTTTGGCCAACCCTCATTTGGTTTCTCTTTAAAGATAAAAGGTGAGAATACGATAAGGTTGGATTATAGCTTCCAGAAATATCCTTATGACAATGCTAAAGTGACAACAGGTGACCACAGAATAGGTTTGACTTACATCTTTGGAAACTTTAAAAAGCCAATTTTTGAAAAAAGACCAAAGCCGCAAAAAGAAAAGATTCAAAAGCCTGTTTTCAGTAAAAAGAAAGCATCGTATATTCCGGGATGGCTGAGATTCGATCTGAATGTAGAGATTGAGAATTTATCTTTTGACCAGGATAACTTAGTTGTATTCTTTTTCGAGCCAAAATTAGATTTAGATGTTAGAAGTTGGAAGCTACTTTTTGTGAGGGAAAAGCCAAAAGATTGGAAAGATATAGGAGATTTTTTAGTCAAAACCAAGGAAGGTATCGGTCCACTTCCTTTCAGTTTGTTATGGGACTTAAAGGATGAAAATTTTCAAAAGGTCGAAAAAGGTAAGTATTTCTTTTCTTTAGTCTTATATGACAGGCAAAACCAGAGATGGGCATCGGATTGGAAAGAATTTAAAGTGGAATAGAATATTTTTATCTATCTGGGAAGGGGGTGTCCCCTCCCACCTTTAGCGGGGGGGTTTTTTTATTTTTTCAACAGGGTTTGTTAGACAAAGTGCATTTTTGGTTGTTGCCGAATTTGTAATTCGGCAAATTATTAGATTTTTCTGCATTTTACTCGTAGCGTCTGGGTTCATCCCAGACGGTTTTTGCCTTTTTAATCGCTGTCGAGAGGTAACTCCCCAGACAGCACAAAGAAGTTTTTGTGTAGTCTGGGTTCATCCCAGACCCTGTTGGTCGGGGAATTGGAATTCCCCAACCGTAGTTTAGGTGCAGGAAATCCCCGGAACGGGTCTTGAGACAATTCCTGCACCAACGAAATTTATTGTTGCAATTCTTTGCAAAAACAAGTTTTCGCACTCCTTTTTATCGTCGGGCGTATAGCCCGCCGCTACTGGTATTATCTATAAGTTACACGGTGGTGGACCAGCTTTGATAAGGTAGTTGGCTAAATAGATGATGTCAGCCAAATTTATGATGTTATCACAAACAGTAGTGATGTCATTGACAGCACCTGCCTCCATAGGTCGGGGTGGCGGTCCTCCCTTCATGAGATAGTTGGCTAAGTAGATCACATCACCAAGGTTGATTTTCCCATTTCCGTTTGTATCACCATGCCAGACCCAGGCAGATTCCACATATCCAGAACCAGCCTGAAAGCTGTCACTTTCCATCTTCCCACCAGCAGATGACTGACCACCGGTTGAGATTCTCAATGAATAATTGGCTGAGCCTGCCCTTCCTCCGAACTCATCCAAGACATCGGTGACCAGTTTGAAGTTCTGAGCCTGTGAATTGGTATAAAAGATTAAGGGAACAGAAACTGAAACCACACAGAAGAACACTAACAATTTAATGATTTTTGATTTACTCATTTTTTAAACACCTCCTTCGTGTTGGTTGGGGAATTGGAATTCCCCAACCATAGTTTCGGTGCAGGAAATCCCCGGAACGGATCTTGAGACAATTCCTGCACCAACATAAGAAAGCAACTTATGTGGACAGGTCAGGGGACCTGTCCACCACATTTGGATTTGATAATCTTACTTTTGCTCATCTTTAAACCTCCTATTTAAAATCTTTTCGTAGCGTCTGGGTTTATCCCAGACGGTTTAATTCGTCGGGCATAAAGCCCGACGCTACATTTATCTCCGCGTAGCGGCCTGCCCGGCCAGGGAGGGTTTATCCCTCCGCACAGAGCCATAAAGGCTCTGCTACGCGTGTTGTAGGGGAGGGGGTTGTTGAGCCTGGCGAAATCCCGATTTATCGGGGTCCCCTCCCGTCCTTTGGGAGCCCGCGAGGGACTCCCCTACGTTTACAAGCTCGTAGGTCGATTTTCCAAAATCGATATTTATTTTGTCGAAATTGGAATTTCGACCTACTTTCTATCTCCAACAGATTCTCACCTCTTCAATTCAGCTATCTGCTGCTCCAAAGCCGATATCTTTTTCTGCTGTTCCTTTATTGCCTCGACCAATAAAGCTGTGAGCTTGGCATAGTCAAGAGCCTGGGCATTTATCCCGTCTTCCTCATAAGAAACAACCTCCGGAACGACCTCGCCCACCTCCTCGGCTATCATGCCTATATCATGCTTTTTACTCTCCTTCCAGTCAAAAGACACGCCTCGGAGAGCCAGAACTTTATCCAGAGGATTTTCAATCGGCTTTACATTCTCCTTCCAGCGAGCAGAGGAGTAGGTGGTCCAGGAATTAGCCCTACCTCGACCTGAGACATTAGCATTGTTGGGAAGGTCTATTGCATAAGCTGGGTTTGTTTTATTGATACCAACCCTAGTCGCAGAAGATGGGTGAGAGAATATAACCGCATTAGGGGTTGAAGTGGTGCAATCTCGTCCAAATGCAAAAGTGTAATCAGCATCTACAGTAAGCTTTACTTTGTACCCGGCGGCGAATGAGTAATCTCCGCTGGCGGTGTTCTCCCATCCACCTCCTATGGTTGCACAGTAGCCGCTGGCGGTGTTGTTCCATCCACCTGTTACCGTTGCACGTACGCCGCTGGCGGCGTTGTAGTCTCCACCTCCTACGGTTGCATTACTACCGCTGGCGGCGTTGCCCACTCCACCTGCTACGGTTACATAGTAGCCGCTGGCGATGTTGTGAGCTCCACCTCCTACGGTTGCACGCTGTCCGCTGGCGGTGTTGTTCCATCCACCTGATACGGTTGCATGGGTGTTGCTGGCGGTGTTGTTCTCTCCACCTCCTACCGTTGCACGTGTGCCGCTGGCGGTGTTATACCATCCACCTCCTACGGTTGCACGATTGCCGCTGGCGGTGTCGAAATATCCGCCTCCTACGGTCGCATACTGGCCACTGGCAACGTTCGCTCGTCCACCTGCTATGGTTGCTGCAGTGTCGCTGGCGGTGTTTCCCCATCCACCTCCTACGGTTGCTCTACGTCCGCTGGCGATGTTGTGGTATCCACCTCCCACGGTTCCCATATGGCCGCTGGCGGTGTTGCTCCCTCCACCTCCTACGGTTGCCCAAATGTCGCTGGCGGTGTTGATATATCCACCTCCTACGGTTGCATGCCAGCCGCTGGCGGTGTTGCCCAATCCACCTCCTACGGTGCAGTATTTATAGTTCTGTCCACTGGTTCCTGTGGTGCAGGCTACTCCAAGGTTTACATGAGTTGAATCCTTGTTTCCGTAAAGAACGTTGCCATATCGGGCAATGCCCCATGCACCACCAGTAATAAGGGTAGTGTCAGCAGTGTCGGTTATACGGAAGGTCCAGTCATTATCACCTCCAGCAGCTGACTGCCAGGTTCCCACTCCATTAGCATCGGAGGTCAAAACCTTGCCTGCTGCTTGATTCCCATCAACCATCTTGATATTTCCAACAACATGGAGTTCCTCATCAGGGGCCGTAGTCCCGATCCCTACCTTAATTGGATCATGCGAGTTGTGAAAAATGACCGCATTAGGGGTTGAGGTGGTAAAATTGCGTCCAAAAGCAAAAGTGTAATCAGCATCAGAAGTAAGCTTCACTCGATGCCCGGTTGCGAATGAGTAGTCCCCGGCAACAGTGTCCGCATAACCCCCCGGCACGGTCGCATAATCCCCGCTGGCGGTGTTTCGATATCCACCTCCTACTGTTGCGTAGTGGCCGCTGGCGGTGTTGACATATCCACCTCCTACGGTTGCATACCATTTGCTGGCGGTGTTGCTCTCTCCACCTCCTACGGTGCAGTATTTATAGTTCTGTCCGCTGGTCCCTGTGGTGCAGGCTACTCCAAGGTTTACATGGGTGGAGTCCGCATTACCGTAAAGAGTGTTGCCGTATCGAGCAATGCCCCATTCACCACCGGTAATAAGGGTAGTGTCTGCAGTGTCAGTTATGCGGAAGGTCCAATCATTGTCAGCTCCACCGACTCCTGCACGAGCATAATCGGCAGTATCCGCAAATTCTGATTTGAATGCATATCCTACACTCACAATCTCTTTTCTGGGAGTCATCTCAGCATCATTGCCAACTTTAACGCCCAAATATCTAACATTACCATCAAAAACCGAATCAGGAATCGGATTTCCACTGCCCAATAAAACACTGAAAACTCCTTTTTCCACTACGACTGCAGATTGTGTATCTGCCCATAAGACTCCACCATCAGTAGCGGCGTCATAGATTTTAAACACCATCTGAACTGTGGTGTCAATCAAAGCCCCAGCAGGTGTGGTTATCTTCCCCTGATAGTTAATCATCTGGGGAACATCTGCAAAAATCAAAGATGAAAATGAAAAAATTAAAACTAAGATAGTCAGAAGGAAAACTTTTGCGTATTTCATCTGTTTGCTCCTTTCTTGTTAGGAGGGTTAAAGAGATTTTAGTTAACATTTGCCCCTTGAAAAATCCTGTTGTTGCCGCTTTCCCGTTATTGCCGAATTTGTAATTCGGCAAGTTAGATTTTTCTGCATTAAAAATGCAGAAACAACCTAAGAACGGCAAGTCAAATTTTGCTGCATTGAAAATGCAGCAACAACCTAAGAATTTTTCCCTTGTAATATCAGACAAAAAAGTTTATAAAATAAGCCTCACCTCCCCACATCGGGTTAGAGGTTAAAAGAGCTTCCCCCTCTGTTTTTTAATTTGCCCCTTTTATCTCCCCAATCCTTTGAGGAAAATTAGAAATAGAAAAACAAAGACCTCAAATCCTGTTACAAACTTGCTGTTTTCTAAGAAGAGTTAAATCAAAGTATTTATTATGAAGTCTTTTTTATATATTAACCTTAAAAACCCTATTTGTCAAGAAAAAAATAGCTATAATTTAGGTGGTGTCAGGAGTTTCCTCCTGACACATATTCCTGTCGGGAGGTAACTTTTGACAGCACAGGGAAATTTTTCGTAGCGTCTGGGTTTATCCCAGACGGTTTTTGTCTTAATGTAGGGGAAGGGGTTCATCCCCTCCCTATCGGGAGCCCACGAGGGGCTCCCCTACATTTCTGGAGTGCAATCCATATGGATTGCGATTCTTTGCAAAAACAAGTTTTTGCATTCCTTCTTTTTTGATGAGAATAAAAAATAAAACAAAATTTGAGAAATTTGGATTGACTTTATTAAAAATAATGTTATTATTAAATCCCTTTGAAAGGAACAAAAAAAGAACGCATTTGATAAATTTGATAAAAAAGAAGCATTTAAGGGGTAAAACTTTTGTATAATTTAAAAAATCAAAAGAAAAAATCGGAGTTTTATAAAAATGAAACAAAGAATCGTTATTTTAGGCTCAGCCTCAGGGATGCCATCTGCACAAAGGTCCTCTTCCTCTTTTATCTTGGAAACTGACTCCCAAAGTTATCTTTTCGATGCAGGTGAGGGAACAAGCACCTCAATTTTAAGATACAATATCGATTACGATAAAATAAATACTATATTTATCAGCCATATGCATCCTGACCACTGTGTTGGTCTTTTTTCCCTTATCCAGATGATGTATCTTTTAAACAGGGAAAAAAGCCTGGAGATATACCTTCCTGAGGAATCGATCACAGGTGTGAAGAATTTTTTAAATACATTATATCTTTTTCCTGAAAAATTAAGCTTTGACCTTTATTTTTACACCATAAAGCCTGGCTTATTCTTTGAAGATTCTTATCTTAAAGTAAAAGCTTATCCAAACTTACACCTTGCTGAGAACGAAAAGATTATGCGGACGCCGAAGGTCAAGAGACATCAAGAGATAGAGAAGGAAAAGCTTTCAAATAAGATGGAAAGCTTCTCCTTTGAGATAGCTTTTAAAAACAAAAAGGTTGTCTACTCAGGTGATGTTGGAGGATTGGACGATTTGAAGATGATCATACATAATGCGGATATTCTTATAACTGAATGTATGCATCTGGATATAGAAAGGCTTCTGGATTTGATCAAAAAGTCAAAGGTAAAATCGACTCTGTTCACTCATATCCCCGCTGAGCTGGAGAAAGAAAAAGAAGGGATAACAAAAAAAGCAAATGATTTAAAGATTAAAAACTTCCAGTTCGCTTTTGATGGACTTTCACTTTTGCTCTGACTTTATATCTTTTTAAAACTATAAATGTTCTTTTAACTTATTGATTTATATAAAAATGCGGAAATAGTTGTTTTTGTTTTCAGGCAAAACCTGTTGACACAATCTTTAAATACGGTATATTATATGAATTAAAAGAATTGTAGGAGGATATATGACAGATACAAGAGTTTTTCACAATTTCATAAATGGTGAATGGGTGGAAGCGAAATCTAATAAAACATTTGAAAATAGAAATCCTGCAGATACCAGAGAGGTCTTGGGCGTTTTTCAGAAATCTTGTGAGGAAGATGTGAAATTAGCAATTGGTTCTGCAAAGGAGGCTTATAAGAAGTGGAGGTTGGTACCTGCTCCTAAAAGGGCTGAGATTATATTTCGAGTAGCTGAGATTTTAGCCAAGAAAAAGGAGAACTTCGCACGTCAGATGACCGCTGAGATGGGAAAAATCTTAAAGGAGACAAGAGGGGATATTCAGGAAGCGATAGATATGAGTTATTATATGGCTGGTGAGGGGAGACGTCAGTTTGGACAGACTACCCCTTCTGAGCTTCCTGACAAGTTCATGATGTCGGTAAGACAACCCTTAGGGGTGTGTGCTATGATCACACCATGGAATTTCCCAATGGCAATTCCCTCCTGGAAGCTGATGCCCGCCTTGGTTTGTGGAAACACTGTTGTTTTCAAGCCGGCAACTGACACTCCCTTATCTGCAGTCAACTTAGTTAGGGTCTGTGATGAGGCAGGTGTTCCAGAAGGGGTTATAAATCTGGTCACCGGCTCAGGATCCGGTGTGGGTGAGCCCTTGATGAGGTCTGAGGATGTGAAGGTTGTCTCTTTCACCGGCTCAACTTTCGTTGGAAGAAAAGTATCTCAAGCCTGTGCTCCAGATTTCAGACACGTTCATCTGGAGATGGGTGGGAAAAATGCAATAATGGTGGCAGATGATGCTAACCTTGAATTAGCGGTCGAAGGAGCTTTATGGGGTGGATTCGGGACCACCGGTCAGAGATGCACTGCCACATCGAGGGTTATAGTTGACAAAAAGGTTTTAAAGGAGTTCACCCAGAAATTTGTTAACCGGGCTAAAGCTTTGAAAATAGGAAATGGGTTAGACCCTGACGTGGAAATGGGCCCCTCGATCAATGAGGCTCAGTTAGACACTGTGATGAAATATGTAAAGATCGGGATTGAAGAGGGTGCTGAGCTTTTATGTGGAGGAAAAAGATTAACCTCGGGCCCCTATCAATTTGGCTTTTTCCACGAGCCGACCATCTTCGGGAATGTAGACCCCCAGATGAGAATCGCACAGGAGGAGATATTCGGTCCGGTGGTATCGGTGATCCCCTGTGATAGTTTGGAACAGGCGATCGAGATATGCAACGGAACTATCTATGGGCTCTCCGCTTCGATCTACACCAGCTCTGTCAAAAAAGCATTTACCGCTATGAGGGATACCTACACCGGGATTTTTTATGTGAACGCTCCTACGATTGGAGCTGAGGTTCATCTTCCTTTTGGTGGAACCAACCAGACAGGAAATGGGCACCGGGAAGCCGGGATTGCAGCTTTGGATGTTTTCTCCGAATGGAAGGCGATCTATATCGACTTCAGCGAAAAATTGCAAAAGGCTCAGATAGATCAAATACTTGAGTAAATTTTCAATTTGTAACAGGATAAAGGATAGGTGATTTACCTATCCTTTGAATTTTTTAAAAAAGGAAGTTATGCGAAAGAAAAAAGTTTTAATCATGGGGGCAGCAGGAAGGGATTTCCACAATTTCAATACGGTTTTTCGCGATAATTTAGATTACCAAATAGTGGCTTTCACAGCCACTCAGATTCCCAATATTGAGGGGAGGAAATATCCTTCCAAATTGGCGGGAAAGCTCTATCCAAAAGGTATACCAATCCTTCCGGAGAAGGACCTGATTAAATTAATAAAAGAATTTAAAGTGGATGAGGTCGTTTTCTCCTACAGTGATGTTTCTTATAATTATGTGATGCATAAAGCTTCAACTGTTGTGGCAGCCGGTGTTGATTTCAAGCTTTTAGGAAAAGACTCGACTATGCTTAAGTCAAAAAAACCTGTTGTGGCGATCTGTGCTACCAGGACCGGCTCAGGAAAATCGCAGACTACCAGAAAGATATGTCAGCTTTTAAAAAGTTTTAAAAGGAAGGTGGTTGTTATTCGACATCCTATGCCTTATGGAGATTTAACCAAGCAAATCTCTCAGAGGTTTGAAAAACTTTCCGATCTGGATAAGCACCGTTGTACCATTGAAGAAAGGGAAGAGTACGAACCTCATATTAGAGAGAAAACAGTAGTTTATGCTGGAGTCGATTACCGGGTTATAATAAGGGAGGCGGAGAAGGAAACGGATATCATAGTATGGGATGGCGGGAACAACGATATCCCATTTTACAAGCCAAACTTATTCATCACGGTGGTCGATCCTCACCGTCCCGGGCATGAGATAGGCTATTTCCCTGGTGAGACGAATCTTTTGTTAGCTGATGTTGTGGTGATAAATAAAATCGACACTGCTGATCCAAAAAAAATAGGTGTGGTGAGGTCTAATATTAAACTGGTGAATCCGAAAGCTATAATAATTGATTCTGCCTCACCAATTTTTGTTGAAGACCCAGATGTTATTAAAGACCTCGAGGTTTTAGTGGTTGAGGATGGTCCTACTTTAACCCATGGTGAGATGACCTATGGAGCAGGGATAGTGGCGGCTGAGAAATTCGGGGCAAAAAAAATTGTTGACCCGCGCCCATGGGTTTTTGGGGAGATTAAAAAGACTTTCAAAAAATATCCTGATATCGGACCTCTTTTGCCCGCGA
This sequence comes from Candidatus Zixiibacteriota bacterium, assembly GCA_030615745.1. GTDB lineage: Bacteria > Zixibacteria > MSB-5A5 > MSB-5A5 > SM23-73-2 > SM23-73-2. Next base: position 23,540 of record JAUWYR010000019.1, on the reverse strand, counting down.
TGGGGTATGGGAAAAAGCAGATCTCTGATTTGGAGAAAACCATCAATAGGACAAAATGTGATTCGGTGATTATTGCCACCCCTGTTGACCTGCGTAGATTTTTGAAGATAAAAAAACCCTGCACCAGGGTGAGATATGAACTCCAAGAGATTGGGAAACCTGATCTGAAAGATGTCGTTTCAGATTTTTTAAAAAGGATTAAAAAATAGCGAGGTAGTTTAAAACAGATAACAAAAATTACTATTTTTCTATCGTTTTATTATAAGTTAGCCACCTTTTTCAGATAGATCGACCTGGGCTAAAAGGCTTTTTGCGGACGCATCAAGAGATATGATAAAGAAGAAAAAGACAGCTGTTGTTGCATTGGGTGGGAATGCTATCAGCAAAAAAGGGGAGGAGGATACTATTCCCAATCAGTTCAAGAATACCAACCAGTCCTTAGCTGGAATCGTTGAGCTTATAAGGTCCGGCTATAATTTAGCCATGACTCATGGGAATGGTCCTCAGGTTGGAAATGCAATCTTAAGGGTAGAGCTTGCACGGGACAAAGCGCCAATTTTACCTCTTCAGATCTGTGTGGCTGATACAGAGGGTGGAATGGGTTATATGATCGAACAATGTTTGAAGAATAGATTAAAAGAGGAGAAAATAAAAAGGGAAGTTGTCACTATCGTCACTCAGGTTGTTGTTGATAAAGGTGACCCATCAATAAAAAATCCAACCAAATTTATCGGGCAGTTCTATTCTAAAAAGGAAGCTAAGGAGTTCAGGAAAAAGAGAGGCTGGGTGGTTAAAGAAGATTCGAAAAGGGGCTGGAGAAGGGTAGTTCCATCACCCTTGCCTTTAGAGATTGTTGAGAAAAATACTATAAAGTCTTTGGTTAAAGACGGGATAATAGTTATAGCTGCTGGTGGGGGTGGTATTCCTGTTTACAAAAAAGATGATGGAACTTTCGAGGGTATCGATGCAGTTATAGACAAAGACAGAGCTTCTGCTGTTTTAGCCAGAGATATTGGGGCGGAGTTGCTTTTGATCTTGACTCAGATTGAGAAGGTGGCTTTAAATTTTGGCACACTACTCCAGGAAGATTTAGATAAAGTGACTTTGTCTGAGGCTAAAAAATATCTTAAAGAGAGGCACTTTCCACCAGGGAGTATGGGACCTAAAATCGAGTCAGCAATCCAATTCTTAGAATCAGGTGGAAAAGAGGTAATAATCACCTCAATAGAAAAAGCATTTGAATCGGTGAAGGGAGAAGCAGGAACGAAGATAGTAGTTCGCTAATAGTTTAATTTTTAAAAGATGCCAAAAATAAACGATTTGATTATAGTTGAGATTTTAAAAAGGGGGAAAGTTTATGAAGTTGGAGGGATTGTCAGGGACAGAATCATCTCACCTGTTTTGCCTGATGAGGATGCAGACTACCTTGTCACCGGCATACCTATGGATGATTTGATCGAGCTTTTAAAAGACTACGGTAAAGTGGATCTTGTGGGCAAGTCCTTTGGTGTTATAAAATTTACCCCTTCAAAAAAATTCTTTACAGGTGATGTAGCCAAAACCTTTGATGTGGCTTTACCTCGAAAGGAGTATAGCACAGGGGTTGGTCATAAGGATTTCAGAGTTGAATTCGACCACAAATTAAAGGTTGAGGATGATCTGGCTCGCAGGGATTTCACTATAAATTCCATGGCATTTGACCTTTCCACTAAAAAATTGGTCGATCCTCTGGGTGGGAAAAAGGATATCAGAAAGGGTCTTATAAGGATAACCTATCCCAACTCTTTTTTAGATGACCCATTGAGGATGTTAAGAGGGATTCAATTTTCTGCAAGGTTTGAATTCGAATTGGAAAAGGTGACTTTCAAAAAGATGTGTGAAAATGCGGAATTGATAAAGACTGTTTCACCTGAAAGGATTCAACTGGAATTAAATAAACTTTTGACCAGGGCAAAAATACCTTCTATCGGTTTCAGGCTGATGCATAAAACCGGGATTTTAAAACATATTCTTCCAGAATTTGAAGCTTGTGTTGGGATTAGCCAACCCGGTGGGTATCATAGCTATGATGTTTTCGAGCATTCTTTAGTAACTATGGATAATACGCCAATGGAGCTTGCTTTGCGTTTAGCATCCCTTTTTCACGACATTTCCAAACCACAATGCAGAGCTTTGACTTCAGAAGGCGCAACTTTTTATGGACATGAGAAAAAAGGGGCTCTTGTTACACAAAATATTCTTTTGAGGTTAAGATATTCAAACGAGATAATATCTAAAGTTAAACTTCTTGTGGAAAAACATATGTTCACCACAGGTGTAACTGATAAAGGGGTGAGAAGATTGATAAACAGGGTAGGAGAGGAGAATATATTTGACCTTCTGGAACTTCGCAGGGCGGATATAATTGCTCAGGGGAAAAATGGGAATGCTTATGAGATTGATGAGTTCGAAAAAAGAATAAGAGCGGAGATAGAGAAAAAACCTCCATTTGGATTAAAAGATCTAAAAGTTAACGGATCGGACATAATGAAAAACTTCGGGCTTTCACCAGGACCTTTGGTCGGTAAAATATTAAATCATCTTTTGGATAAAGTTTTAGACTATCCTGAGTTAAACCAAAAAGATATGCTTTTGGAAGAGGCAAAAAAATTTTTAAAAGAAAAAAAATAAAAAATTTAGTGGACTTTGTGAAAAAAATAACTTATTATATAGGGTGTTGAATGGTAATTTAGATCAGTTGAGATGCTTCATTTTATCTTAACTATTCAAAGTAATAAGCTATAATAAAAAAAGTTTTTTCTTAGAAACTTATATTGAAGTAAATGAATTAATCCTTTGTGCTATTTTAAAACTTTTTATTTGCTTGAAAGTCTAAAAGAAGAAAAGCTTTTGAATCTGCTGAGGAAAATAAAATTTAAATAATACTTAAAGAAAGTAAAAAATAGGAGAGAAGATGAAAATTCACGAATATCAGGCAAAGGAGATTTTTAAAAGATATGGTATACCTGTTCAAGCCGGAGAGGTGGCAAACTCTCCAGAAGAGGGTAAAAATATAGCGGAGAAAATAGGAAAGCCGGTAATGGTTAAGGCTCAGGTTCTGGTTGGCGGAAGAGGTAAAGCGGGTGGAATAAAATATGCAAAAAACCCTGATGAAGCATACCAATATGCGAAAGAAATCTTAGGAATGGAAATTAAGGGAATAAAAGTAAAAAAAGTTTTAGTTACCGAGGCTGCTGATATTTCTTCTGAAGCCTATATCGGGGTTATCGTCGATAGAAAGACAAAAAAGCCGGTAGTTATAGTCTCACAAGCAGGGGGAATAGATATCGAGGAGGTGGCGAAAACGACTCCTGAGAAGATATTTAAATTAGAGGTCGACCCTTTGTTAGGTTTACAGTCCTTTCAGGCAAGAGATTTAGGTTCAAAAATCTATTCGGATTTTAAAATAGCCGCAAAAGCAGCTGATGTTATAAAAAAGCTTTATTTTGCTTTTACAGAAAACGATTGTTCCTTAGCTGAGATAAATCCCTTCATAACCACACCCAAAGGTGAAGTCTGGGCTTTGGATGCTAAGATCAACCTTGATGATTCTGGACTTGCCCGGCACCCTGAGATAGAGAGCATGAGGGATAAAGATGCAGAGGATCCCTCTGAGATGAAAGCAAGAGAGGGGGGTCTTTCCTTTGTTAAATTAAATGGTAACATCGGTTGCATTGTCAATGGAGCAGGGCTGGCTATGGCAACCATGGATTTGGTCAAGCACTTCGGTGAGGAGCCTGCAAACTTTTTGGATATTGGAGGGAGCTCCAGCCCTGAAAAAGTTTTAAATGCGATGAAAATAATCTTAAAAGAACCAAATGTTAAGGCGATTTTGTTTAACATCTTCGGAGGAATAACCAGGTGCGATGACGTGGCAAATGGAATTGTTCAGGCAGTGAAACAACTAAAACCCCCTGTTCCCATAGCGGTGAGATTGACCGGGACCAATGAAGATAAAGCAAAAAAGATATTAGAGAAGGTGAATTTGACTGCCACATCTTCTATGGTGGATGTGGTTAAGAAGGCGATCGAGTTGAGCAAGGGATAGATTGGAAGTTTCAAAAAGTAGAAGCTGGGGATGCCTGCCCGGCCAGGGATAACATCCCCAGCGAACAGCAAGAGGTGATTTTTGAATTAGTCAGGGGATGAATTCCCCCGACTATGGATTACGCTATAAAGTTATTAATGAATATTGATAGAACTGGGAATTTATCCCAGGTAGGTTAAATCAAAGATTAGGAGGAAAAAATTGAGCATTTTGGTCGATAAAAATACTAAGGTTGTTGTTCAGGGAATAACCGGTAGGGATGGGTCGTTTCATGCTAAGCAGATGAAATCATATGGAACTAATGTTGTTGCAGGAGTTACTCCCGGAAAAGGTGGGGAGAGCGTTGATGGTATTCCGGTTTTTAATTCGGTAAAAGAAGCAGTTGAAAAGAAAGGTGCCAACACCTCGGTTATCTATGTTCCGGCTAAATTTGCTGTGGATGCCATATATGAGGCAGCCGATGCAAGAGTCAAATTAATAGTCTGCATCTCTGAGGGAATTCCCGCAATTGATATGCTTAAAGTTTATAATTATCTTAAAACCACCGAGACCAGATTGGTTGGTCCCAATAGTCCCGGGGTGATCACACCAGAGGTGGCTAAAGTTGGGATAATGCCGGGTCAGATTCATAAAAAAGGAGAAATCGGTGTTGTCTCTCGCAGCGGGACTTTAACTTACGAGGTGGTATATCATCTCACTTTAAATGGACTGGGTCAATCCACCTGCATCGGAATAGGAGGGGATCAGATAATAGGAACAAATTTTATCGATTGCCTCTTTTTGTTTGAGAAAGACCCTCAGACCAAAGCTGTTGTCTTGATAGGTGAGATAGGTGGAACCGATGAGGAGGAGGCGGCTTTATATGTAAAAAAGAATATGAAAAAGCCGGTGGTAGCTTTTGTTGCCGGGAGAACCGCTCCTCCTGGTAAAAGGATGGGGCATGCCGGAGCCATTATCTCCGGAGGCTCTGGAACAGCAGAAGAGAAAATCGAAGCTTTTGAAAAAGCAAAAATTAAAGTCGCTCCAACTCCAGCTGAGGTGGCAGCTTTGATTAAAGAGGAACTAGTACTTATCCAACAAAATAAACCTAATACGTAGGGGGGACCCTCGTGGTCTCCCGTTGGTGGTTGGGAGGGGACGAGCCCCTCCCCTACAGAAAAATTTGCATAATTTAATTGGAATGGCACTAGTAAACTGAAGAAGAAATCGACTAAAAAAAGAGAAAAAAGACCCGATGTAAAAAGAACTAAAAAGGTGCAAGAAAAAAAGTGAATGCAGAATCAAAGAAAGCTGAAAAAGTCAAAAAGAGAAGGTAGCTGTCTTGTAAATTTTGATAAACTGAATAAATAAAGCATTTTTTTGTTCTAAACCCAAAAAAATGTGATTTTGTTAAGTATATAAGTTTGATAAGGAGAAAAGGAGCTATAAAATGAAGTTCTGGAGAAAGCCTTTGGATTTAGACCAATTGGAGATTCCTCATGGCGAGATTCATATTGTGAAGGATAGATGTAAAGGATGTGCGTTCTGTGTAGAGTATTGCCCCAAGGATGTTCTGGAGCTTTCTGATGAGTTCAATATTAAAGGATACCATCCACCTTACGTGAAAAATCCAGACCAGTGTCTTTTTTGTAGGCTTTGCGAGACGATATGTCCTGAGTTTGCTATTTGGGTGACTGAAAAACAAAAGGAGGTCAAAAAAGTTGAAAGCTGATCCAAAAAGGGTTTTAACTGGGGAGCATTATTTAGATGGGGACCATGCCTGTGCTGAGGGGGCCTTGGCAGCTGGGTGCACATTTATTGCCGGATATCCAATAACCCCTTCCACCGAGGTGGTGGAGAGGATCTCCGAAAGGATTCCCACGGTGGGCGGAATTTTTATCCAGATGGAGGATGAGCTTGCCTCCATGGCAGCAGTGGTGGGAGCCTCTTGGAGTGGAGCTAAGGCGTTGACTGTGACCTCTGGACCTGGATTTTCTCTGATGATGGAGAATATCGGTCTTGCCTGTATGCTGGAAGCCCCATGTGTTATAATTAATGTGCAGAGAGGAGGACCCTCTACCGGACTCCCAACTTTGACCGGACAGGCTGATATGATGCAGGTGAGATGGGGCTCACATGGTGACTACGAGATAATAGCTTTATCCCCTAACTCGCCTCAGGAATGTTTCTTTTTCACTATAAAAGCTTTCAATCTGTCTGAAAAATATCGAGTCCCTGCTTTTGTTATGACCGATGAGTGCGTAGGGCATATGACCGAAAAGGTAATCATTCCAGAAGCGGATAAAATAGAGCTTTTCCAAAGAAGATATACCAAACTTCCCCCAGAGGAGTATCTTCCATTTAAGCCAGGTCCGAATTTGGTTCCTGAGATGGTCAAAGCTGGTGATGGATATAGAATTCATGCGACCGGTCTAACCCATGATGAGAAGGGCTATCCAGTGATGAACTGGGAGGCGCAGGAGAAGCTGGTTAGAAGATTGGTTGAGAAGATAAGAAAGAACGCAGATGATATTGTTGAGTATGAGGAGGAAGAAACCGATGATGCTGAGATAGTTCTTCTCTCCTACGGGATAAGCTCGAGGGTGGCAATTCCAGCTATCCAGAAGGCAAGAGCCGAAGGGATAAAAGTAGGGGTATTAAGGCTTATAGTTGTTTGGCCTTTTCCTGAAAAAAGGGTCTATGAATTATCAAAAAAAATTAAGGCTTTTGTTGTCCCTGAGATAAACTATGGACAGATTGTCTTAGAGGTTGAAAGGTCTGTTCATGGAGAATGTGATGCGATTCTGGTGCCCCATGGTGGGGGATGGGTTCACAACCCAGAAGATATTTACAGGGGGATAAAGGAGGCAGTGAAATGAACGAGACTTTGACCAAAGAAATGGGTGTCATAGAGGAAAAACATCCGATGGAAAATATCCTGAGGATGGACAGGATCCCCCATATCTGGTGCCCCACCTGCGGAATCGGGATAGCTGTTACTTCATTTGCTATAGCTTTAGAAAAGTCGAAAATCCCATTGGATCAGGTCTGTGTGGTATCGGGAATAGGATGCTCTGGCAGAGTTGCAGGATATGTTAAACTGGATTCTTTTCACTCCACACACGGGCGTGCAATTCCCTTTGCAACCGGTTTGAAATTGGGTAACCCAAAACTGAAGACGGTGGTATTCTCCGGTGACGGTGATATTATCGGAATAGGTGGGAACCATTTCATCCACTCGGCTCGAAGGAATATGGATATGCTGGTCCTCTGCATAAATAATTTCATCTACGCTATGACCGGGGGACAGCTTGCTGCTACCACACCCCTTACCGCTAATACCTCTACCTCACCCTATGGGAATTATGAAACCCCCTTTAACCTACCCTATTTAGCTGATTCCTGTGGTGCTGTCTATGTTGCTCGCTGGACTGTTTTGCATGTGCGCAGATTAGCAAATTCAATAACTGAGGCTTTGAACAAAAAAGGTTTCTCTTTTATAGAGATAATCTGTCCCTGTTCCACTATCTATGCTCGCAGGAACAGGTTGGGCTCAGGATTGGATTTAATGAAATTTTATCATGATAACTCTATAATAAAACATGGTGCTAACACCAAGGAGCTCGATATCGGTTTTCAACAGAAAATCATTGTAGGGAAGTTCGTTGACAGAGAACGTCCAACCTTTTTGGAGTCTTTAAACGATTGGAACAGAAAGGTATTTGGTGATAAGTTTAAGGAGTATGGAGGTCCAGATGACGGAGATTAGAATATCTGGGTTTGGAGGTCAGGGTATTATTCGATGCGGTTATATTATCGGTAAGGCAGCTTCTATTTATGATGGGAAAAGTGCCACTTTAACGCAAAGCTTTGGACCAGAAGCAAGGGGGTCTGCTTGCAGTGCTCAGGTGGTTATTGAGAAGGATCGGGTCCTATATCCTTATATCACAGTTCCTAATATACTGGTTGCTATGTCTCAGGAGGCTTACACCAAGTTCGAATCAAATCTGGAGAAAAATGGGATTTTACTTATAGACCAGGATTTGGTCAAACCTGAGAAAAGAAGAGATCAAATAAAATTTTACTCAATTCCTGCCACCAGGATTGCTGAGGAAATGGGTAACAAAATCATAGCTAATATTGTTATGTTAGGATTTTTCACGGCTGTGACCAAGGTAATAACAAAAGAAGCTGGAAGGAAAGCTATTTTCGGCTCTGTTCCGGAAAGGTATATTGAGTTGAACTTGAAAGCTTTTGATCAGGGTTATGAATTTGGGAAAAAACTTCTGAGTGAAAGTAGTTAAACTAACTTAATAATTTGAGAAAGTAAGAGAAAATGATAGATGCGTTACAAACCGCTTTAGAAAAAGAGCAGATAAAGTTATATTTTCCCAAGCTTTCAAAAGAGATTCACACTCTCACCCGCTTAGAACCCTCTGCCTGTAAGGTGGCTTGTCCTGCAGGGGTTGATGTTAAAGCCTATATTGGACTGATCATTGCAGGGAAGTTCGATGAAGCTTTGGAGATGGTTAAGCAGACTAACCCTTTGCCAGGGATATGCGGGCGGGTTTGCACTCACCCCTGCGAATCTGAGTGTAATCGGAGGAAAGTTGATGAGTCTGTCGCTATCTGTGCTCTGAAGAGATTTTTAGCTGACTGGGAGCTGAAAAAAGGAATAAAAAAATCTCAGAAGGTTAAAAGGACAAAAAAGGAAAAAGTTGCTATCGTTGGCTCAGGTCCTGCTGGTTTAACCTGTGCCAATGATTTGATTAGAAAGGGTTATGGGGTCACTATCTTTGAGGCTCTTCCTGTTCCCGGTGGGATGTTAACTGTGGGAATACCTCCTTTTCGCTTGCCCAGGGATATTATCCAGAAAGAGATTTCCGCGATAACAGATTTGGGCGTGGAGTTAGTGACAAACACTAAACTGGGTGAGGATATTAGTTTTGACGATTTTTTGAAAAAGGGTTATCAGGCTGTATTTATCGCAATCGGAGCTCATAAGGGTTTGAAGTTAGGGATTCCAGGTGAGAGTGAATATCAAGGGGTTGTAGATTGCGTCGACTTTTTAAGAAAAGTTAATACTGGTGATAGAAATAAACCTGGAAGAAGGGCGATCGTCATTGGTGGGGGGAATTCTGCGATAGATTCTTCGAGAACCGCTTTGAGGCTGGGGTGTGAGGAGGTCTACATAGTGTATAGGAGATCCAGGAAAGAGATGCCAGCCGCCTCGTCTGAGATCGAGGAGGCGGAAAAAGAGGGTGTGAAACTCAGATATTTAACAGCCCCAGTTAAGATCTTAGGAAAAAACAGAAAGGTTGTCGGGATGGAGTGTATTAAAATGAGATTAGGGGAGCCGGATGCAAGTGGCAGGAGAAGACCTATTCCTATCGAGGGTACTGAGTTTGTGATTGAGGCTGACGTAATAATTCCAGCTATCTCTCAGAAACCGGACATCTCTTTTTTGCCTCGAAATTTTGAGTTTAGAATATCCAAGTGGGATACATTCGAGGTTGATCCAGTTACCTTTGCCACAAATATTCCGGGATTTTTCGCAGGTGGAGATGCAGTTACAGGACCAAGCACAGTTATTGATGCCATTGCTCATGGTCACTTCGCTGCAAGGTCCATCGATAGGTATCTTAGCCACAAAGACTTAAAGAAGGGATTAGGTGAGAGTCTTAAAATCAGTGAATGGGGATTTAAATTAGAGATTGAGGATGAGAGACCCATAGAGAGAACCCCTATTCCTAAGTTTTCATTGGAGAAAAGATTGCACAGCTTTGATGAGGTGGATCTCTGTTTTACAGAAAAGATGGCTATCGCTGAAGCAAATAGGTGCTTGAGATGCGGTCCTTGTATCGAGTGTCGTGAATGTGTTCCAGGGTGTAGCAAAAGGTTGGTTATGCTCAGTTTTCCAGAAAGCGCCACTGAGGATATAGGAAAAATTCCAGAGTTTGTATTAAGAGTTCCCACTGACCCTAAAAAGCTTCCCTGGGATGAAAGGTCAAAAGAGGTTTTGATCTCATGGATAGATGAAAAAGAGAAAAAAGAGGAATTATCCTTAACTTTGGAACCCATTGTCTGCTTCGTGGACCAAAACTTATGCCGAGGGTGCGGTGATTGTAAAAAAATTTGCGAATATAAAGCAGTAGAGCTTAAACCCAATGGTGATGGAACCTTTGTCTCCGAGATCGACCAGACTCTATGTAAAGGATGCGATACCTGTCTCGCTGTCTGTCCAAGTGGCGCGATAAAAGCTAAACATTTTACTTCCCAAAGGATTGAAAAACTAATAGAGAGTTGTTTGTTAGAGGATGGGAAAAAAGATGAATCAGAAAAAAGAGTTTGAGCCTAAAGTTATCGCTTTTGCCTGTCACTGGTGCGGTGTTGGAAGAAACGAGATAAACCCGGTTGAGGATTTCTCTAATTTTAAATTGGTGAAACTTTTGTGTTCTGGGAGGATCAACACTGCTTTGATCTTAAAAGCATTTGAGAAGGGCGCTGATGGGGTGGTTGTCTTTGGCTGTCCTGAGGGGAAATGCCATTATAATTTCGGAAACAAAAATGCTATAAAGGAGTGTGAACTATCAAAATCTCTGCTCGACCTTTTAGGTATAAATGCTAAAAGACTAAAGGTAGAGCTCGGCTTCCTTAATGAGAATGGAAAGTTAGATGAGGTGATGGATGAATTTATCGAGGATATAAAGACGCTCGGTCCAAATCCTTTGAGGGTTGCTTAGAAAAGAAAAAATGATAAAAGATAAAGATTTTTTTATAAATTATAATTCCTTAAAAGGAAGGTGTTATGCGTAAAACAATTTTTATACTATTTCTTTTCTTTTTTTCCTTTGTGCTTTTTTTTAGCTGTGGTGAAAAAGCCACCGAGTTTGAACCTGATTTCGCCATTATCCTCAAGCCAGCATCAGATTTTGTTGTGCAAGGCGATTCTGTAAGCTTTTTGGTTAAGCTTGTCTCTGTTGGTGGATTTAACTCTGAGGTTAAGTTGAGCATAATCGGGGTTCCAGATAGTGTGGAGGCATTTTTCGAGGATAGTATTTTGACCCCACCTGATTCCACAACCATCTGGATAAAAGCAGACTCAACTGCTCCGGTGGGTCATTTTGAGTTGACTTTAAGTGGAAGTGGAGGAGGAAAGTCTAATAACCCAACTCTCGTTTTAGACGTCTTGGCAAAAATATATGATCTAAAACTATATTTTGCAAAAGATGGTGAGGAGAGGTTATTAAGTTTAAATCCTGACCCAACTAACCCAACAGATTATTTGCATGATACTACACTTTGTTGGGATGGATTTTTGATGAATCAGGATTTTACTTTTGATAGTATGAAAATATATCTTAATTTCTACGTCAAAAAGACCAGTATGGATGAAAAAGGGATTATTCATTTTGAAGTCAATTTTAACTATGACAGTATTTACGCAGATGATTGGAAAAGAACTTTTGCTGAAAGTGATACAGGAGAAGATTTGTGGATGCGTGACACTGTAACGGTTCCATTCGACTCTCCTCAAACAATTAATAAAAATGATGAGATAAAAGTTACTCTAAGCACCCAAGGTTTTTACATCTGTACATTCAGATATGGAGTTGACAATAGTGACCCATATATAAAATTTCATTGAGCTCTTAATAGTTTTAAGCGGAGCATTGTATATGAAATAAAAGCGTTTAAACCCTATTTAGATAAAGATAAAATAGAACAATGATTTCAGAGACTATTAAAAAAACCAAAGCTTACTTCTGTTTAGACTGTGGAAAATGCACTGCTTTGTGTCCTGTGACCAGATATAATAAATCTTATTCTCCCAGAAAATTGGTAATAAAAACAGTGAACTCTCCGGATGGAAATACCTTAAAGGATGAAAGGCTGTGGAGTTGTCTTACCTGTATGATGTGTCAGGAAAGATGTCCTTCAGGTATTGATTATAATGAGTTTACAAAATTAATGAGAAGAGATGCAAAAAACTTGGGATTTTTTGGTGAACCAACCCACGGAGGTATTTTCGAATCTTTGTGGAAGATTATGACCGCTCCAAAATTAAACCAGAATAGATTGGATTGGCTTACACCCGATCTTAAAATCTCAGATAACTCAGAATATTTGTATTTTGTTGGTTGTCTTCCTTATTTCGATCAGTTCTTCTCTGATTTAAAAACCGATTCGATAAAGATTGCACAATCTGTTGTGAAAATCTTGAATTTCTTTGGAGTGGAGCCAAAAATTTTGAAAAACGAACGCTGTTGTGGTCATGACCTTTTATGGACAGGGGATTTCGAAAACTTCAAAACCCTTGCAGAACAGAATATAAAACTTTTGAAGGATTCAAATGTCAAATATGTGATAACCTCCTGTCCTGAGTGTTTGACAACTTTCAAACTCGATTATCCTGAAGTTTTTGGGAATTTGGATTTAAAGTTCTTACACATAACCGAGTTTATCTCTGAGAAGCTTTCTTCAAATAAATATGAGTTAAAGAGAGTGAACAAAAAGGTCACTTATCAGGACCCATGCCGTCTTGGCAGATATTTGGGAATTTACCAAAAGCCGAGAGAAGTCATCACCTCCATTCCTGAGATTGAATTTACGGAGATGGAGAGGTCTGGCAGAAACTCCGTATGTTGTGGAACCAGCTGTTGGACAAACTGCGATAGGTATTCTAAGCTTTTGCAAATAGACCGTTTGAAGGAGGCGAAATCGACCGGGGCTGAACTTTTGTTAACTGCCTGTCCTAAATGCCAGATTCATTTTTCTTGTGCTCAAAAAGATGAAAATTATCCTGAAGAGGGTAAGATAGAGATTGTTGATTTGACCACGCTGTTTGCTGAGGCTATATTAAAACAAAGCGTGGCTTAAGAGATGGGAGGTGAGAAATAAACGAACCTTGGTTCGTATTAATTCCGTATATGGGGGGATAAACGAACCACTTCAGTTAAGTATACAATCTGTCGGAATATTTCCTGAAGGTCCTGAATCTGATGAGTTCGGTTTGCTGAAGATTAACATTAATAAAATCGAATAGAGAGATAGCTGGGAAGGTGGAACAAAAACTTATGAACCTTAAAGATAAACTTTGACTTGGTAATATAGTGACCAAGAGGAGGTAAATCATGAGCACTATTAAACAACAAATAATTGAGCTTATCAAAGGACTTCCCGAAGATTGCACTATAGAGGATATTCACTATCATCTCTATGTTCGGGAGAAAGTTGAACATGGCTTGCGAGATGCTGGGGAGGGTCGGGTTTACACCCAAGAGGAAGTTGAGAAACGGATGACAAAATGGCTCGCCAAGTAGTTTGGTCCTACACCGCCACTGCAGACTTGGAGGCGATTGCGGATTATATTGCAAGGGACTCCTCCTTTTATGCAGCTGTATTTGTTCGAGAAATATTGGAGGCAAGCCACTCACTGAGTGAATTCTCAGAACGGGGACGGGTTGTTCCTGAGTTAGGTAATCAGAGTATTCGTGAACTCCTTGTGAGAGAGTATCGACTTGTTTATACTATCAAAGAATCCAATGTGGTGATCTTAGGGCTTATCCATGGAAAAAGAGATTTAAAGATGTTGTGGGAAAAAGAAAAGCAAGGGTGAAAGATGAAGTTCTATGCCAAAAGAGGTTGTCGAAAAAAAGAAGGCTCAAACGTAAGAGCAAAATCTCTGGATAGATTCGATGTGCTCGATATAAATGGAGGTGAGAGGAATTGAAAGAAGATAAGCTGAGGATCGGGGTTTTCGTGTGCGAATGTGGGCTTAATATCGCTGGATCTTTGGACTGCGAGGAGGTAAAAAAGTATGCAGAAACCTTAGAGGATGTTGTGGTTTCGGTAGTGAACAAATACACCTGCGCTGATCCCGGACAAAATGAGATCAAAAAATACATCAAGGAACATAATCTTAACAGGGTGGTGGTAGCGTCCTGCACTCCTTTAATGCATGAGCCGACATTCAGAACTTGTGTGGCTGAGGCAGGGCTTAATCCATATCTTTTTGAGATGGCTAATATCCGGGAGCATTGCTCCTGGGTTCATCTGCACGACCGTAAAGCTGCTACTGAAAAAGCTAAGGATATCGTCAAGGTTGCTGTTGCTAAAGCCAGGCATCTAAAACCTCAGATCGAGGCAGAGGTTCCAGTTACCAATAAAGTTTTGGTGATAGGTGGGGGGGTGGCTGGAATTCAGGCGGCTTTAGATTTAGCAGATACAGGATATCAAGTATATTTGGTTGAGAAACAGCCTTCCATCGGCGGGATAATGGCTCAGCTCGATAAAACCTATCCCACCATGGACTGCTCCATATGAATACTTGGACCGAAGATGATGGATGTCGGTCGACATCCCAGGATAAAGCTTTTCGTTTACTCTGAGGTCGAAGATGTTTCAGGGTATGTGGGTAACTTCAAGGTGAAGGTCAGGAAAAAGGCAAGATATGTGGACGAGAATGAGTGCAATGCCTGTGCTGAATGTGCTAAGATTTGTCCGGTGGTGGTTCCGGATGAGTTTCAGATGGGCTTTTCATCCAGAAAAGCTATCTACATACAGCTTCCACAGGCTGTCCCCTCTGCTTATGTGCTCGATATGAATGCCTGTTTGGGCAACAATCCCATCGCCTGCGGAAAATGCGTTGAGGTCTGCGATAAAAAATGCATCGATTACGATATGCAGGATCAGTTCATAGATTTAGAAGTAGGTGCGATAATTGTCGCATCGGGAATGGATGTCTATGATCCTACTGAATTGGATGAGTTCGGATATACAAGGTTTGACAACGTGATAACCTCAATGGAGTTTGAGAGGTTGATTTGTGCAGGAGGTCCAACCACAGGGCATTTTATTCGCCTATCAGATAGAGAGACTCCAAAAACTATTGGTTTTGTTCAATGTGTGGGTTCCAGATCGGAGAGAAGAGGGAATCGCTATTGCTCAAATATTTGCTGTATGAACACTATAAAGGATACAGTTTTATTAAAAGATCATTATCCTGATATAGAGGTGAAAGTCTTCTATATGGATTTAAGAGCTTTTGGAAAAGGATTTGAGGACCTTTTGAGAAGAAGCAGGTCTGAAGGGGTGAAGTATATACGGGGTATACCTGGGGAAATTTATGAAGATTCCAAAACCAAGAATTTGATTTTAGATGTTGAGAATACCACCACTGGAGAGGTGGAGAAGCATGAGCTTGATATGCTGGTCTTATCTGTTGGGGTGATTCCGAGGCAGGATGGAGATTTGATCCAGAAGCTTTTGACCCTCTCTCGCACCGTTGATGGATTTTTTATGGAGTCTCATCCCAAATTAAAACCAGTGGATGCACCTACTCGAGGTGTCTTTTTCGCTGGATGCTCTGAGTCTCCTAAAGATGTTAAAGATTCCGTTACCCAGGCATCTGCATCCGCATCGCGAGCAGGGATACTTCTGTCATCTGATAGAATAAAAGTTGAAGCTATAACTTCTGTGATAGATAAAGACAAATGCACTTCCTGCGGAATCTGTTATCAAGCCTGTCCCTTTAAAGCCATCGTGGTTGATCGCAAAGCAAAGATTCCGGCGGAGGTGATCGAGGCTGCCTGTGCAGGATGTGGAACCTGTGGAGCTGAGTGTCCTTTTGGTGCGGTCACCATGAAACACTTTACCGATGAGCAGATATTTCCTCAGATAGATGCGATCCTGGAGGAGAATCCACAGGATAAGATAGTTGTCTTTGCTTGTAACTGGTGTTCCTATCAAGGTGGGGATAATGCGGGTATGTCGAGGTTGCAATATCCAGCTACCGGGAGGATAATAAGAACTATGTGTTCTGGAAGGGTGGATGAGCAATTCATTCTTTATGCATTTTCCAAGGGTGCGCCAATTGTTTTGGTTTCCGGATGTCATTTCGCTGATTGCCATTACATCGATGCTAACCGCTGGACTCAGAAGAGGGTGGAAAAGCTCTGGGATAAATTGGAAAGAAAGGGAATTCGTCCGGAAAGATTACAGCTCGAATGGATCTCAGCTGCTGAGGGACAGAAATTTGCTAAGGTGATGAGAGAGATTGAGGAGATGAGGCAGAAGGTTACCCCTGAAGAGATAGAGCATACCAAGAAAGTTTTATCTGACTGGAAACCAAAAGGGGCAAAGAGGAGACCAAAAAAGGCAGAAGTGAAGATAGAAGCTTAGATTCTTCGGTTGGTCAAGGGTATCCTCACCCTTGAAAATCTGTTGTGGATGATAAAATCTACAACGAGCAGGAAGAGATTTTATGGCTGAGGAAGCAAATTTCAAATGTTTAAGATGTGGGCAGGAGTTTAAACTTCCCTATGACCCAAAGGCAGGTCCCCAGGAAAGAACCTGCCCCAAGTGTCGTTCCAATTCGGTGAGGAGAATAAAGGAACAGAAAAAATAACCCTTTTTTTGTTGTTGCTGTATTTGAAATACAGCAACAACACTGGATATTCTTGGCTCAAGAAGGGATGTTTTTTATGCCTCACGCAAAAGACCTATTGTGGATGATAACATCCACAAAGAGCAGAGGAGTTGATTCTATCTTTTACTATTGAGTAAAGTCTCTATCTATATCTTTTAATATTATCCAAAAATTTCTTAGATGGAAAAGATATCGCTTGGGGTTCACATATCTGGGCACAGCCGGTGCAGCCAACCACACAATTTAGAGGTTTTATTACTTTTGGCTTTTCGGTTTTATCATCCCATAGAAAAACCTTGGTAGGACACATAAGAAAGCATTTCTTGCATCCTGTGCATTTTTCCTCATATACAGTTGGAAACCAGGGAATGCTTTCCCTGGGTATCCCCTGATAAAAATCTTTTTGCTTTTTCCCCTCCTCCTCTTTTATGCCTTTCATTTTCTTCTGATAGAAATTCCTGTATTCTCTCAAAAGCGCCTCTTTATATTCATCTTCTACCTTTGAAGGGATATAATTCTTTTTTTTGGCAAGTGATAAAAGTTCATTTTTCAAAAATCCATCAGGTTCCCTTCCATCATCGAAAAGATTTTGAAATATTTCATCCAACCCCACTATTCCTACAAAATCTTCACCCACTAAGATTAGCTTAGATTTTTTATTTTTTTTCATAATTAAAGGAGAACTTAATTTGTCCGTATATTTTAGACGAAGGTATAACTAAAAACTTGACTTTTTAAGTTAGTTTACTATATATAGGCACAAAGTCAAGCTATTTCTACAAGAAAAAACTAAAGTTATGGCAGAAAAAAAACTTGAAGTAGAGAAAAAAGAGAAAGTCCACATATTTGAGGCTTGGTGCAAACGTTGTGGAATCTGTTCCGCTTTCTGCCCCACTTCCGCACTGAGTCTTAAAAAAGATGGTCTTCCTTTTCTTGCTCATCCGGAAAAGTGCACATTGTGTAAGTTATGTGAGCTGAGATGTCCAGATTTTGCCATAACGGTAAGAGAAAAAGAAAAAAAGGAGAGAAGTTAAATTGGAAGAGAAAGTTAAGGAGAAAAAAGAGATACTTTTACAGGGGAATGTAGCGTGTGCCCAAGGAGCATTGGCAGCTGGTCTTAACTTTTTTGCTGGTTACCCTATTACTCCCTCAACTGAGATCGCTGAGTATCTGGCGAAGAATCTCCCGAAATATGGTGGGAAATTTATCCAGATGGAGGATGAGATAGCAAGCATTTCTGCGGTTATTGGTGCCTCACTTGCTGGAGCTAAAGCGATGACCGCTACATCTGGTCCCGGGTTCTCCCTGATGCAGGAAAATATAGGATATGCCTATATAGCTGAGGTTCCCTGTGTGATAGTTGATGTTCAAAGGGGTGGTCCTTCCACTGGTCTTCCGACAAAAGTCTCCCAGTCCGATACCATGCAGGCGCGATGGGGGACCCACGGTGACTACCACTCAATCACTTTAGCTGTCTCTTCGGTAAAGGAGTGCTTCGAGCTCATAATAAGAGCATTCAATTTGTCTGAGAAATACAGGACTCCTGTTATTTTGTTAATGGATGAGGTGATCGGGCATATGAGGGAGAAGGTAACCCTTCCCCAACCAGAGGAGATAAAGGTGTTCAACCGATGGAAGCCAACTGTTCCACCTGAGTGGTATCAGCATTTTGAGATAAATCCTCATTTCATATCTCCTATGGCGAGCTTTGGGGAAGGGTATCGGTTCAATGTCACCGGGTTAACTCATGATCCCTTAGGATTTCCCACTGCAAAAGCTCAGGAGATTAAAGACAAGCTGGATAAACTTAGAAACAAAATAGAGCATAATATTAACGATATTGTTCAGGTAAAAGAGGAGTTTATGGAGGATGCCACCTCTGCTATTTTTGCCTACGGCTCTGCTGCTCGGTCTGCGCGTCAAGCTATCAGGATAGCGAGACAAAAAAGAATTAAGGTGGGTTTAATTCAACCCACAACAGTTTGGCCTTTTCCTGACGTTTATATGGAGCATATGTCCGATAAGCTGGAGTTAATTCTTGTTGTGGAATTAAATCAGGGACAGCTTGTAAATGAGGTTTTAAGGACAAATTGCGGTAGGGCCAGGATAAGGAGATTAAACCGCTATGATGGAGAACTTATAACTCCTGATGAGATTTTCAAACGCCTGAGGGAGGTGAGATGAAATGGAACAGATGACCAAAATCACTTATCGCTATCTTCGAACTAAAAAGAAGTTTCCAAGTGTATGGTGTTCGGGTTGTGGAATTGGAATAGTCTTCGGCACCCTTATACGGGCCATAGATAATTTGAAATTAGGAAAAGACCAAATAGCTTTGGTCTCTGGTATCGGCTGTTCAAGCAGGATGCCGGTCTATGCTGATTTTAATACTTTACATACAACTCATGGAAGAGCATTAGCTTTTGCTACTGGGGTAAAGATGGCCAAGCCTGAGCTTTCTGTTATAGTTATTACCGGTGATGGGGATGGGTTGGCTATCGGAGGAAATCATTTTATTCACACTGCCAGACGCAACATCGATATCACCACTATTTTGCTGAATAACAACACTTATGCTATGACCGGTGGTCAATACTCACCGTGTACCCCTTTTGAAAAATATGGGACCACCGCGCCCTTTGGAAATGTGGAGAGGCCATTTGACCCTTGCGATTTAGCTAAGGGCTCCGGTGCTGTTTTCGTGGCACGCGGCACTACCTATCATGTGATTCAATTGCAGAAGCTTATAGAAAAAGCCATAGTTAAGAAAGGATTCTCCTTGGTCGAGGTTGTCTGTCACTGTCCTGTTATCTACGGAAGATTGAATCGAGAGGGTTCTGCGGTTGAGATGATGAAGTGGCAGAGGAAGCACGCTGTTTCAATTGAATCTGCCCAGAGAATGTCTCCTGAGAAATTAAAGGACAAATTTTTAACCGGGGTTTTATGGGATATTGAATTCCCGGAATATTGTGAAGAATATGAGAAAGTGATAGCAAGAGCACAGGGGAGAAGTTAATTTAAAAAAAGATGGTTTTTACAAAAGTTACACACATAACTCTGGATAGTTTCAAAACCTGTTAAAGAAAATGGAACATGTTATAAAGCATACCGAGTTTCAAGATATTTATGAGATAAGGCTCTCTGGCTCTGGGGGACAGGGACTGATCTTTGTTGGAACTGTTTTGGCAGAGGCTATAGGGATTTATGATGGGAAAAATGTAACCCAGACTCAATCCTATGGCCCAGAGGCGAGGGGTGGGGCATCGAGATCGGATATAGTTGTGAGCAGAAGTGAAATCTATTATCCAAAAACCACCAAATTAGACCTCCTTTTAGCCTTGACTCAAGAGGCATGCGACCAATACTGCCTTGCGTTGAAGGAGGATGGAATACTTATTATTGACTCCAGTTTGGTTACACAACTACCATTAAGAGAGGTTTTAGGTTTTCCTTTTACTCAGATTGCCAAAGAGAAGCTGAAGACACCAATTGTGGCTAATATCATAGCCTTAGGCACCATCGGCGCTCTAACCAAGATCGTCTCCAAAAAGGCTTTAATAGAGGCAGTCAAAAAGAGAGCTCCCAAAGGAACAGAGGAGCTAAATCTTAAAGCCCTCGAATTAGGCTTTGGGCTCCCGAGAAAAAGAAGAAATCGAAGATCAAGAGAGAAAAAATAAGGTGATTCCATTTGGAAAAGACACTTTTTTTTATCAAACCTGATGCAGTTGAGAGGAATCTGATTGGTGAGGTCATCCGAAAAGTTGAAAATTCTGGATTTAAGATTAATAATTTGAAAATGGTGAGATTGAGAAAAGCTCAGGCAGAAGAATTCTATAAAATCCATAAAGGCAAGGACTTTTTTGAGAAGTTAGTTGAATATGTCTGCGCAGGACTTATAGTCGCTATGGTTTTGGAGAAAGAGAGTGCTATAAAAGATCTGAGGGAACTGGTGGGAGCTACTGATCCAGCTTTTGCAAAAAAAGGAAGCATAAGATACGATTTTGGCTTAGATGTAACACGCAATTCCTGTCATGCCTCAGACTCTTCAAAAACTGCTAAGGATGAGATTTTATTTTTTTTCCCAGAAAAGGATTGACAAAAAGAAAAAAAGAGTTATTTTTTGTGTAAGATAGTGAAAAATTTCACATAATATGAGGAGGAAGGTATGGCAGCACCAAAATATACTGGAAAAATAGAGTGGCCAACCAAAATCGAGCTGGGAAGAGGCTTGGAAGGAGCTATTACCAATGAGACAAAAATAGGATATGTGGATGGTGAGAAAGGTTGGCTGGTCTATAGAGGATATAATATTTTCGATCTGGCTGAGCATTCGAGCTTTGAGGAGACCTCTTATCTTTTGTTGTTCGGAAAGCTCCCTAAAGATGATGAGCTTTCCGATTTCAAAAAAAAGCTTGTGGGATACAGGAAAGTTCCTGAGGTGGTCATAGATGTTCTTAAATCTATTCCCAAAGAGGTTCACCCGATGTCTGCTTTGAGGACTGGGGTATCGGTTTTAGGTTGCTTTGACAGGAAAGCTGAGGAGATTACTCCGAAGAATGATACCGAGATCGGTATAAAGCTCATCTCACAGATGGCGACCATTGCTGGAGCTATAGGAAGAATAAGAAAAGGTGAACCCCCAATAGAGCCTGACCCTGAACTTGACCATTCGGCTAACTTCCTTTATATGATGAATGGAGAAAAGCCTGATGATTTCTCTGCGAAGGTTATGGATGTATCATTGATTTTGCATGCGGATCATGGGATGAACGCATCCACCTTCACCTGTATGGTGGTTAATTCCTCCTTAACCGATTTATATTCCTCAGTGTGCGCTGGGATTTGCAGTTTGAAAGGACCCTTGCACGGTGGAGCAAATGAGCGGGCTTTAGCTTTTCTTTTGAAGCTTAAGGATGAGGAGAATGCGGTAAGGTATGTTAAAGACTGTGTTTCCCAGAAAAAAAAGATAATGGGATTCGGTCACAGGGTTTACAAAGCTTATGACCCGAGAGCTAAAGTTTTAGGACAATATTCTCAGAAGGTAACTGAGATGAAGGGAATGGGTCATCTTTACAAAATCGCAAAAAAAGTCGAGGAAGAAGTTATAGCTGCTTATGGAGAAAAAGGGATTTTCCCCAATGTGGATTTCTATTCCGGAACTATCTACTATGCAATGGGCATAGATGTTTTGATGTTCACACCTATCTTTGCTGTGAGCAGGGTTTCTGGCTGGGTAGCTCGAGTCTTGGAATATCTTCCAGAAAACAGAATTTTCCGTCCTCGTGCTGTTTATGTTGGTCCTCTGGAAGAGAGATATATTCCTATAGATAAGAGGTAGGAAGATAAAAGATTTTTAGCTGATAGTCACGGACACCCTGTCCGTGACTGTAGAGAATCAAATTATTGGTAATAGACAAGGTGTCCATTACCAACCAAAGTAAGTAAAAGTAATTTTTTAAACGCAGGTTCTTTGTGAGCCTGCGTTTTTCTGTGTTGTGTCAGGACCTCTCCGCCAAAGGCGGATCCACCTTCGGTGGAAGTCCTGACACTTTTTTAGCGTCAGCCTGCCTGGCCAGGGGAGTAGAGCTCCTGACGCAACTATTTAAAATATCTTTGCGGGGCTAAATGCCCCGCCTATGGCGGAGTAACTCCTCTATATTTCATAGGGGCTGGATTTCATAGGAGCTGGAATTTATCCAGCTCTAAAATAGTTTTTTTTGAAATCTACAAGAATTTTCTTGACATCTCCCCCTTTGTATTTTACTGTTATTTCAAATATAACTTTTTTTGACTTAAGAGATATGCGGAGCATCTTAATGATATAGAGTTTTAACTTTTTTCAAAAAAGGAGGTGTGTATCGAGAAAATTCGAGATTAGTTTTTCAAGTTGGGGCTAAAATCTTTCAAATTTTAACCTCTTAAAGGAGAGGGGGTGAGATAAGTGAGATTTAAAGTTTTCTGTCTTTTTTTGGCTTTTACCATTTTTGTATTCTTCAACTTAGCCTTTGGTTCAGAGGGGAAGGTTCCTTCGTCAGCTGTGAGCGATACGATTCCCTGGTGGAGTGTTAATGCTGGAGGGAACATCTACTCATCCTCTACTAATTACAAACTTTGCGGCTCGGTTGGTCAGTCGGTGGCAGGAGCACATGTTGGGACTTATAACAGCTATGCCGGTTTTTGGAATCCCTGGGTAGTGACAACAGATGTGGAGGAGGAAGAAGAGGAGGTAGTTTTGCCTGAGGATTTCAGCATCTCCCAGAACTACCCCAATCCTTTTAACCCTCATACGGTAATAGAATATGCTTTGCCTGAACAAAGTCATGTGAGTATCGTGGTATATAATATCTTAGGGCAGAAAGTGAGAGTTTTGAGAGATGAGATGGAGAGAGCGGGATTTAAGAAAGTTGTCTGGAATGGAAAAGATGATAAAGGTTTTGATGTGGCATCAGGTGTTTATTTTTATCGGATTCAGGCTACCGATTTTGTGAAGTGTAAGAAGATGCTTTTGTTGAAGTAGGTCACCAGATTCAGCGGATTTTTTAGAAGTTTTTGGTTAGTGCGGGAATTGAATTTCCCGCACAAAAGGACAATGATTCGGGAATTTTAATTCCCGAATGAACTGAAAAGATAAAAAGTGCTGTTGGAAGCTTTCTTCTGACAGCTAAACAAGAAGGAGGATAGAAAAGTGAAAAAAGTAATTCTTTTATTTGTCGCATTATTTTTATTGTTATATTTGTTAGCTTATGCTCCTGTGAGTTTTCCTAAGATCATCAATTATCAGGGGATGTTGACCACTCCTGGGGGGAGCCCGGTTCCGAATGGAGATTATTCCATAAGGTTCAGAATTTACACCGCTTCAGTAGGAGGAAGTACCTTATGGGATAAGACCAAGTCAGTTACGGTGACCAATGGTCTTTTCAATGTGAAATTGGGTGAATCGACTCCCATCAATTTGCCCTTTAATGCTTTGTACTGGTTAGGGATAAAGGTTGGAGGAGATGCGGAGCTTTCGCCGAGGACTCAGCTGACCGCTGTTGGTTATGC
>JAUWYR010000046.1 GCA_030615745.1 Candidatus Zixiibacteriota bacterium | reverse complement strand
TACATCGTGGTGATATTGATGAAGTCTATTTCTGAAAGACCAGCAGGGTTCCAGTATCCAGCAGAGGCATCATGAGCTTCAGCCACATAGGCTCCACCCATAGCTAAAGCTCTGGCACCAACTCCCATTCTCAACATAGGCGCTGCGTGGTTGTCACCGGCAAAAAGATTTGGGCTCAACAGGAGGAAAAGAGAGACCATCACCAGTAATACTTTCTTTAACATTTTCTTTCCCCTTTCTTTAAGGTTAGTTGGCAACATTTTTTTATCTCCCATCTATCTTTTATAGGGGCGACCCGTAGGGGTCGCCCCTCAGTTTCTGTTAGTCCTTCTTAACCACCGCTATCTTGATTACTTCAGTCACTGTATTGGAACCGTCTTTCGCTTTGATGTAACAGAGATAGACTCCATTGGCAACCATTTCACCATCCTCAGTAGTTCCTTTCCACCGATATTCACCATTAACAGGAGAGAGAGTAGTTACATAGTCTCCAGCAAAGTCATATATCTTAACAGTCACATTAGCACCTTTAGTCAGTCCGAGTTCTATGGTTGTGTAGCCATCACCTGTCGGATCGAATGGGTTGGGATAGTTGTAAACATCCGTAATCGCAAGCACTTCTGCCTCAGTAGTGAAGGGATAGACAGTAACATTGCCAACTGTATCGGTAGCAGTTATGGTTATCATTCTGTCGCCATCCGAAGGAGTGTAGAGGAACTTGCCAGTCAAGGAATCCCAGGAGGAAGTGCCAGCTGGATCAGCCACTACGGTCTTAATTCCAGAACGAGCATCGGTTATCCGGAACTCAAGCGGACGGTCGGAGAGCTCGCTCAACAGAGTGATAACAGGAGGACTGCCGTCAACCGGGAACCACTGATGAATAACAGTGGCCTGGTTGCCTACGCAGTCGTAAATACCGTGTGAATGGCCATTCGAGTCCGCATAAATCCTGACGTAATTTTCATTCTCCTGATATTCTCTTCTGTAAATACCATTGTAGATAACCACATGTAGGTAGTCATCGTCTTTTAGCTCGAACAGCGGGTCGATATATACGGTATCATTGACGATATCGATCTGGCTCGGAGTCATGGTGAAGTAGATCTTCCGCTCGAATACATCTGAATAGTCATAGGTAGCTCCGGCGAAGTCTATGAAGATGGAATTCTTGTCCACTCCGGACTCAAGGTCCTTAACCGTGAACCAGAACTCCGGATTCTTGGAAACGTAGTGCTTAGGAATGTAGATCTCCGGAGGAGCAGTCTCAACAATAAAGGTATCTCCCGCAGTAGCTTTAATTCCATAATTATTTCTGGCGCTCACTGTAACCACATAAGTGCCAGCATCGAACGGCTGTCCACAGTTCTCTACCTTGAGTATGCCTGACACAGGATCATAACCGTAGTATTCACCGCCGGAGGTATCACGATAACAGAATCCATCGGCAAGGCTTCCTCCGTCGTAGATCTCCATCATATATCCGCCCAAAGGACCAACCCTCATCACGATGCTGTTTTCATATACTCCGCTGTAGTTATCCTTTATGGTTGCCTTGAACAACGGATACTTGTAGGTATAATCTGAGCAGTTGGGCTCAACCTCAACCATTGCCATGATGGATATGCCAGATACGTTCTGCACAACCGCATAAAGACCCATCTCGTTGGTCTTGAAGGTAGCAGTGTTATTAACAGTATCAACCACCAGGTCCCTGATGCCGGTAAACTCCCATCTAAGAGTGTCTTCATTCCATCTGCCAACCTGCAGTTCGGACTCATCTATCTGCACCTCATTAGTATCGTAGCTCAAGACTATGGTGGAATAGACTGTTGGTGAATGATAAAGTTGTTCTCCACCTGAGCAAGGTTCGCCAAAAGGACATAATGTATCGGGTAAGAACAGATAAAACTGCTGCAGCATACCGTTCTCATTTCCGACCGGCAGATAGTCCATATGAGGAATCGAGGTTACATCCGGCTTCTGAGCTGGGAAGATCAAAAGATTAGCTAAGGTATCATCAATAACTCCCTCAGGCATCTTGATCCTGGCGGTCCCATCATGGGACAACACCCAGCCATTGGTTCCGAATGCCTTGAACACCTTATGGATAACAAATCCACCTTTTTCTATAAAGACTCCACCATCATAAACAGAAGCAAAGAAATCAGCTGTTCCGGCTGTAGTACAAATCCACTTAGCATCGAAGAAGCCATTATAGGTATCGTCTCCGATAACCTTATCCAAAGTCAGAGGAGTAACATACCGAACCACAGTATCCAGGTCAGTATAAATTGCTAACAGATATGGCTTCTCTGAGGTCTGGGTCAAGCTTATGGTTCCCTTGCTGTTGTAAGCAAGATTTGCGGTAAAGCTCATCGGACCGATATTCTCCGTCCCTTGGGTGATAACCTCTCCTTCAGGAGTAACCGTAATCAGAGCCTCCGGAGCAATGAAGTTATCCAAAACCACATACTTAGCAACACCCTTCTCGATTTCTGGCCATTCCTCTCTTACCGGCACAGCTCTGACCAGGTAATCCATATCATCTACACCAGCTAAGGACATCGGATCCCATGGAGCAGACCACAGGTCAACAAAACCACTCACCGTATCAGCCAGGCTTAGCTTGATCCAATCGGAGCCGCCCAGAGCACCACCTGCTGGCTTATACTCAAACTGCAGATAGTCGACCGGATTCTCAGTGGAAGCATAGATATAGCTCGGATGGAAGGCTCTCACCACGCCCACCGGAACCGTTATATCCCGAATCTCCACCGGCCAACCCTGAGTTATGGACTTGTTGTTGACTCCATCCACTAATTTCAGATAGACCCAATAGGTTCCCGGAGGAACTCCAGCATGATTCCAGGTTATATAGTATTGTCCAGTAGTATCGCCGGGCAAAGCCGTACCCGTAAACCAGACTTTACCAGGTGACATGTTATCGGAGTCGAAATCGGTAATTATAAATTGAACAGTATCCAGTCCAGCATTGTAATCAGACGGCATATCCCAGGCTCGGGCTACCAGCAGTGCAGTATCGGGCTCGGTGATATCCTTATACCAGCTGTTGTAGTCACCATTGACGTACATCAGCTTGCCTTGAGGATCTTCATTATCTATGAAAATATCCAGGGTATCGGTCCAAGCCATATTCGAAGCAGAGTCATAGGCTTGAGCTCCAAAATGATACCAGCCGCTGGTCTTTCCTTCCACTCCCAGAACATTAGCATAGATCGAATCCTGATAAAGAGTTAAGGTGTCAGGTCCGTAAGGCACGGTGGTCCAGGTACCACTGGTCTGCAATTTGTATCTGAAGTCTACGTAATCGATACCAGCTGAACTGGGCGAGTATTTCTTGGCAACAGCCCTCAACTTCACATCAAAGGAATCACCATAGGAGTACCACCACGGCTTGATATTCAGATTTCCTCCGATGATTGTCGAGTCATCTGGCATAATCATATAGGCAATTGGATCATGATTGGTAACGTTCACCCTGATCACCGGACCAATAGCAGGATTGCCTGCGTTATCTTCAGACACAGCTCTCAGAGGATACCAGCCATCATCTATGTTGTTATAAGTGTGCCAGTAATATGTCCAAGGTTGAGACCCGGCCGTAGTTCCGATATCATACCAGGTAGTATCTGAACCAACCACTCCATATTGATAAGTAACTGACTGAATATCTGAGCTATATCCATCTAAGGCTGCACCTTGTAAGGTGATATCGCGACTTCTATAGGAGTTATTCGTAGGAGAGGTGATCACCACCTGATTTCCAGTTACATCAAGGAAATACAGTCTGATTGTGTCTTGTGTTGTGGAATTGCCCAATTTATCATAGAGAGTTGCCGTTAGCTTGTGCGATTCATAACCATCAAGCGGATAAATTCCCAAATCCGCTGGATTGAAGGTGACTTTGTACGGAGGATTATACCGTGTGCCTAAATAATAACCATTGGGGTTTAAATAGTACTCGATCTTATCAACATCAACTGAATCACCAGCCGGCAGAATATGAGAGGTAATAGAGACCCAACGACCAGCCTGGAGGAAGACTGTAGCATTACCACCTAACTTTGCTGACGGATTGACAAAGGTTATAGTATCCGATCCATCGGAGGCAATGCTTTTTACCGTATCAATAGCTGGATCCGGAGCCTGCTCATCTCTGAATACGGTGGTATCAGAAGGATTAGCCAGGCTGAACCAGCCATCGTCGAAGAGCATATCACCATCATAGTCGAACAGAACATTTCCAGCCTGATCCTCAGAAATCGCTCTTATGTCAATGGAATACTGATCCGAACCGCTGGTAAAGCCTCGATAGGCAAAGACGGTGGCGCTGTCCGGATCACCCGGATTAACCGGAGTTACTTTATCTATAAAGTTGTATTTGAAGAATATATCCGGATCAGTACTATACTTCCAGTAGAAGCTAACATACTTTATGTCTATGGTTGATTGCTTCACATAAGCAAACAGGTCAACCGGGCCTGAGATCTTGTCCACTCCATTTATAGTTACAATCGGCTGGACCTTCAAATCTATAACCGGGACAGATGCATCTATAAAGACATAAACCATTGAAGTAACACCGAATGAGCCATCCGGAATATAGAACTTAGCTCTCAGATAGACTTTCAATCCATCAGTGAAGATAGTTGTGTCTGAGTTATCCCACTCAGCCTGCCAATAGGACGAGCTGGTATCTAATTTTGTCTCGATCAGAATCCAGTCGGTCGCATTAAGAGAATATTCAAACTCAACTTTATCTATTTCCGAGACACCAAATGGTGAGTTAGGGCTCAACTCAGCTCTAATTAAAACCGGATTCATGGATGTCAAAGCTCGATGCACCCTCTGACCATCCTTAGGAGAGGTGATCTCTGCTACTGGCACCTGCCACTCAGGCACGCAGAGATCAACAGTGTCAACTCCAATGTTATGTGCCTCATTTATCGACTTCACAAACATCTTCTGTGTTCCCGGTTCCCAGTAAGTGACATCTAAATAGAAGGTGTGGGGCATAGTGATATTCTCAACATAATAGACTCTGGCAGTGCTATCCGGTGGAACTATTATCACATACACATCCAAAGTAAATGAGTCAGCTGGGGTAGCACCTGTAACATCAACCACAATCTTATTACTATCCCCGGAAACATTGTAACCACAGCCAGACTGAGGGGATACAGTATCATTAACACTCACCATGAATATCGGCACCGGGTGGAAGAACCAGTTGAACTCAAAATGGCAGGAATCGTAAGCTGCTAAGGTATCCAGGACATTCCCCAAGGAGTCATAGGCATAAGCGATCAACTCGTAGGTACCTTCTCCTTTAAGAGTGTCCCCTGGCGCTGGAGGTAGATTTGGTATGGTATCTTTGTAAATAATTCCACCGCTGCTATACATATAATCGTAATAGTGCCAGGGACCCGGGGTGCCCATCCCATCTGTATCCTTAAATCGGTAAAGAACTTTCACGTCCTTCACATCGGGAGCATTGCTTTCTCCAATCAGAAATAGTGGGTTCAATGGACCAAAGGTTAAGCCTGATTCAGGTGAGGTAATACATACAATCGGTGGTTCACAATCTGCACGAGCTGACACAACAACAGTATCAGTAGGGCTCTCAGAATTATTGGCATCATCTAAGGTCTGGACTGCAAACCTATATGTAATACCATTATCCCCAACAGTACTCCATTTGTGGCTTGAAGTGTCGAAGCTAGTACCCAAAGTGTCATCCCAGAAGATTTCTCCACCATAACCTGAATCCCAGAACACAGCAAACATGTAAGCGTCATATGCCTGCTCTCCCCAGGAAAGCTCGATCACGCAATCCTTCTTGGGAGTTGCTAACAAGTCTTTCACCGCAGCCGGTATGGTGGTATCCACAGGTTTATCTATAGGATTGGAGGTGATGGTGGTGTCGTTACCAGCATCGTCCTTCAAAGCGATATCCACATCGGCAACGTTGGCCAGCACATCGATGGCAGAATCCTGTGGGTCTGGTTTCAATTCCCAGAGGAGTCTGTAAATCCCAGTTCCCGCACTATCCTCCATACAATAGTTATAGGGTCCGCCAAGTCCCGCATGGAGCAGGTTCACCATAACCCCACAAGTAGTATCCAAATCTGGAACCCCGGATGCATCCACCCTGATTATCACCGAATCGCCGAGATTCATCACATTATTGGCGTCGATATCAACCCATCCGGCATAGATTATATCAGAAACTAAGATACTCGGGGCGACGATATCTATTGGATAAGGTATGGGACTTCTTGCTGAGTCCAAGTTACCAGCATTGTCCTCAGCCACAAACCAGCAGGCTATTGAATCCGCAAGTGTATCCAAATTACCCGGCACAACCTCATAAGTCCAGGTCCATATCCTGTTTGAAATATCCGCAAGTCCAACTATCACACCGGAATTAAGGCTGTCCAGATTTACCCATACAGTCTCGATCTCACCAAATGGGTTGTTGGTCATCCAGCCGGTGAACTTCAGTGAATCTCCAATGGATATCACACCCTCACCACTTCCATGCAAATCATAGACCAGCTCCACCTCGACCGAATCGACAGTGGGAAAGACAGGCTTTTTCGTATCAATGGGATAGCTAACCAAGAAAGAATCGCGGCCCTGGTTGCCCACTGTGTCCTCTGCAGTGAAGATCAAATAGTAGAAATTGGAATCAACATCCAGAGGCAACCCCACTGTGGCCAAAGGAATCCGATGCCGATAAACAAAGCTATCGCTTGGAGGAGGAGCTGCAGTGCTGTCGTCCAAGGTGACCCAGTCGGTGGTATCAAAAGCAGCAAAATATGACTTAACCATGGTGTCATTCACGTCTGGTGATACTTTGATAAAGACTCGCACCGAGTCACCCAAATCGATAATTCCATTTGATTCTGTATCCTCAACCAGATCAAAAGCCATCAGCGTGAACTGGGGAGGCTCAACATCAATCCTGATGAGTTTTGCGCCAAAGATAATGAAGACATCCAATGTGTCACCTGCAGCTGGTCCAACACCCGCACTGTCCATCTCAATATTGAATGGATTAATCTTCAAGGCGCAATACTTATTGTTATAAGTGCTATCAATAGCAGGATTAATATCATAGGAAAAATAGAAGGTATCAACTGTATTATCAGCAATAGGTAGATTTATCGCGTCAATTATCAGAGAATCATCTTTTTGAAAAGCCTCGGTGATAGATATATCCGCTATAAGCGAGTCTTGATCACTACCGCTGCTCTGAAATCCAGCTAGTTCATGATTCTCTATCCATAGCTTCAGCTTCGTCACAGAGTAAGCCGTATCGTTGTCACTGTGAACTATGATCTTTCGCAGAGTATCATCAAAAGTATCATTGGAGTCCACAATAGCCATGGCAAGACACGGCACATCAACATCAGTGGTATCCCCATTGACAACGCTTGAGTCAATTCTCACCGTATCGACCCTGGTGCCCGAAATCACATCAAAGGATGAGGGAAATGCGGCAAATGCCTGTGATGTGAACACAAAGAGCGCCGCCAAGAAAACTGGCAGGATTAAACGAAAGTTTCTCATATCACAAACCCCTTGGTTAAAGGTTTTTGGTTTTGTTATTTTTGGTATGGTTTGTTTTAACATCTTCTTTTTTTTCCTCCTTTCTTAAGAAAAGTTAAAACCTATCCTTTTTTCTTTCGTTTCCAACTTTCAATTTTTTTATATGGTTCTCACCTCCTTAGATAAATGAATACAACTTTGGATAAAATACTTTTTAAATGTCTTCTAAGGTATTCTGGTTTCCTTTCTAACAAACTACATCACCCCCTCCGTTTCACCCGGGTGCTGGCTTTCTAAGATGTCATTTAAGAGGAGTTTTTAAATAAGACCCTTCCTTTTTTTATCATCCCTAAAAGAGGTTAATCCAACATAGATTTCAAATTAAGTTACAAATCTAATATAAAACATTAACCAAGTAAAGCTAAATTGTTTTTGAATATAAAGCAAGCTAAAATTTTTGTCAAGAAAAAAATTCACTTTTTTAAAATTTTACAAAAGAGCCTAAACCCCACATAATAATTTCGACCAATTTAATCAAATCTTAATATCTTGTCAAATAGTTTTTTTTAATCTTTAGAAAAAAATAGCTTTGGGAAAAAATCGGAGTGGTAATCTTATGTGGTTTTCCTTATTTTGATAGAAGCCCTGCAAGGGCTCAGCACTCCTTATTCTCATCCCAAAATCTCACCTTTTCAAAAGACCTTTTTTCTTATCTTTTTTATACCTCAATATCTTTTTTTTGTTTCGGCTTAAATCGATTTATTCTTTACCACTATTTTTGCTAAGTCTACAGTGTTTCTGATAATTTTGTTTGACCTTTCTAAAACACATTCTTAAGTTTATAAAATCCTTAAACCCGAGCAGAAGTCATCTGACCCAATTTCTCTAATTTTTCAGTTTCCCCGATCACCACCAGAATATCACCGGGCTCAATTCTAATCTGAGCAGAGGGATTTATAATCATCTCCTTGCCTTTCTTTTTTATCCCGATAACCAGAAGCCCAAGCTCACATCTGATAGGTGAATCTTTTAACAAAGTGTCTGCTATGGATGATTTCTCTTTAACCTCTATCTCCTCTATTCCAAAACCCTTTTCCCGATCACCAGTAACAATCCTCATGAAATCAACTATATCCGGTCTCAGTGTCACTAAAGCCATCCTTATACCGCCCATCTCATGAGGAGAGACCACCCTGTCGGCCCCGGCTCTTAGAAGTTTTTTTTCAGCGGATTTTGATTCAGCTCTGGCGGTGATGAATATCTCAGGGTTAAGCTCACGAGCAGATAAAGCGATGAAGACATTCTCAGATTCAGATGCTATGGTGCTTATCAGAGCCTTAGATCTTTGGATTCCTGCAGCTAAAAGAACTTCGTCATCGGTTGCATCTCCTTGAATTACCAATATTCCCTCTTTTACTAATTGCTCAACCCTTTCTGGATTTTTCTCAATAACCACCAAAGGAATTTCTCTTGAACAAAATTCCTTACATACCTGCATACCAACCCTGCCATATCCACACACAATATAATGCTTTTTCATATCTTTCAGTCTTTTCTCCATCTTTCTCCTCCCTAAAATTCTTCTGATCTCACCCTCGACGATAAACTGACCTAAAACGCTGATAGTAAAAGCAGCACCAGCCACACCGAAAATCACTAATGTTATGGTAAATACTCTTCCGGTGGCTGATAGAGCTCTAACTTCCCTAAATCCAACAGTGGAGAGGGTGATAATAGTCATATAAAAAGATTCCAAAAAAGACCATCCCTCAATAAGGGTATATCCAAGAGTGCCGTATGAAATTACTCCAGCCAGAATCAAAAAGACCCATTTTAATTTTTTCTCCGGGGACATTTTTTCAACTTTTTAACTTTTTGCCAATCAAAAAATCATTCCGGTGCTCCAGCTTTTTCCGCCATCTCCTCCCCAACTCTTTTGAGTGAGTCACTTTTTAAAATCATCTTCCTTAAAACCGGGGGAGTCAAGAGGGTAGTTGCCACCACCATAAATATCACCACAGAATACAAATCAGCGCCGATAGCTCCCATGGAAAGCCCAATAGAGGCGATGATAATACCCACCTCACCCCTTGGAACCATTCCAACCCCCACTATCGATGCATCTCTTAATCCCAGACCTAAAGCCCCCAATCCACAACCCAAAAGTTTACCCAGGATGGCAAAAAGAGTTAAAAGCAAAGCTGCACCAATTATATGAATTTGAGTAAAAACAGAAAGATCCACTTTCATTCCCATCACAACGAAAAAGAAAGGAACCAAAAAATCATATAATGACTCCGTTTTTAAAGACAGCCTGAATTCTATGTTCAACCCGGATAAAACCATTCCTGCCATAAAAGCACCAATTATCGCTGCTAAATCGATATAGGAGGCAACCACAGAAAGACCCAGACATAGAAGGATAGCTAAAGAGAAAGGAGCATTTCTTGTCTTGAAAACCTTTAATCCAGGAGCAACGTAGGGAACAACCCTTTTTCCGATAAAGATCAAAAACAAGACAAAAGCTAAAGCTTCAAAAATAACCAATCCTATCTTGAGATAGGAGATAGCTCCTTTGCCTAATCCAGTTACTATAGCCAATACAATAAGCCCAATGATATCGTCGAAAACCGCAGCACCCAGGATCACTTTACTCACCTTAGCATTCAAAATTCTCAGATCAGCCAAAACCCGTGCAGTAATCCCTACAGAGGTAGCCACCATAACAGCGCCCACGAACATAGCCTCCACCGTCGTATGAGCTATGATCTGGGCATATAAGAAACCGAAGATAAAAGGGAAGATCACACCTAAGATCGCTACTATTAAAGAAGTTTTTCCAACTAATAAAAGCTCATCCACTCCGATCTGAAGTCCAACTGTAAAAAGAAGAATTATCACCCCGATCTCCGCCAAGACATTGTAAAAATGTGATGGTTCAACAAGATTAAGGATATAAGGTCCTAATAAAATCCCTGCTAAAATTTCTCCCACCACTGCCGGCTGCTTGATTCTTTCGAAAAGCTCCCCCATCCCTTTAGCAGCGGCAAACATTATGAACAGACCAAAAAGAATTTTGGTGATATCTTCCAACTTTTCACCTATCAGGAATACTTAACTTTTTATTCCTACCTTTTTCAGTTTCACTATTCATAAATAGAAAGCTTCTTATTAATCCTCAAAAGAGACATCGATTTGCACTTTTTCTGTCTTTTGAGCCTTTATCTCTATTTTTTGAATTCTCACAAAGACATTCCCTAAAGAGTCCCTTACTCCTGTCTCAATGTAGTATGTCCCATCTCCGAGCACCGCCTCAAAACATCCGGTAGAATCTGTGACAAGCTCCTCATCTTTACATAAAAAACCGAGCTCATCTAAAGGGCAAAGAGAGCCATCATTAAAAACGCTAATTGAAAAATGTTTAAATCCCACAGCTGGCTTAGAGCCAGAACTCAAAACCAGTATCAGCTTTCCGGTCTGGGTGTAGTTTTCTGTGACAAGACTTTTTTGAAAAGCGGAGGTGGTATAGACTGCTGTGATGTTAAAACGTTTTTCCCTCTCATATTCTTGATAATCTCCAAAGCTTTTTGGGACTAAAGGATACAAAGGGACCCATTTCCCTAAATCATATATCTCAACCCAGCTTGAACCACCTTTTTTTTCTCCAAAATATCTTGCCCTTGCCCTGCGAGATGGGATTCCAATAGATTTCAAAATTGCAGTTGTCAAAATCGCAATCTCCTCCTCAGTCCCCTTTTTTCCTTTCAGGGTCAAAAGCGGAGATAAAACCTGACCGAAAAACTCCTGGTTTCTCAAAGAGATATTCTCAAAAATCCATTCATTTATAATCTTAGCTGCGCCAGATGAGGTTTTTTCGTCTTTGACTAAAGGATAAAACTTTTCGAACAAAACTTTTCTGTAACCCTCAACTGGCTCTGAACCTATTCTGTAAACCAAAATAAATTCTTTAAAAAGGTCCTCAGGAACTTCATATAAAAATTTATCTTTTACCAAATAGGAATACTCCAGGTGCTCAATTAAAATTTTACAGGTTATTGTGAGTCTATCGAGATGGGGCATATTTAAGACAAGCCAGACCAGATCGTCCCTTTTACCCTCTTCAACTTCAGAAATAGCCTGGCAAAGCTCTTTATAATTTGCTCCCGCATCCTCCAAAGCAGAAACAAGCTTTTCTTTATATTTTCCAGAGACCAAATCTAATATATTTTTATTCTTTGTTGGGTCGAACCTATCGTTTTTTTGGGCAAAAACATTCAAAGATATGGAAAAAAACAAAATCAAAATAATTTTGAAGTTTCTCATATTAATACCTTAGCCAAAAACTCTCTTTTTCTTTGGGTTTTTCTTTCAAATCTAACAAAACCTTTTGTTTTTGGTCGTCTCCTATTGTAACAACTTTCCAGGTATATTCTTTAGAATCTCCAGTTGAAATAAAGTAAGTTCCTTTACCTATTACAAGGGTTGCTTTTCCTTTTTTTCCTGTCTTAACTGAGGCAATCCTTCTTAAAGCTCCATAATTAAATACAGAGAAAAAGACAAAAATATCTTTAATTCTTTTTTTACCAGAAACGACCTCTATCTCAAATCCATTTGTCTCAGTATAGAAAGATGTGGAATTTACATAAAGTTCACCCCTTTTGTTATAATATATCACCTCCTGTGCACCAGGTTCACCATAGGGTTTTGAAAATACCAGTGATGCCTTTTTCACCACTTGGTCGAACCAGGCTGAGTTCAAACTATCCTTAGGCTCTGCTGCTCCAGTGTACCACCATCTTCCATCTATCTCTTGATCTTCGATATAAAGCTCGGTCCAGGCGTGGTTATCATCCCGAATTGACCAGAAAGGAGTCCATACTTTTCTTGAAGGTATTCCGATACTTCTTAAGGCATCGTTGTAAAGAATCACCAGCTCCTCACATCTTCCATACCCACCTTTTAATGTCTCAAAAGGTCCCTGATCCTCCCTCTGGGTAGGTTTATATTTTACCCTCTCAGCAATCCAACGATTTACTGCAATAGAAGCATCATAAGCATCCTTTAAATCTTTAACAACTGGATAAAGCTTTTCAAAAAAGTAGGGTCTGAAGTTCTCAATCGGCTCCTGAGAGTTTCTATAGGGTAAAACATAATTTAGAAATATATCCTCAGGTAGGTTCTTAGCCCAAGGAAAGGTCTTTTTTGCTAAATTAGCATATCGGATATTGTCGAGTATTACAGAGGAGTTTACCTGAATTAGATCCGGGTAAGGCATAAAAGCTATAAGGAAAAGGGCTTGTTTTCTATATTCTGGCTCAACCTCAGTGACTATCTTTTTTAACTCATCTTTGTTCTCTTTAGCATCCTTAAAAGCAGATTTTATTTCCCTAACCCACTTCTCCTCTGTGTAGGGCGTTAGATCAACTCCATCGATTATAAGTTTTTTTTGCCTCCATCTATTGAGAACAAAGAAAATCAAAACCAAAAAAATTAACACAA
Organism: Candidatus Zixiibacteriota bacterium; assembly: GCA_030615745.1. Taxonomy (GTDB): domain Bacteria; phylum Zixibacteria; class MSB-5A5; order MSB-5A5; family SM23-73-2; genus SM23-73-2. The sequence goes on along the minus strand of JAUWYR010000046.1, from coordinate 6,766 downwards.
AGAAAAAAAAGATATATTTTTTCATCTCGAATTACTTTTTTAAATATTCTCTAAAAGATTATTTTATTTTAAAAAAGAAAATTGTCAATAGTAAATTGACAAATCTGAAATATTGAGAAATATTTATTAATAATTTAGGAAAAAAAAGGTTTTTGTTTGGTCTCTGAAAAACTCATATTATCAACGCTCTGTCATTGCGAGGAGTCCCGTCTTTGGCGGGACAACGAAGCAATCTCAAGGGATTACCACGCCCTTTGGGCTCGCAATGACAAAAAACATACTTTTTCAGAGCTCTCTTTGTAAATTCAAACCTGGCTGAGATTTTTTTCTTTTAATTTTTCCTTTTTTAATTTAATGCCTTTTGATACAGTCTCAAGAACCTTTTTAACTTCAAAAGGCTTTGCCACAATCAGATCGATACCTTCCTCCTCTAATCTTTCTGGGTTGATTTGAGTTCCCCAGCCAGTGATCATCACCATAATAGCATGTGGGTCAAGCTCTTTTAGGACTCTCACCACTTCCCATCCCGACATCTCAGGCATGGATAGGTCGGTGAAAACAACATCGAAACTCTCTTTTTTAAATTTCTCAATTCCTTCCTTACCTCCGAGTGCAGTTGCGACTTCTTGATCGTGAAGCTCGAAAATCTCCTTTAAAAGGTCAATTATCGCAGGCTCATCATCTATTATAAGAATTTTGGCTTTTTGTGGTGGAAGGGCAATGCTTTCCTTTTGAGAAGTAGTGGATAGGAGTTTTTTTATAGGAATTTGAATGTAGAAAGTGGTTCCTTTCCCTTCCTCGCTTTCCAGATAAATTTTACCCCCATGGCGAATTATAATACCATAAGCCACGCTCATTCCCAAACCGGTCCCTTTAGGTCCCTTGGTGGTGAAGAAAGGATCAAAAACCTTTCTTTTAACCGCTTCAGACATCCCTACTCCGGTATCAGCAAAGGATAAAAGGACAGAGTTGCCTTTCCTTTTAGTGGAGATTTTAATTCTCCCCCCTTTGGGCATAAAATCTATGGCATTAAAAATTATATTGGTGAAAGTCTCCCTGAGTTCAGATGGATTTCCTGCTACAATTGGATCAAGTTTTCCAAGGTCTGTTTTTATCTCAATTACTATTCCTTTTTCCTGTGCTTGATCTTTCCATTTGTGCTTGGTCATCTCAACAGATTGCTTAATTATTTCATTTATATTTACTCTCACAAATGCCTCATCTGTTCTAACCCTGGTGAATTCCTGAATTCTCCTAACAGTCTCCGCCCCATCCACAGCTGCCTGCTCTATAAGGGAAAGCCCCTTTTTTATCTTAGGATCAGAAGCACTCAACTGCATAAGTTGTGCTCTACCCAAGATAGCACCCAAGACATTGTTAAAATCATGAGCCACTCCACCTGCCATCTCACCTAAGGCGTTTAATTTCTCAGACTGGATTAGCTGGTCCTGGGTGGTTTTAAGTTTTGAATAGGCTCTTTTTAAATCTTCAAAAAGTTTTGCATTCTCAACCGCCCCAATAGCTTCGTTGGCTAAGATGTTTAAAAGTCCTAAGTGACTATGGTTAAACTGTTTGAGCCCCAACTTTGATAATGTGATTACTCCTCTTACCTTTTCCTCGTATATCATAGGAACAGCTACCATCGACTCATCTATAAAAGGGGTGCCAGGAATGTGTCTTGCCTTAGGGTGTCTTTCAACATCATCGATAACTTTTCCAACTCCGCTCTCAGCTACCCAGCCAGTTATCCCCTCTCCCAGCTTCATTCTCAAAAGCTCTTCAGTCTCTCCTCTATATTCCTCCACCTCACTCCCAAAGGTGACCGGGATGAGATTCTGACCAGATTCATCTAATAAAAATACCCTGCAGTTATCAAACTCAATTACCTTCCTGATCTCCTCAGCGATTGAGGAAGCAATGGTTCTGACATTGCTGATCTTGTTTAACCTGTTTGTAATTTTCCGAATGGTATCCAGCTGGGAAATCCAGTTCTCTGCCTCTTTGTAAAGCCTGACATTCTCAACTGCGATTCCAATGTGATTTCCAATATTAGTCAAAAGGTCGAGCTCCTTTTGCCCAAAGTCTTTGATTTTTTTGAATGCAACAAAAAGAACTCCTAATACCTCATTTTTTGATTTTAGAGGCACACCCATAAAAGAACAAAGCTTTTTTCCTTTTATCTCCAGAGCAAAACTCTTATAAACACCTTTTATTTCCCGAATCAACCTCGGATTGCCAGATTTGGCAATTTCTCCACAGATTCCCTCTCCTAATTTGAGACTTTTTTTAACCAGAGATGAACTTATGTTCTTTTTGACCGCTAAACTCAGCTCAAGTTTCCTATCATCTAAAAGATATATACCACCGCAATCACCTTCCATTATCTCCAGGACTCTATCCAGAGTATTTTTGAGGCACTCCTCTAAATCAAGAGATTGAGCGGTCACTGTTGATATTATGTTTAGAGCTAAAAGCTCCTTATTCCTTCTTAAAAGCTCGGTTCCAGCTTTTTTCTGCTCACTTATATCCTCAATTAAAAGCAAAGCCCCATTTGCCTTCCCATCTTTCTCAAATAATGGAACACCAGAAACAGAGAGGATAGCCTTTTTACCCTCCAAAGAGGTGTATGGGAGAACTAAATCCCCAAAAGGTTCTCCTGAAAGCAATCTTATCAATGTTTTGACAATTCCGGTCTGAACCACATTTGGGATTTCAGTTATCTTCTGACCAATACCTTTGGGCTTCTTACCTTCTCTTACACCCAAGATCTCTTTCATCTTTGGATTTTCATAGATGATTGTCCCCTTATCATCCAACCTCACCAGTCCAATAGGAAGTTTATCCACGATCTCCTGGTTGAAATCTTTTAAATATTTGATCTGCTCCAAAGTTTTCTTCTTCTCAGTCACATCTTTTATAATCACAGCTATTTCTTTTATAGACCCTTTTTCATCTTTAATCGGGGATGCTGTGATCTCGGTGTATCTTTCCCTATCGCTTTTTTGGCTCTTTTGAAAATGGATTGCCCTTACTGTCTGAGAGGTTTTTAATACCTCCTTTAAAGGACAAATTTCATCAGGAAAATCACAGGGAGAACAGAGACTATGGAAAACTTCATAGCAATATTTATCTATGACTTGTTCCCTAAATAATTTTCTTCTCTTTAAAAACCGCAAATTAACCTCAATTACCTTGTAGTCCTTATCTATAATTAAGATTTCCTCTTCTAATGAATTGAAAAAATTTAAAAAGAATTTATCCTTCAGCTTTTGCTCCTTTTTTATCTTTTTTGTTTCTTTTTAAGCATTTAGATTAGCCTTTTTTATTTATCGACTTCATTTAGACTATCTTGATAAAATTTGAATTCAAAAGTGTTTTAACGAAAAATGAGCCTCAAAAGCAAAGGGTTGATTTTTATTAAAATTTTCAGGCTTATTGTTCAGAGATGTAGGTGGTTCAGAGTGCTTTACCTACCAGATATCCTTTTTATCATAGAGCAGGGCATTTAGCCCTGCCAGCTGTAAGTCAGAGTTAAAAGAACATTAATTGGTATGCCCACGTCAAGCTACGTGAAAACCATGTTTTAAAGTGGTAGCCGCCCATATGGGCGTAAGTCCGGGACGGACAGACCCAGCACTCCAACAGAGTTAAAATGAGGTTTAAATAAGCTCAGCGTATGGAACTGCGTTTAAATCGAGGCTTGATCTTTCACCCCGCCGAAGATGAAAATCCCCACAAGCAGCTATCATTACCGCATTGTCTGTGCAGAGAATAGAGGAGGGGAAAAAGACTTTCAAATTTTTATCTTTACATCTTTTTTTAAATTCTTTTCTTAACCGGGAATTTCTTGCCACACCACCCACACAGGCTATTTTTTTAACATTCTCCGACAAGGCAGCCTTAATTGTTTTCTCGACCAGAACATCCACAACCGCCTCCTGAAAAGAGGCAGCAATATCTGTGGTAGGAAAATCAGAATTTTGAGATAATCTTTTTGATACATATAAGGCAACTGCTGTCTTAAGCCCACTGAAACTGAAATCGAAACTACCTTTTAAAAAAGCTCGAGGGAATCTGAAAAAGTTCCGATTCCCTTTCTGGGAAAGCTTATCGATTGCAGGACCACCTGGATATCCGATATTCAAAAGCTTTGCTACCTTATCGAAAGCCTCACCAGCAGCATCATCCTTTGTTCTTCCCAGGATATGATAATCTCCCTTGTTTTTTACCAAAATCAGTTCAGAGTGCCCCCCAGAAACAATAAGGCAGATAAAAGGAGGCTTTAATCTTGGATGTTCCAAAAAAATTGAAAATATGTGTCCCTCCAGATGATTTATACCTAAAAAAGGAATTCCCAATGAATAGGACAGGGCTTTGGCAAATGATAGACCTATCAAAAGTGAACCAACAAGCCCTGGACCATAGGTAACAGCAATCCCTTCAATTTGTTTTTTGGAAACTTTAGCTTTTTTCAATGCGGACTGAACTATGGGAATAATGGTTCTTATATGCTCCCTTGACGCAAGCTCAGGAACAACCCCACCATACTTTTCATGAACAAGCTGAGAATAGATGATATTGGATAAGATTTTTTTACCATCCTTAACTACTGAGGCTGCAGTCTCATCGCAGGACGTTTCTATTCCTAATACTAACATAGATTTTATTTTATCTCAACCAAAAAAGAATCCGGAGAAAAGTTTATCAATTTAACTTCTTCTGGGAGATGAATTTTGGGTGCGAGTTTTTTCCTTCCCACAATCCCTTTGAGATCTAAAGTAACTTTTATCTCCTCTGAATTCAGATTATCGATCACATCTTCTTCTCCTAATAGAGTAAGATTAATCTTTTCAGGCTCAACTTCTACTTTTTTGCCTTTTGGAATTCCAACTAAATCCAAAAATATGTTATTAAATTCCCTTTTAACCCCTTTTTCTACATTGACCCATAAAGTGACTGCTTCTGGAAAGTATTTAACATTATAATCCTCAGGAGAAATCAAACTTATTTCCTCTTTAAGTGATTCTTTCAGATTTGAAAAAACTTTTTTTCCAGTGGAGATCGAATTTATCAATCTGACAAATCTTCTCGGACCTGAAATCGTCACCTCTTTTGGCTCAATTTTTATCTTTTCTTTTTGAAGATAATCTGGGTCTATTTTTATCTCAACTTGGGGGATAACCTTAACTTTCTTTTTCACAAGATAATCGATTTTTAAATTTAGATTTTTTGGATGGACAATCTCTTTTATGGCCAACCCCTCCTCTTTTGGAAGGTCTATCTGTTCTAAGGAAAGTTTATAATTTATCTTTTTAGCTCTGAAGTCTGAGGCATCGATTTTTATTTCGTTTTTTTTGGTGAAAAAAAGCCGGATGAGTTGTTTTCCTTTACCCTGAATCAGAACCTCCGCAAAAGAGGGAATTTTTTCTGCCAAGACTAAATTTTCAGGAAGGCCTATAATCTTTAGAGGGTAATGAAATCTGTATTCGTAGGTCTGGTTAGTTGTGGCGTGAAACCATAGAAGCAAGGCTAAAAATAAAGCTCCCAATTTCAGGGGGAAATTTTTGAAAATAACGGACCACATATCTCTTGGTCTCCGATCTCTTGATCTTTGAAAATTTTTTGTGGGCGAAGCGTTTTATTAACTTTTAAAAAACTTTATTTTGTCGAATATCCAATTGTTTTCCCGAAGCTCACCTCGCCGTTATCGATGCGAATGGAAAATCCACACTCAGGATTGTTGCACACCCAGGCTTTATACATAATGCTTGCTCCGTCGCGACCATAGTCGGACAGAGGCAAAAGAACACCGGTGTTACATTTCAGACATTGTGGAAACCCTTTCTCCATACCCTTCCTCACCTCCCTTTAAAATTTCTCGCTTCGCCCACCTTTTACAGATAAAAAAGGTAAAAAAATCTTTCTGTCAACTATTTTCTTTTTTGTTTTTGAAAAAGTAGCCCAAAAACATTGTTTCGTAAATAATGTTACATCATTTGTCATTGCGAGCCCGAAGGGCGTGGCAATCCCTTGAGATTGCTTCGGGGCTACGCCCCTCGCAAAGACAGGCTAAAATATAATTGTTATTTTGGGACATTCCACTAAAAGCAAAACTGGAGTGCAAACATTGGAGTGTAAACCTTTAGTGTACTATCAAGTAGGATAGGTTACAAAGCTATCAACTGACATAGGTAACACATTTGACTAAGTCTTTATCATAATAGATCTCCAAACAATTTTTGTTTTGTTCTATTTTTACCATAATACCTTTAAGTATTTCGGATATATAGATTTCATTTCCCTTGAAAGAAATACAGCCATTTCCCCGGACTTTTCTTAGTAAACTTCCTTGTGGATAGAAGATAGGCACAGGTGGTTCTGGAAACTCTCGTTGTCGGAATCGATCAAGAGACACGAACTTATATCGAGAGATAGCCTGCCCGGCCAGGGGAGGAAGATTGCCCAGAGCCTGATGGGGTCTTTGATAGTTATAATAATAACGATAAGCCTCAAAAGCTTTTTGGGCATCTTCTAAGTCTTTGAAGCGAAACTTCTTAATCAACTCCTCATTCAGGGTGCGATGAAACCTCTCTACTTTGCCTTTGGTGGTGGGACGACGCACTCCGGTCTTGATATGACCAATCTCTTGCTCTTTAAGAAACATCTGCACCCGGGTTAAGGCTTTATCCTTGTTAACAAACCAGGATCCATTATCGGTCATATGCTTCAAAGCGATGCTTAAACTTATCTCTTGATCGATACCGAT
>JAUWYR010000012.1 GCA_030615745.1 Candidatus Zixiibacteriota bacterium | reverse complement strand
GAGGTCTATCGGTCATACGGTTTCCAGAAGTTGGTGGTGCTCCGTCTGGTCAAAGACAGGCAGCCAACCATCTTAGTTGAGCTTTTTGATATGGGCTCGCCAGAAGACGCCTATGGAATCTTCAGCCATGCCCGTGAAGGGGAAGAAATGGGCATTGGTCAGGGCTCAGAATACAGAGGAAGCCTGTTATGCTTCTGGAAAGGTAACTTTTTTGTATGCATCTTTTCAGAACGACAGACACCTGAGACAAAAAAAGCTGTATTCGATCTTGCCAGAAAAATCGCCAAAAATATCAAAGCCACCGGCTCAAGACCAAAGCTTTTAGCCTATCTGCCAACTGAGGGTTTGCTAAAACAAAGCGTTCGTTACTTCCACCTACACACTTCGTTGAACTATCATTACTACGTAGCTTCTGAAAATATACTAAAACTTAGCCCCCGTACCGAGGCAGTGTTTGCCAGATACCAAAAAGGACAAAGCTATCTTCTTTTAGTTCGTTACCCGGACCAGAAGGAGGCAGGGAAAGCTTTTAAAAGTTTTGTAAATGCTTATATTCCTGAAGCAAAAAAATCCAATATTGTCCAGATTGAGGAGGGTAAATGGGTAGTAACCAAATTAGAGGATGAGTTCGTGGTGGTGGTCTTTGATGCTTCCTCAAAAGCTTTTGCTCAGGCTTTGATCGAAGCTGTTGGAAATAAACTCTTAGAGCCACCAGCAAAAGAGGTGAAAAATTAATGAGCGAATCTCAGGAAACCATTACCCGCCGGGACTTCATTCGCAAAGCTACCTATGCTACTCTTGCAGTAGCCATGGGTTTGTCTCCACCAGAAGAGAAAAAACTTGAACTTGCCAAAAAGACAAAAGTGGTTCTGGTTCGAGACCCGGAGGCAGTAGATAAAAAAGGACGCATCAATCCTAAAGTGATTCAACAAATGCTGGACCGGTCGGTCACCTCCCTTTTTGATAAAAAAGACCCTGTGGAATCATGGAAGCTTTTGGTGAAGCCCGAGGATGTGGTAGGGGTCAAAAGCAATGTTTGGGGCCCACTTCCAACCCCCAAAGAGGTGGAGCAAGCTATCAAAAAACGTGTGATGGAAGTAGGTGTTCCCGAAAAGAAGATCGGCATTGACGATCGTGGAGTATTACGTAATCGGATCTTTCTCAATTCTACCGCCCTGATTAACGTCCGTCCGCTTAGAACTCACCACTGGTCAGGCGTTGGAGGATGTATCAAAAACTACATCATGTTCGTGCCCCGACCTTCAAAATATCATGGTAACTCCTGTGCCGATTTAGCAGAGCTATGGAGATTGCCAATAGTAAAAGATAAAACCAGATTGAACATTCTGGTTTTGCTCACACCGCTTTTTTACAGCATCGGTCCCCACCATTTCGATTCGACCTATATCTGGAACTACAAGGGTATTTTAGTAGGAACGGACCCGGTGGCATTGGACGCAGTTGGCTTACGTCTTTTCCAAGCCAAGCGTCTGACTTACTTCGGCAAAGAGAGTCCCATAAAGCCTCCCCCTCATCACATCGTCTTCGCTGACACCAAGCACAAGTTAGGCACAAGTGATTTTAAAAAGATTGAACTGGTGAAGTTAGGGTGGAAAGAAGAAATCCTTTTGTGACCACCCCACTCCTGGCAGATCCTATCCCTTAAATATCCAATGTGATTTCACAAAAATTTTTTAGTTGCGTCAGGAGCTCTACTCCTGACGCTTATAAAAACTCTGTAGACATCGGCAAATCCTTTTGCTGATGTATATATACAATTTTAATATCCACTTTAATATCCACTATATCAAGGAAAAATCTTGACAAAAGCGAATAAAATCTTTATTTACTATAAAAAAGTCAAAAATCTATCTGAGATGGATTTGCCAAGTCATCGTAGGAGCCAAAAGAGGCAAAGGATATTAGAAGAAGTAAAAAATACCAAAATTCATCCCACGGCTATGTGGGTCTATCAAAGAGTTAGGAAAGACTTTCCCCGGCTCAGCCTGGGCACCGTTTACCGGAACTTGAATTTTCTGTGTGAACAGGGCTTGATTCAAAAGCTTTTGTTAGATTTCCCATCCGACCACTTCGATGGCGATACCTCCCTCCACCATCATTTCATCTGTAAAGTTTGCGGCAAGGTATTTGACTTAGACCTAAAGACCAAAGAAAATCTTTCAAAGAAAGCTGAAAAGAAAACTGATTTTTCTATAGAGAATTATAGAATATATTTCTACGGGCTCTGCGATAGGTGTAAAAAGAGGAGGTAATAAGTAATTTCGCCCTATAGAAATAAGTATCATTAACATAAAAATTAGTAATAATTACTATTATTAGTTCTTCCTTCCATCCGTATCCTTTTTTGAAAGTCGGATTCTGGCTTATTATCAATTTTTTGGGAGGGTTAAATGAAAAATCAAAAAGCCAGAAGAAATCCAAGGGTAAAGGATGAGGACCCTGAAGGAATCAATCCTCGTATCTGGCATCCTTATCGACTGCAGAAGCTCAATAGTGATAAATTCATTCGAGCAGTCAACAAAATCCTGCAGGGCGATGAGCTTCTAATAGAATTTCTCACCTTTGACGAAATTATGGAACTTGCAACCGGCAAAGGAAGCGAAGACTAACATCTTCTTTTGGCACAATTGAGCCACATTAACTATCAAAATAAATACCTTTAAAAATATATATAGAAGTTTATCTCAGACCATTTATTTTTCACAAATGTTTTGGGGAATAAGTATCTTCAGACTTCGTAGACAACGTAATTCCTTATACCAATGTATCTATAAAAGGGTTAGAAGCGTAGCATTACTTTATTTGATATTTGCCTCCCTGAATTGCAGAGATTCTATATTAACATGAAACAACAAATTGTTTCGCTCCAGAAAAATGTTCAACTGTTGGGGCAGGGGTTAAACCCTTACCCCAGCTTTGTGCTCATATCTTTTTAATTCTTTATTTTATTTTCAAATAAAAAAAATCTTTTACTAAACTTGCTGCCTCTTTTATATCCTTTCCCAGATCCTCAACCCGATGTGCATCAGACCCAATGGCAACCACTTTCACACCTGCCTTCTTTGCTAAACTCAAAATTTCTCTGGAAGGGTAAAACTCATTTTGTCCCCTTCTTCTCGCTTGCGTATTCACCTCTATTCCCACATTGTTTCTTTTTAGTGCCTCCAATGCTGGCTCGATAAATTCTCGATGTGCAACCATTATATCTTTCCCATAAAAATCCAACCCATACTTTCTATATCCATCTAAATGAGCCATAGAGTCGAATAACCCACTTGAGGAAGCTAAAGTAAACACTCTATAGTATTCTCTAATAAACTCTTTAAGTGTCTTTTTTTGAAAATATTTATAAGCCTCAGAGGATGCTGTTATTGCAGTATGATCCAGGCAGTGTATTGCACCTAAGGTGTAATCTAAATCCAAACCTGAAAGCACCCCTTTTAAATCCTTCTCGATATGTGGGGCATAATCCACCTCCAAGCCAACGAAGACCTCAAGACCAGAAGAACTATATTTTTTTTTAGCTTCTTTTACATCATCTATATATCTCTGCACTATCTTTGGAGTGATTACCTTTAACTTTCCATCCACCCTCATAAAATAATCAATCTCTTTTCTTTCTGGATCAGCATCATAATGGGTAGTGAAGCATATTCTTTTCAGACCAAGTTCTATTGCCTTTTGGCAATACTCATCTACACTTCCACAAGCATCCTTTGAATAATCAGGATGCACATGAAAATCTGAGTATCCATCTATCAAATCCTCTATTTTATCCATGGGTTGTTTTTCTTCTCCCATCCAATAGTTGTAGAAGGACCATGACCAGGAAAAACTTCAGTATCATCTGGTTTAGTAAAAAGCTTCTGTTTTATAGAGGAAAAAAGGTTTTCACAAGATGCGCCGGGAAGGTCTGTCCTCCCTATCCCTTCACAAAAAAGGGTATCTCCGGTAAAAAGTAAATTATCAGTATATAAACTGATACTTCCCGGAGTATGACCTGGAGTGTGTAAAACTAAAAGCTTTTTTTTGCCGAATTCTATTGTGTCCCCATCTTTCAATAATAGATCAGGTTCTGAAAAACTACCATTTTCTCCGATAAATTGTGCTAGGTTATATGTAGGGTCAGAGAGTATTGGTAAGTCCTCCTTGTGAATTAATACCTTTGCCTTTGTCTTCTTCTTGAGTGGGACTAAAGCTTTTATGTGATCAATATGTCCGTGAGTCAAAATTATATATTTTATCTTGAGATTTAGTTTTTCTATATTTTCATCTATCAGATCGAAATCACCACCAGGGTCTATCACCACCCCCTCATTTGTTTTCTCATCTCCCAGAATATAACAGTTAGTGGAAAGTTCCCCAACACAAAGCTTTTGTAATATCATAGGCTTAATTTAATTTCGGAAAAATTTTCTTTCACCCATAAAGCCGAATCAAAAAGGTCTTTGGCAACAAAATCTGGTTCGTAACTGTCTTTTTTAAATTTTTTAACCTTCTCAAGCTCCTTTTCACCATACCCGCTGAGAACCAAAATTGTTTTTGCAGATATTCTTTTACCTAAAAGGATATCAGAAAGCTTATCACCAATAATTACAGCATTACCTAAATTTAGATTGTGCTCTTCTTTTGCCTTTTTAATCAATCCTGTTTCAGGCTTTCTGCAATCACATCTTTCATCCGGATGATGAGGGCAAAAGTATATACCATCCACATCAGCATTTTTCCTTCTAAGCTCATCTGAGATAAACTGGTTAACCTTCTCCACATCCTCGAAAGTGACAAGACCACGTCCTATCCCTGATTGATTGGACACCGCAACGACTTTATAACCCAAGCTTTTGAAAATCTTAATTGCGTCCACAGATTTTGAAATGAAGCTAACCTCCTCTAATTTGGATAAGAAATTTTTATCCTCGATTAAAGTTCCATCTCTATCAATAAAGACAACCTTTTGGCTATTTAAAATCTTTTCTGCGACAAAAGCTACTTTCTCAAAAGTAATTTTCTCCATACAGTATTTTTTATCTCTGAAACATCTTCTTTCTCCATGAAGACTACAGGGGCTACACCCTTCATTCGCTGTCAAAACCTCATCCATAAGTCCTAAAGGGGGAAATCCCAATTTAGGATGGGTTGGTCCGAAAATAGCTATAGTTGGAACTCCCAAAGATGATGAAAGATGCATAGGACCCGAATCATTTGTTATAAAGACTTTGCATCTTTTGATAATCCCTGCTAACTTATTAAAAGGTAAATCCAAAGCATAAATCACATTCTTCCCTTTCAGCTCAGAACCGATCCAGAAAAGGCTCTCTCTATCATCTTTTCCCCCAACTAAGAGTATTTTTAATCTACGTTTCTCTAAAAGATTTTTACCAACTTCTAAAAAGTTTTTTTTGTCCCATCTTTTGGTTTCCCATTTTGCTTCTGGTGCCATACCCACAAGGATATCACCATCCGTAAGTCCATTTTTCTTCAAGAAATCTAAAGCGAAAACCTTGTCATCCTCAGATAAATGAAATTTTGGTAACCTGCCCCCAGCTTCAACTTTAATTTTTTTTAAAACATCCAGATAAGAGTCAACAGTATGCTTAGATTTCACCCTGAGAAATTTAAAATGAACCATCGAAAATCTTGAAAACCGTCTTTTGTTATATTTTATTTTTTTCTTAGAATTAACCAACCCCCTTACAAAAAAGCTTCTTAGATTGGAATGAAGGTCTATTATCAGATCGAAATTGTAAGTTTTTAAGTTCTTTATCAATTTCAAAAATCCAGAAAAGTTTTTATGCCCCTCTTTCTGGTCAAACTCAATCACCTGTTTGATCAAAGGATTTTTCAAAAGAAGGCTTTTATACTTTTTTTTGGTGAGGAAAAAAAGGGTCGATTCGGGAAATTTATTTTTCAGAGCCTCGATTAAAGGAAAGGTCAAAATAATATCCCCAAAGGAGCTAAAACGTATAACCAGTATTTTTTCCACTTTTTGCATAGCTAAAAATATAACCATTATTAAAAAAATATCAAAGATAAAATTTTTTTAAATAATCTTGACAAAATTAGTAAAGATTACGTATATTGATAGACGTAAATAAAAAGGAGCAAAATGAATATATCCACCCGTGGAAGATATGGTCTGAGAGCTTTGCTGGAAGTTGCAAGCGTGTCCAAAAATGGACCGGTAACTATAAAGGATATCTCCAAAAGACAGAAAATGTCTGTTACCTATCTGGAGCAGATATTTCATAAGCTTAAAAACGCTGGAATCTTAAAATCGGTAAGAGGAGCTAAGGGCGGATATATCCTTGGAAAAGACCATGATAAAATAACGGTGAGAGATATAATAGATGTTTTAGATGGTCCAATTTCTATCTCCTATTGCGATTATCCGAAATTACGGGAAAAAAGCTGTACCGGACCAAAAACCTGTGTATCGAGAATACTCTGGAAAAAATTAGAAGATAACATAGAAAAGATTTTATCAAATGTAACCTTAGCAGATCTCGAAAAACAAGCAAAAGAGATCTCTTTTAAGAAAAATACTCATGTATCAAGAGATCGGAGGAAGAAATGAGAAAAGTCTATTTGGATCACAGTGCCACTACCCCGGTTCATCCTGAAGTATTAGAGGCAATGCTTCCATATTATAAGGAGAAATTTGGCAATCCATCCTCCATCCATGAATATGGCAAGGTAGCTAAAGTTGCTTTGGAAGAGGCCAGAGAAAAAGTTGCCAAATTGTTTAACTGCTCCCCCTATGAGATCTATTTCACCTCAGGAGGAACCGAATCTGATAATTTAGCCATAAAGGGTGTGGCTTTTGCCAATAAAAAAAAAGGCAAACATATAATCATCTCCTCGGTGGAGCATCACGCAGTATTGGAAAGCTGTAAATTCTTGAAAAAAGAGGGATATGAAATAACCTATCTTCCGGTTGATCAATATGGATTTGTCGATCCTTTTGATTTAAAGAAAAATATAAAAGATGATACAATTTTAGTCTCTATTATGCATGTTAACAATGAGACCGGAACCATTCAACCAATAGAGGAATTAGTTAGAATAGCTAAAGAAAAAGGGGTCTATTTTCACACAGATGCTGTGCAATCAGCAGGGAAAATTCCTATAGATGTTGGAAAATTGCCTGTCGATTTAGCCTCTATTTCAGCACATAAAATCTATGGTCCTAAAGGTGTTGGAGCTATCTATATAAGAAAGGGAACAAGGATAATCCCTTTATCCCATGGGGGTCACCACGAGAGGTCAAGAAGAGCTGGAACAGAAAATATCCCTGGGATTGTGGGATTGGGAGAGGCGGTAGAGATGGTTTTAAAAGATATGGATAAGCATAATAAGCATCTGAAAAACTTAACTGAGACATTTTTTAAAAAACTCAAAGAAACTGTTAAAGATATTCAACTGAACGGTCACCCAGAAAAAAGGATTCCCAGCACCCTAAACATATCTTTCAAAGGGGTTGAAGGGGAATCGATCATTTTGAGTCTGGATATGAAAGGGGTCGCAGTCGCTTCAGGTTCTGCCTGCACCTCAGGCTCCTTAGAGCCCTCTCATGTCCTTTCAGCTATGAGGATTGAGCCAGCAGTTGCACAAAGCTCCATCAGGTTCAGCTTTGGAAGAGAGAATGTCATAGATGATGTAGACTACACACTAAGTGTTTTGCCTGAGATAATCGAGCGCCTGAGGTCGATGTCTCCAATATATGCTCAATCAAAAAAATGAAAAAGAGAGAAAAATATGAGTTATTCAGATAAAGTTATAGAACATTTCACAAATCCGAGGAATGTGGGAGAAATAGAAAATCCCGATGGTGTGGGAGAGGTCGGTAATCCGGTGTGCGGAGATATAATGAAGCTTTTCATAAAAGTTGAAAATGATCATATCGTAGATGTCAAGTTCAAGACCTTCGGCTGTGGCGCAGCCATTGCAACCTCGAGCATGATAACTGAGCTTGTCAAAAACAAGACCTTAGAGGAAGCGGAGAAAATATCAAGAAAAACAGTTGCAGATGCTCTGGATGGTCTTCCAAAAAACAAGCTTCATTGCTCCAACTTGGCTGCTGATGCTCTGCACAAAGCGATAGAGGATTACAAAAAAAGAAAAAAATCAAATGCATAGCTTATCCAAGGGGAAGCCCACCTCTGCAAGAAAAACAGTTGTGGTGGCGATGAGCGGGGGAGTTGACAGTTCCCTTTCTGCTTATTTATTAAAGGAAAAAGGATACAATGTTATCGGCATCACCTTAAAGCTCTGGGATTACAAGGATGTGGGCGGAGATCTTTTTAAGGATGGACGATGCTGCTCTGTTGAATCGATGAATGATGCTCGCCATATATGTGGTCAGATTAGCTCTCCTCACTATGTATTTGACCTCAAAGAGGAGTTTAAAAAGAAAGTTATCGAAAATTTTGTTAACGAATACGAAAAAGGAAGGACACCAAACCCCTGCATCGTCTGTAACACCGAGATTAAATGGAAGATTTTATGGGAAAAAGCCAAAAAACTGGGAGCGGATTTTATAGCTACCGGACATTATGCCACAATCGAATATGATAATAGAAGAAAAAGATATTTACTTTTAAAAGGAAAGGATCCGACAAGGGATCAATCCTATGCTCTATGGGGGCTTTCTCAGGAAAATCTTGCGGTGACTCTTTTTCCCTTAGGGGAATTGACAAAAAAAAGAACAAGAGAACTTGCTTATAAATACAACTTGAAGACCGCTTCAAAAAAAGAATCCCAGGAAATATGTTTTATCCCGGATGATGACTATCCGAGATTCATAAGGGAATGGGAAAAGGGGCAAGGGACAGGGGTCAAAGAGGGACCGATTTATAACCTAATGGGTGAAAGAATTGGAACTCACAAAGGAATCCCATTTTATACTATAGGACAGAGAAGAGGTCTGGACATCGCTTTTGGAAAGCCCCTATATGTGTTAAAGATCGAACCAGAGAAAAATGCTTTATGGGTGGGTGAGGATAAGGATTTGTTAAAAAAAACTTTCTATGTTTCAAATCTTAGCTGGATATCAATTCAAAATCTTGAGGATAAGCTCGAGTGTGAGATAAAGATAAGATATTCCCATAAACCAAAAAAAGGAGAGATTTCGAGGTTGACAGAAAGGAACGTTTTGGTTAAATTTGAAAGTCCTGAGCGAGCGATAACTCCAGGTCAGTCAGCTGTTTTTTACAGAGGTGATGAGGTCCTGGGAGGAGGGATAATAGATTATGTGGAAGATTGAAACAAAATTTGAAAAAGCGAAACTGACCAGGGCCTATCTTTTAAAACTTAATACTATGGAAAAAGAAGCAAAGATTCCAAGAATTTTCTCCTCTTTTAAATATCGGTTTCCAAATTTTTTGAAAGGAGACTAATGGCTACAAAAAAAAGTATAAAGATAATTTTATGGATTGTTGCAATTTGTTTGATCATTGTTTTGGTTTCAAGCATTGGGGTCAAGCTCATTTTCACCAAAGAAAAACTCCTGAGTATGATAGAGCCGAGGTTGGAAGAAGCCTTGAATAGAGAAGTGGAAATCAAAGATGTCTCAATATCTATTTTAGGTGGATTGGGTGCTGATGTGAAAGGAATGACCGTGTATGCTCGTGAAGGGTTTATTCAAAAAAAGTTTTTAACCTTTGAGCGTTTCTCAATCAGGGTTAAGTTTTTCCCGCTTTTGAAAAGGAAAATTGAAATAAAAAAAATCATATTAGAAAAACCGGTTATAGCTTTAGCAAAAAACAAACAGGGTTTTTTAAATATCGATGATTTAGTGAAAAAAGAAGGGGAATTTACCCTCCCCCCTATTGTGTTTGACAAAATGGAGATAAAAGACGGGAAAATAGACTATTTTGACCAGACCAAAGGATACAAAATTACTTTGGAGCACATTGGACAGCAAGCAAAGCTTTCTTTGGATCCCCAAACAGAGATTGTATATGCTAAAGGTAAAATCGAAATTAAAAAAATAGACCTGAATTTTCCAACCATAAAAAAACAGATTCCAGAATTCTATCTCAGCTTAGAGCATGATATCAAGATGAACTTTTTAGGCGATTCACTCTTGATAGAAAAGCTTAAAATAACTCTGGGTGAGGTGGAAATTGAATTAAAAGGTAAAGTAAAAAACATATCAGAAAAACCATTTGTTTATCTTAATCTTTCTTCTGAAAAGATTTCCGTTTCTGAACTTTTAGGCTCTATTCCTTTTGAGGATAGTTCAATTCTCGAAAAGATGAAAAGCTCAGGTAAGCTCAAAATCTCTGCAACCTATGCCGGTGAGCCAAAGCTCGAGCCTTTTCCTCAGATCGAAGGCAAGGTGGTTTTCAGAGAGGTTAAATTGGAATCATCCGATTATCCATATCCTTTTAATATGCCCTATGGTGAGATAAACTTCGATTCCAAAAGCTTAAGCTTTTTTTCTTCCCAGGCAAAGGTTTGTGAGTCCCCGGTTGAAATAAAAGCTGTGGTCGATAATTATAAAGACCCCAATCTATCATTGGATTTTAAAGCAGACCTGGATTTATCACTTTTAGAGAATTTGCGTATGCATCAAGAGATAGGTAAACTCCCGGAAGGGGCTAAATTTAAAGGCTTTGTCAAGTTTGATTTTAAAGCTTATGGAAAGATTAAAAAAATAGATAGGGCAAGACTTTCTGGCAACATCGGTTTGAGAAAAATAGAAGCAACGCATCCCCTTTTAGGCGTTCCTTTAGATGAGTTAAATGGTGATTTGAACTTGATACAAAATGATTTGAAAATCACTAATCTTTTCGCATCTTTAGGCAAATCCTCTTTTAGCCTTGATGGTAAAATAGAAAATCTTTTATCTTTTCTTTTGAAAAAAACAGAAAGCCCACCACTTTTACAGTTCACACTCTCCTCACCTTATATCGATTTAGATGAGATATTTCCAGCAAAAAAAGAAAAGGGTGAGCCCCAAATGGCAATCTCAGATACAATTCCATTCCCCTACTTGAATCTTTCTGGTCAAATAAATGTTCAAAAGCTTTTGTTCCGAGAAATAGAATTTTCAAATTTAGCTTTTCAGCTTTACCTAACTGATGGAATCTTAGAGCTTGACAATTTTGTCTCAAATGTTTACACGGGAAATCTGGGAGGAAAAGCTAAAGCAGATTTAAATGACCCAGAACATCTGATTTTCAACTTTGAGATCTCAAGCTCCAACCTTGAGGCAAATGATTTTTTGTCCAGATTCACGCCGGCCAAAGACCATCTTTTTGGAAAGCTCAATTTAGTAGCCACATTTTCAGGCAAGGGAAACACAGTTGACCAGATCAAAAACACCCTTTCAGGTTCAGGAAATGCTACCATAACAGATGGTGAACTTATAAATCTAAAAATCCTTAACCTCCTGTCCGAATATTTGAAGATAAAAGAGCTCAAAGACCAAAAAATAAAAACTCTGAAAAACTCTTTTAGAATCGAGGACAGAAAACTACACTTTGAAGATTTCTTTGCCCGGACAAAAGATTTTGACTGGGAGCTTTCCGGATATATCACCCTGGAGGGATACGTAGATTATTACCTTACCCTCTATCTTTCACCCCAACTCTCGAAAAGATTCGATCTATTAGGCGAGCTAACAGAGTTCTTTAAGGATGAGAAGGGAAGATTAGTATTAGATATAGTGATCTCAGGTCAAGCTTCTGCTCCAAAATTTGCCTTACAAACATCAAGAGCTGAAAAACTACTTCAGGAGAAAGTGAAAATAAAAGATGAGAAATTAAAAAAAGAGCTTGAGGAAAAAGCAAAGGATTTTCTACAAAAACTTTTAGAGAAAAAATAAAGTCGTTACAACAAAAATTCTTTTAAGGATAGAAAAAAATTATTCGAATACCACTTTTAGGAAGACTCTTTTAATAAAAAAGCTTTGCTCCTATCTAAAAATTGAAAAGTTCCGATTTGCATGAAAAAAAATTTTCTTATAATTTTTTGTTTTTTAACCCTTACAATAACTTCAAAAACAGCGACACAATTTGACATCCATTGTTCTGATAAAAAACTTGCTTCTAAGATCGAATCCATTTTAATATCCTCATACAACGACATATCCTCCTCCCTTCAGGAAACAATTGACCAAAAAATTGAAGTTTTCGTAACTGACAATGAAAAACAATTCTTATCTAAAACCGGAGGGAGATTTCCAGATTGGGGAATTGGATTTGCTTATCCTGAAAGAAATCTCATAGTTATAAAATCACCATATAAGTTTCATTACAATAAATCGTTAACTGAAATCCTTTCCCATGAGTTAGCCCATCTTTTTCTAAACAAAAAGGCAAATTATAAATACCTTCCCAGATGGGTAGATGAGGGTTTTGCCATGCAAAAATCAAAAGAATGGAGGATAGGTCAGGATATTGCTGTGGCAAAAGCTTTGCTAACCGGCTCTCTGGTCTCTCTGTCGCAAATCGAAAAGCTTAATACCTTCAAAAGAAGTAAGGCTGAATTAGCCTACACTGAAAGCTTTTTGGCGGTTTCATATTTTCTATCCGAATATGGGGAGGAAAATTTCTGTGCTTTAATTGACTACATAGGAGTTGGAAAAAAATGGGACCAAGCTTTTATTTTAAGCACAGGCTCAGATTTTTCAGGTTTTCAAAAAGAATTTGAGGAATATCTTAAAAAAAGGTATCAGTTCATTGTCCTTTTAGGTGACACCTTTTTGCTCTGGTTAGGTCTTGCCTTTTTACTTGTGCTTTTTTATTTTATGAAAAAAAGAAGGACAAAAAAGATTTTAGAGAAATGGGAAAAAGAGGAAGAAGAAAACTTAGCTGATGAAGAGTAAAAAATTTAGGTACAGACTCGAATACTTTTTGGTTTTATTTATAAAATTTTTTTTGAATCTTTTCCCTTACAGAACAGATATTTTTTTTGGTTCTCTAATCGGGGAGATAGCATATCTTATAATCCCAAAAAGAAAAAAGATCACTTTGCAAAATCTCTCTCGGTGTTTCAGAGATAAAGACCAAAAAAATTTAAAAAAAATAGCCAGATCCACTTACCGAAACATCGGAAAATCTTTAACCGAATATATTCTTTTTCCAAAGCTGAATAAAAAGAAGATATTAAATTTAGTTGAGATTCAGGGTGAAGAACTTTTTGATTCTGCTTTGAAAGAGAAAAAAGGAGCAGTTCTGGTTACCGGGCATTTCGGAAGCTGGGAGCTAATGGGCGCAGCTTTAAGACAAAAAGGTTATCCTATAGATTTCTTAGTAGGGGAACAGCACAATCTCTTGGTGGATAATCTGATGAACCGACACAGGGAGATGATGGGTATCGGGATAATAAAGATGGGTGTTGCAACCAGGGGAGTGATAAAGGCTTTGAGAAAAAACAGGTTTATCGCTATGCTTTCAGACCAGGATGCAGGAAGGGATGGAACCATAGTAAACTTTTTTGGTTATCCAGCATCAACTCCCAGAGGTCCTGCTGCATTTTGCTTGAAGACTGACGCGCCTATGATTATGGGTTTTATCATAAGATTGGATAATAAAAAGCAGAAAATAATATTCCAAAAAATAGAAAAGGAAGAAAAAACTGGTGATAAAGAAAAAGACATTAACAGATTAACCCAGGCTTATACTTCACTCTTAGAAGATTATGTGAAAAAATATCCAGACCACTGGTATTGGCTACACCGCAGATGGAAAAGCACTACTCTCAAATAAATTTAAAGTGCGTATGCATCAAGAGATTAAAAATGAAAAGTTCAAAATTGAATATTCGGAAAAGGGCGTATAAATTTGCGCTTAGTGTAATCAGATTCCTCGATACACTACCTTATGAACGAACGACAAAAATCTTAGGTGACCAGCTACTCAGAAGTTCTACAAGTATTGGAGCGAATATAATCGAAGCACAAGCAGGAAGCTCCAAAAAAGATTTCACCAATTTCTTAAACCATGCCCTTAAATCAGCTAATGAAACAAAGTTTTGGCTCGGACTTCTAAGGGATACAGGCAAAGCAGACAAAGATATAATCAACTCATTACTAAAAGAAACAACAGAGTTAGCAAACATACTCGGTTCAAGCATATTAAAACTAAAAAGCAAAAAATAATAAATTTTTAATTTTGCATTTTGATTTTTGAATTTATAAAAAAAATATTGATCATCAACACCGCCTTCTTAGGCGACGTGATTTTAACCACCCCTCTGGTTAAAGCCACAAGAAAGCTTTTTCCAGAAGCTAAACTCTCTTTTCTTTTGATACCTCAGACCAAAGGGGTTTTTTCAAATAATCCTTATCTTGATGATATAATCATCTATGATAAAAAAAGAGATGAAAAAAAAGTTTCAGACTTTTTTCGTCTGGTGAAAAAGATAAAACAAAAAAAATTCGATTTAGCTTTGATCCCTCATCGCTCCTTAAGGAGCGCACTTTTAGCTTACCTTTCAAAAATCCCGGAAAGAATAGGATTCGACAGATCTGAAGGCTTTTTTCTATTTACAAAAAAGGTTAAATACAATTCTTTAATTCACGAAATAGAACGCAACCTTTCACTATTGAACCATTTCAACTTTGAACCTTTAAACCTCCCACCTGAACTTTTCCCATCTGAGAGGGATACTCTCTTTATCTCAAGATTTTTAAAAGATTCAGGAATAGATGAAAAAGATAAAATAGTAGCAATTGCACCGGGCTCAGTATGGCAGACCAAAAGATGGCTTGCCCAAAGATTTGCCCAGGTTGCTGATCTTTTAACCGAAAAAGAAAAACTAAAAATTGTTTTAGTAGGAGGAGAAGAGGACAAATTTCTTTGCCAAAAAATAAGTGAAATGATGAAACAAAAGCCAAAAGTTTTAGCAGGAAAAACAACAATTTTACAGTCAGCTGTCTTAATCTCAAAAAGTGAAGTTCTTTTATCCAATGACAGTGCACCAGTCCACATAGCCTCAGCTATGAGGGCCCCAACTATTGCCATCTTCGGTTCAACTACGCCAGATTTCGGCTTTGGACCTTATGGAGATGATAATATCATCATACAAAAAAAGCTTTATTGCAGACCCTGCGGAATACATGGGAAGAAAAAATGTCCGGAAGAGCATTTCAGATGTATGAAAGACATAACTGTTGAGGAAGTTTTTAAGGCAGTTTCAGAGAAAATAAAAAAATAGAGTCAATATTGATTATATCCTATTTGTATCTTTATGTTGATAGGGCGGAACTCCCAGCTCCACCAAAAGCTGGACTAAAAAGACCTATCAGTAAAAAGTGGTAATTCTCAGCTTATGTTTAATATAACTATAATCGGAACTATTAACAAAGATACTATCATATTCCCCGATGGCAGAGCAAAACAAAGCTTTGGAGGGATTTTATTTAACATTTTAGCCCTCTCATATTTAGGTAAAGACAGGGTAAAAATTCTCCCGGTTTGCAACTTAGGCTATGATCTCTTCCCAGAGGTTATGGCTTATCTTGAAGACCTTAGAAATGTGGATCTTTCTGGAATTACTAAAGTTAAGAAAAAAAATAATCATGCTTTTTTATATTACGATAAGATCGGAGAAAGGAAAGAGGTGTTAAGATACTCAGTTCCGAAACTTTTGTTTAAAGATATTAAGCCCTTCTTAAAGTCAGATGTGATATTGGTCAATTTCATCTCAGGTTTTGATTTGAGCTTGGCTACTTTAAAAAAGATAAGAAAAAATTCAGATGCTTTGATTTTTATGGACCTGCACAGCTTGACTTTAGGAATAAAAAAGGATGGCAAAAGATTTCAAAGACCCCCTTCCAGATGGAAAGAATGGATTTCACAAGCAGATATTTTGCAGCTAAATTTTTTAGAGCTTCTGACTTTGGCAAAAAAAGAGCTAAAAACTTTAAAAGCCATTAAAGATTTCGGTGAAAAAATTTTGAATTTGGGAGTAAAATTCATTCTGGTGACCAATGGTGAAAAAAGCGGATATTTTATCAGCAAATATAAAAATAAAGCAAAAGCCCAAAGAGTGAAAGTTCCTAAGATCGAAAAAGTTGTTGACACCACAGGTTGTGGCGATATATTCTCATCTGCTTTCATAATTTATTATCTTAAAAATAAAGAGCCCAAAAAATCTTTTGAATTTGCCAATTTCATCGCCACTCAGAGATGCAGATACTCAGGAATAGAGAACTTGAAAAAACTTTCAGAATATAAAAGGTAAAATCTTTTCGTTTTCTTTGGAGTGTAAACCTTCAGGTTTACCAAAAAGGTTTTTTTTCTTCAAGAATTCTTTGGTCAAGCTGAAGCTTGACACTCCATTGTATTTTGCAAAATTTCATCTTGTTTTAATTCACTTATGTTATATATTATCAAAAATTAAAAAGTTTTTTCTTTCTAATAAACATTGTCTTAATCTTTGGAGAAAAAAATGAGAAAGATTTTAATTGACGGGGACTCACTTACACTTGAGGATGTTCAAGCTATTGCAACCAGAAAAGCTGAGGTTGCAATATCTAAAAAAGCGGGGGGAAAGATAAAAAAGTGCCGCGAATTTGTTGAGAAACTAATCCAATCTGAAAAGACTGTTTATGGAATAAATACAGGTTTTGGAAAACTCTGTTGTGAAAGGATTGGCAAAAAAGATATTGAGAAGCTGCAAAGAAATTTGATCTTATCTCATGCTCTATCAGTTGGTCCTGTTTTCTCTGAGGAGGAAGTTAGAGCCATTATGCTTTTAAGGGCGAATGTTTTAGCAAAAGGATACTCTGGAGTGAGATTAGAGATAGTCCAGACTCTGGTTGATATGATTAATAAAGGCGTTCATCCGTTGATTCCTGAAAAAGGCTCTGTTGGCGCCTCAGGCGATTTAGCACCTTTAGCTTTCATCGGACTGGTTATGATTGGAGAAGGTTGGGCATTTTACAAAGATAGGCTTTTAAAAGGTCAAAATGCAATCAGAAGGGCAAAAATCAAACCTTTAAAACTCTCCGCAAAAGAAGGGCTTGCTCTAATCAATGGAACTCAGGTTATGACTGCTATCGGAGTATTAACTCTTCTAAAAGCGCAAAGATTAGCTGAACTTGCTGATATGGCCGGTGCTCTGAGCGCAGAGGCTTCATTGTGCACACCAGTTGCCTTCGATGAAAAAATCCAAAACGTAAGGAGATTCAAAGGGCAGGAAATATCCGCAAAAAACCTGAGGGAGCTTATGAGAAATTCACAGATAAGAGAATTTCACAAAGCCTGTCCAAAGGTTCAAGACCCTTACTCTTTCAGATGCATCCCTCAGGTTCACGGAGCTATTCGAGATGTATTAGGATATACAAGGAAAGTCTTGGAGATAGAGATAAATTCAGCAACAGATAATCCCTTAGTTTTTCCTGATGAAAAAGAGGTTATCTCAGGAGGTAATTTTCACGGAGAACCGATAGCTTTCGCTTTAGACTTTCTGGGAATAGCAGTGTCAGAGTTAGCCAATATCTCTGAGCGAAGGATTGCCGCCTTATGCAACCCTAACATCTCTGGTCTGCCAGCATTTATCGTTCAAAATCCAGGGATAAACTCAGGATTTATGATGGCTCAGATAGCATCAGCCGCTTTAGTCTCGGAAAACAAAGTATTGTCTCATCCAGCATCAGTCGATTCAATTCCAACATCTATAAACCAGGAAGACCATGTCTCGATGGGCACAATATCAGCCAGAAAAGCGAGGGAGATCGTAAATAATACCGAGGATGTTTTAGCCATCGAGTTTTTAGCCGCCTCCCAGGGAATAGATTTCAGAGCTCCTCTTTTGCCAGGAATTGGAACCAGAAAAATCTATCGAAAGATAAGACAAAAGGTTAAAGAATTGAAAGAAGATAGGGTAATGGTTGGTGATATCATAAAGGTGAAGGAATTGATGCGAAACAACTTCGGGCTGAAAAATTACATCAGTGCTGGTCAGGTCCCCTGACCCGACCAGGTATTCCCGCCAGGTCAGCCTGTCCGGCCAGGAGGGACCTGGCGGGCACAACATATTGTTCTTTTGATGCAAAGGCATTAGGATTTGCCGATGCTACTTAGCTTCGGGAATTCCTATGCGAAGCATCCTTCGGATTCCCGAAGGATCAGGGAGAGTTACAAACACGCCGTCGATTGCAGGTGCTTAGCGAATCAGCGTTCAAGTTTTGTCGTAGTAGTAGCTTTCACCTTTAAGACGAGCAGAATCGCTATCCCGATTCCCAAAGCTATATATACGCCTAAAGCAACAGCCAAACCAACCAAGTCGTAAGTAACGAAGGCAATGCTTGCGGCGAGATATACTGAAACAATGTAGTACAACGCAGAGAGCAAATAAAAGCTGTAGATTACGTAGTGATCAACAGCCCGCGGGTTAAACTCACTTGGTTTCTCCAGCCAAACCTCCCAACCCGTAACTTCAGGTATCTTAGGTTCAATATGCAATCTTATGTAACGACCACATCGCATTAGTGCATTGTTCTCTGCAAGAAATAGGAGCATAATGATCATCACCAGAAATGGTAACAATAGCTGAAGAACCTCTATCCCAAGACTCTGAGCAAGAAACTGAGCCGCAGGTACGACAGTAACGCCCCCCACAAGTATCTTGAAAGTTCGGCTCTTTGTTTCCTCAATCTCTTTCCTCAAAGTCAAGTATTGCACCTCCAAGAATCTTTTTTTCTCCATTAAAACCTCCTCGTGCTTTCATCTAGCTGGTTGTTTACGAACTAAAAGTTTACTCTTCTTTATCTTAGCTGTTATCCCCTCAAAAGTCAAAGTGTTTTCATTATTTGGTATTAAATGTTGCACCGCAAGTTATACCTCTCGATACATAAGCATTGGGCAACGCAGGTACTATTTAGCTTCGGGATTCTTATTGCTGAAGCATCCAAAAACAGTTGATCCCCAATTATATCTTTTCCTTCTGTCATCTAAATATTACCCAATCCCCCTCCAAAAATCAAGCATTTTTTTCCTCTATTCATAAAACCAAAAACTCATTTTCCTATTGACTCCTCAAAATTATTCTATTAAATTCGTAAATTAAGAAAAGACAAGTCTTTTTCGAAAGATTTAATAGAGGGTTTTTTGAACGGGCAAAACAAATTTAGTAAGAAGTAAAAAAATTTAACCTTTAGAAATTATGGGCTTTTTTTCGAAAATATCTGAGTCAAGAAGAAATGAGATCTTAGGGATTTTACTTTTAGCTTTAGCTTTCTTCCTGGCATTGAGCCTTTTCACCTATGATCACACTAACGATTTGAAATTAATCCAGGGAAAAGAAACAAAAACTCTAAAAACTCATTTTTCTCAAGAGGTGGAAAACCAGGCAGGACTGGTAGGAGCTTATGTCTCCTATTCCCTGTTTTACATACTGGGATTTTCCGCTTTTCTTCTCCCGATATTTCTACTCCTTTTAGGAACTAACCTGCTTTTTAGATTAGAGATAAAAGGTTCTTTTAAAAAACTTCTTTATATCTTTTTTTGGGTTTTAGTATTTGGAGCTGTCTTAAATATAAATGCAATTACCAAAAATAATCTTTATACCTTCTCCTCAGTCGATTTCGGAGGTTGGATAGCATTTAATTTGACCATCTTATCTTTAAAACTTTTCGGAATAGCTGGTTCATATATAATAGGAATTGCAATTCTTATAATCTTAGTTGTAACGATCTCACCATTCAGATTAGGTGAGTGGATATCCGGTTTCGGGTTTTTGTTTACGAAAATACGAAAGCCCTTAAGCTCGCTTAATCAGAGAAGAAAAATAAAATCAAAAAAAAGAAAACTCGAAAAAGAATTAAAGAAAAAACCTGAAGTGCTTTTTGAAAAAGAGCTGGAGCCTGAGTATAAAGGTGAAAAAAAGTCAGTCACAAAAGAAAAAAATTCATTTGAGTTGAAAAGAGAAGAATACAAATTTGAAGGATATGAATTTCCCTATTTAGAGCTATTGGAAGACCCTTCACAGACCAAATCCTCTGTCTCAACTGAGGAACTAAACCAGACTGCAAAAGCTTTAAATGAAACCTTATCAACCTTTGAGGTGGAAATCGAAGGGGACTTCATAGAGAAATTTCCAGGACCCGTGATCACAAGATATGAGTTCAAACCAGCTCCGGGCGTAAAGGTGAATCAGATCGTGGGATTATCAGATGATCTGGCTTTAGCTTTACAGGCAAGGAGGGTAAGGATAGTTGCCCCGGTTCCAGGAAAAGCTGCGGTTGGAGTTGAAATCCCAAATCGCTCTCCTCAAATAGTCTACCTTAAAGATATTTTGACCTCATCTGCTTTTTTGGATACATCCTATAGATTGGCTTTAGCACTCGGAAAGACCATCTCAGGCGAACCTTTTGTCACAGACTTATCATCTATGCCCCATCTTCTGATCGCCGGGTCAACAGGCTCGGGCAAAAGTATATGTATAAATTCGATCATAACAAGCCTTTTGTTCAGACTTCATCCGGATGAGGTGAGGTTTATGATGATCGATCCTAAGATGCTGGAGTTAACCTGTTATGATGGAATCCCTCACCTCGAAAAAAAAGTGGTAACAAGCCCGAAGCTTGCTGAGAAAATCCTTTCTGAGATAGTAATAGAGATGGAGGGGAGATACAAAAAGTTAGCCCAGGCAGGAACAAGAAATATAGAGGATTTCAATCGTAAAGAAAGTAAAATTCTGCCATATCTCATTATCATAGTGGATGAGCTGGCTGATTTGATGATGGCCGGCTCCACTCGGATAGAGGCTTTAATAACCAGGTTAGCACAGATGGCAAGGGCTGTTGGCATTCATCTTATACTGGCAACTCAGAGACCATCTGTTGATGTTATTACCGGTCTTATCAAAGCGAATTTCTCAGCGCGAATTGCGTTTCAGGTCGCCTCCAAGGTAGATTCGAGGACTATTCTGGATGTGAATGGCGCTGAAAAACTTCTGGGAAAAGGTGATATGCTCTTTATCAGGCCCGGTCATCCTGAGCCAGAGAGAGTTCATGGAGCTTATATCTCAAGAGAGGATACAGAAAGGATTGTCGAGTTTCTCAAAAACCAGAACTATTCTGTTAAGCCTCTTAATATTTTTGAAAAAGAAGAGACAACAGAACAAGAAGTTTATTTAGAAAAGGGAAAAGGCAACCTTTTCCTCAAGGCAGCGGAACTTGTGATAAGGCACAAGCAGGGCTCTGTCTCACTCTTGCAGAGAAGACTTGAAATAGGTTACCAGAGAGCAGCAAGACTGATCGATCAACTCGAGGAAGAAGGGATTGTGGGACCATATGATGGAAGCAAAGCAAGAGAAGTTCTGGTGGATGCATCATACCTTGAAAAAAAAGAATTTCTTAAAAGGAAAAAAGTTGAATAAAAATAAAATACTTTTCTCACTTTTAGGATTTATTTTCTTTTTTTCCCCAATTTCCTATGCTATAACTTCTGAAAAAATAGCAAAAGAGATTGAAAAAAAATATAACTTGCTAAAAGATGTCTCAATGGAGTTTGTTCAGAGGGTTGAATCCTCTGTTTTTTCAGATACTCAAGAAGTAAAAGGTATGATGTATCTGAAAAATCCAGATATGTTTAAGATCGAGACAAAAAAAGAGGTCATAACAACTGACGGCGAAACCCTCTGGGTCTTCTCTGAGAATAATAAGCAGGTAACAAAATCAAAGATAGACAAATCTAGGAAAATCTTTAAGCCAAATCAGTATTTATACAATTTCAGAAAAAATTATAATCCGCAACTGGCAGGAGAAGAGAAGATTGAAAAAAAATTGTGTTATAAATTGGTTTTATCTCCTAAAAAGCTTGAAAAAAAAGTAAAGGATGAAAATAATCTTTTTATAAAAAGGCTTATCTTATGGGTGGACAAAAAAAGCTTTTTGATAAAAAAATTAGAATATCGGGATATAAATGATAATCTGGTAAGTTTTGTTTTTTCCAAGATAAAGACTAATTCAAAAATAAAAGATTCTGAGTTTGTGTTCAGGGCTCCAAAGGGTGTTGAAGTCGTTGATCTGACCAGATGAGGGTCTTTTTCATCTAAAAAAATTAAATTTATCTTCTGATAGCACAGGTTAAGATCCTGTGCTTTAAATTATTATGGAAAAAAGAAAAATTTGTATCATAACCTTAGGTTGTGCCAAAAACCAGATCGATTCCGAAAGAATTAAAGCTTTTCTTTTAGATTCTAACTTTGATTTAGTGGAGAATGAAAACACATCTGATATATTTATTTTAAACACATGCGGCTTTATCGAGGAAGCTAAAAAGGAATCTTTGGATGAGATCTGGAGGTTAATCGAACTCAAAGATAAAAAGAAACTTATAGTTTGTGGATGTTTAGCTCAAAGATATTCAAAACTATTGTGGCACAAAATACCTGAGATAGATGCCCTTTTAGGAATATCAGATATACCCAAAATCGGTTTTGCTTGCAAAGAGATTTTAAAAAACAAAAGAATAAGATTTATAAATCAACCAGACGTAGAAAAACATCTCAGAGTTGAAAAAAGGATAATCACCAGTCCTTTTTTTGCATACCTTCGGATCGCTGATGGATGTGAGAATTTCTGCACCTATTGTTCTATTCCTCAGATAAGAGGAAAATACAGAAGCAAACCAACAGAAGAAGTTCTAAAAGAAGCAAAATATCTTGCAGACCAAGGGATAAAGGAGATCAATTTAGTTGCTCAGGATACAACTTTATATGGAGAAGACATATATAAAAAGAAAAAACTGCAAAAGCTTCTTTCTTTATTGTCTGAGAAAACTGATGTCGAATGGATCAGGTTGCTTTACACTCATCCTGCACACTATTCTTTTGAATTGATACAAACAATTTCAAAAAACCCAAAAGTTTGCAAATATTTGGATTTGCCACTTCAACATATATCAGATAAGATTTTATCAAAAATGGGAAGAAAAATAACAAAACAAAAAGTAATTGAACTTATCGAAAAGTTGAAGCAAAAAATTCCAGATCTATCTTTAAGAACAACTTTTCTGGTAGGCTTTCCCGGTGAGAGAGAAAAAGATTTCGAAGAGCTTTTAGATTTTGTAGAAAAAACTAAATTCGATTGGGTCGGAGCATTTGTTTATTCAAAAGAGGAAAACACAAAAGCCTATGATTTTAAAGGACAAATTCCAGCTAAAGTAAAACAAGATAGATTCGACAGACTTCTGCTTTTGCAACAGAATATCAGTTTCGAGAAAAATAAAAAGAGGGTTGGAAAAAAAATCAAAGTTCTAATAGAAGGGAAATCAAAAGAGAAAAAAGGTTATTATGTTGGAAGAGCCCAATATCAGGCACCGGAAGTAGATGGAGTAGTTTTTGTAAAAGGGAACAATTTAAAAATTGGAGATTTTGTGCAGGTGAAAATTACTGAAACTTTAGACTATGACTTGGTAGGAAAGGTTGTAAAATAAAATGGAGTGAAACCCCGCTTTTGGCGGGATGCATTCCTTAAATAGTGGCGTCAGGAGTTTCCTCCCCTGGCCGGGCAGGCTGACGCTATTATCTGTCGGGAAGTAACTCCCGACAGCACTGGGGAAAACCACATCTGTGCTGGTCGAGTCCCCTGACCCGACCAGACATTTCCGCCAGGTCAGGGGACCTGGCGGGCACAATATTTTGTTATTCAATTTCGCAGAGGGATAAACCTTCTGCTACGCGTAGAGGAGCCTTTATGGCTCCGATACCCGTAGCTGTGTAAGAAAACTATGATTTGAATTGGTAGCCGCAACTTATTATCATGACCAAAGCCTCAAGTTACAGCCTGTTCGGCCAGGAAATGTAACTCAAACCTTCAGGTTTGAAAATATCTTCCCACCACTTATAAGTTTTGTAGTTCAAGTACAGGATTACTTCGCAGAAAATATTGTGCTATTTTATAAACAAACAAATCTCTTTTTAAGATTTCATTTGACAAAGATAAGGGATTTACCTTAATTAAGCGTAGTAGTGCAGTTTTCTCACTTAGAAAGTAAAATGATAGGCAAAGTAATTTCTCATTACAGAATTTTAGAGAAACGTGGCGAAGGTGGGATGGGGGTAGTCTATAAGGCGGAGGACATTAGGCTAAAAAGGACTGTAGCTCTTAAGTTTTTGGCGAAACATCTAACCGCTGAGACCGAAGCAAAAAAGAGATTCATCCAAGAGGCACAAACAGCTTCAGCCGTGAATCACAGTAATATAGCCACTATATACGAGATCGATGAAATTCAAGATGCATGCTTCATCTGTATGGAATTCATTGAAGGTAAATCGCTTAAACAAATCATCCGAGAAAAGCACCTATCTTTAAGGGAGTTTTTTAAGATTGCAATTCCGATAGCCGAGGGTTTAGATGCTGCTCACAAGAAAGGGATAATACACAGGGATGTCAAATCTGATAATATAATGATTACCAATGATGGAGTTGTCAAAATAACCGATTTTGGATTAGCCACGCTGAAAGATGTTACTTCCCTGACAGTTAGCGGTACAGTTTTAGGAACTTTAGAATACATATCTCCAGAACAGGTTCAGGGCCTTCCGGTAGATCACAGGTCTGATATTTTCTCCCTGGGGATAGTTATGTATGAGATGATAACAGGAAAGATACCCTTTAAAGGAGACTATCAGGCAGCTTTGATCTATTCTATTTTAACTGAGACCCCCCAACCTTTAGCCGATTACAAAGCCGGAATATCTGATGAACTTCAAAAGATTATTGACAGAGCTTTACAAAAAGAGAGCCAGGCTCGATATCAGCACACAGATGAGCTTTTGGGGGACTTAAAAAGGTTGCAAAAAGATGAAAACCTTTGGTATCAAAAGAAGATAAAAAAAGAGCCAAAGTTAGAAGAACCCAAAAGACCATCCTTAGCTGTTATGTATCTGGAAAATATGAGCGGGAAAAAAGAAGACGACTATTTTGTAGCTGGGATGACCGAGGACATAATCACCGACTTATGCAGCATTGGGGGTATAAAGGTTTTATCCAGGTCCGATGTCCTTCCTTTCAGAGGAAAGCCAGTAAATATAAGGGAAATTGGCAAAAAGCTATCTGTGGACTATGTTTTGGAGGGATCAGTAAGAAAAGCTGGTGAAAAACTGCGTATTAATGCACAACTGGTAAAGACAGCTGATGGATTTCATGTCTGGGCCCAAAGATTCGATCAGGAGCTAAAAAATATATTTGACCTCCAAGCTGAGGTTGCCCGCAAGATCGCCCAGTCACTTAAAGTGAAGCTCAGCCCCAGTGAGCTTGTTCAAATTGAAAAGAAGCCCACATTTTCTATTCAAGCTTATGACTATTACCTACAGGGAAGGGACTATTATTGGAAGCTGGAAAAGGACGATATCGATTTTGCCATAAAAATGTATGAGAAATCCCTCAAGCTCGATCCTGACTATGCTTTAGCTTATGCTGGCTTAGCAGACGTCTACGTTTACAAGTATGAAGCCTACTATGATCGTCGTGTTTCGGTATTGGACGAAGCCCAAAGGACGAGCCAAAAAGCCTTAAGTATAGACCCGAAATTACCTGAGGCACATCGCTCTTTGGGTCGGGTTTATATGTTCAAAAAGATGACTGAGGATGCTATCGAAGAGTTTAAGAAAGCAATAGAACTAAGACCGAATTTTTATGAGGCTTATCGGGCATTAGGATGGCTCTATGAGGAATTGAGAAACTATGATGAGGCAATAAAATGGGCTCAAAAAGCCTTAGAGATAAGACCAACAGACAAAGAAGCATTTCTTTTGCTGGGAATAACCTACTATGACCAACAGCTTTACGACTTGGCTCTGGAAACCTTTACCAAAGCTTTAGATGTGGCTCCCGATTATAGCACTGCTTTTTATTATATCGGGAGCACTTTTTTGAAACTGGGTAAGTTTGTCCTGGCTTTAGAGAGATACCAAAAGTGCATAGATACCGGAGGGGATCCCAATGTCTTTTTGGATGTGGGCTGGATTTATCTCCTTAAAAAAGATTATCAAAATTCTTTGAACTATTTTCAAAAATCAATTGATTTAGGACATTTTGATTTTTTGGCTTTTTATTTCCTTGGCTTAGTGCATCAACTTACAAACAATTTGAACAAAGCTGAAAAATGCTATAAAAAAGCCATCCAGCTATGTTCCGAACAACTGAAAAACGATCCAGATAATCCCTACCTGCACTCAACTCGAGGCTTAGCTTACCTGGCTGTAGGAGAAGAAGATAAGGCAGAAAAAGAGGTGAAAATTTCAAAGAAATTAGCTCCAGAAAATGGTGCCATCTTATACGATCTTGCCCGTTTTTATGCTTTGAGAAAAGACGAGAAAAGGGCGATTAAATTTTTAAAACAGGCTTTAAAACTCCATTTAAGCCCTTCCAAATTTGAGGTCAGATTAGACCAACACTTCAGAAATCTTCAGAAAAGTTCTTCGTTTGTTGAGTTGATGGAAGGCTGAGTGTTTTTATTTTTTTAATGGGGCGTCAGAAGCTCTATACCTGACCCTTACTAAAACCTTTTTTTCCTTGACAATTTGAATATTTGAGCTTATTATTAAAATACAAGGAAACTTATACATATGAGGTTTTCACTTCAGACAACCATTTTTATGGAGAGGAAAAATGAAACTTTATCTGTTATTACTCTTGGGTTTAGTTTTGATTCCCTTAAGCGTCTGGGCTCAAGATCCTGGCTTTCCGGATACGGTCTACTTTGAGGCTGGTGGTCTGCATTCTGCTGATGGCGAGACTTTATACGTATCCCCGCCTACCCTTCCGGCAGATGTTGAGGTAAATGTTATGATCTGGACTGATAACGGAGTGAGTGGCGTTTCTCTGCCTTTAGCGGACACTTGCTATAATGTTATCTCTATGCCCACCTTTCTGGACCCGAACAAAAATGATCCTGATTCTACTGCTGCGCATGCTTATGTCGGAACTCTTATAGAAACCTTCAGCCTTATTGGTCTGAACCTGTATGGCACTCTTACTCCTTCTCCTCCAAATTTCTTGATTGTAGCTGTTGACTTCACCGACTCCTTCTACACTCCTGGAAAGTTAGCTCATCTGACCTTCACCGTGAATGACACCGGTTGCCTCTGCCTGGATACAATTCCTGTTTTCTGGCCAGGAGAATTAACTCCGTCACTTACCACTCCGAA
Organism: Candidatus Zixiibacteriota bacterium; assembly: GCA_030615745.1. GTDB lineage: Bacteria > Zixibacteria > MSB-5A5 > MSB-5A5 > SM23-73-2 > SM23-73-2. Next base: position 31,257 of record JAUWYR010000012.1, on the reverse strand, counting down.
TGCACTGAGCTATATTCCTATAATCATTTCCAAGTGCTTTACGGTTGATGTTTCATATTTGACTGATACTTTATTTGTTGCCGCATGTTCACCGGTAGATCTAATCATAATCGATCCTATTGATGATTCTATTGGCATAGATTTCAACACCATCCCGGATGCAACTTATGATACCACTCAAGATTTAAACGAGGATGGAGATTTAGATGATTTAATTACCATACCCAATCGTTTAACTGGTGATTATTCTATTCTTGTTGTGGCTGAACCTGGAGATAGCGGGGCGTACGACTTGGGGGTAAGGATCGATGGGAGCGATTGGAATTACTTAGCACAGGATCAAGCTTCTCCTCCTCCAGATGAGCCTGATACTTTCACCTACGATGTTTTGTGGTACTTACCAGGAGATCCTACTGGAGACTGGAAGATAAACTTATCTGATGTTATATATCTGGCAAATTATTTGCTAAAAGGCGGACCTGCGCCAGAGCCTTTAGAATCCGGTGATGTGAACTGCAATACCATTATTAATCTTAGTGATGTCATTTACTTAGCCAACTATTTGCTCAAAGGTGGTCCACCGCCTTGTAGCTAATACCAAGAATCAAAAGTAAGACCTTTGGACATTTTTTATTAGGGCAGGGGGTTAAACCCCTGCCCCAGCTTTTGTGACTCCACTTGACCTCCTTTTTCCTAAACGGAGTGCAATCATTTATGATTGCTTGCATCCCGCCTTTGGCGGGATGCATTTCTTTCTCTGTCGGTTCAGCAATTGGCCTGCCCGACCAGGGAGCCTTCACGGCTCCATTACCTTAGGAATGTGGTTAAGAATTATGATTTGAATTGGTAGCCGCAACCTTCAGGTTGCGTTATTCCTCTTAAATTAAAAGGTAATTTCACAGGCTGAAGCCTGTGGCTACCATTTATGGCGCCTTTTCGGATACGATGTGCACCTTTGATTTTTCAGGTTCATTACCAGATGAATAGATTTTTTGACAGAGCCAAAGGCTGAAAACCCCTATCAAAATTCCTGCCACCACATCTGAGAAATAATGAAAACGACCATAAATAGTTGAGATAAATAAACTGAAAATTATTGGAGCTAAAATCGCAAAGAGTATTTTATGATACCTATATGCAAAGACCAATACTACAAAGGCAACAGCAGAGTGCGGGCTGGGCATACATCCGCCGTGAAGCCCTCCAACTTTTACTATCCATTGAGCTATGGGAGTAAAAACAATCCCTGTAATCTCAGTGTTATATAAATCCCCAAGCTGGTATCTGGGACCTTGAACCGGAAAGAAAATGAAACCGAGATAGGAAATATAGAAAGCAACTGCCGAAGAAAAAACTAACCTGTCAAACTCCTTTATTTTACCTTTAAAATATAAAATAGCTCCTAATAAGGGTAAAAGAAAATAATATGAAAAATAGGAGAACATCATATATTCGTTTAACAGAAGGCAAGTGATCTTCTGAAACCAAACTGAGGGATAAACTCCAAAGAGTTTAAGCTCAAATAAATTTATAAAAGGGTCAAACCACCCTTCGAAGATAATGTTAATTAAATGACGGGTCTGTTTATAAAGAATGGTAAAAAGAAACACCGGATACCAATGACGAAAAAACCTCTGCCATCTTTTGGATTCATCCCCAAAAAATCTTATCAGGAAAAAGATGATTAAAATAACTAAGAAGTTGAAAATAATATAAAATCCCCAGGAGGGATTATTCTTTTTAAAGATCAAAACCAGAAATGAAAGAATTAAAAGATATAAAAAAGTAGCTATATCAACTGGAAAAAAAGAAAGCTTTTTAAATTTTTCCATAAAAAATTTGGGCAGGAATAAAAACTATCCTTTCCCTCTCATCAAAATGACAAATTCACCTTTTATCTTTTTTTTCTGGAAATATTCTTTTACCTCACTTACTTTTCCCCTTTTTATCTCCTCGAACTTTTTAGTCAGTTCTCTGGCAACAACAATATCCCTTTCACCTAAAATCTTTTGAATATCATCCAGGGTTTGTATAAATCTATGAGAAGACTCGTAAAAAATCAAAGTCCTTTTTTCATCCTCAAGCTCTTCTAATCTTTTCCCCCTTTTTGTCCTCTTAGATGGCAAAAAATTTTCAAAACAGAATCTATCTGTTGGAAGTCCTGAAACAACCAGAGCAGAAAGAAAAGCAGATACTCCAGGAACAGAGACAACTTCTATTTTCTCAAAAATAGCTTTTTTTACTAAAAAATAAGCTGGATCAGCAATTCCTGGTGTTCCCGCATCAGATACCAAAGCTAAAGATTTTTTTGATTTTAAAAACCTGACAAGCTCTGGTGCTTTCCTCTCTTTGTTGTAATCGTGATAGCTGGTTAAAGAATTTTTTATGTTATAGTGTTTAAGCAAAAGATGAGTTCTTCTGGTATCCTCACAGGCAATCAAATCTACCTCTTTTAAAACCCTTAAAGCTCTTAAAGTTATATCTTCTAAATTCCCAATAGGAGTGCTGACCACAAATAAAGTTCCATAATCATTAAAATCTTTTTTTTCCATCTTATCCCAAAACTTTGGTAGGAACCCAGTCACCATTGACCTTTATAAAGGGGATTTTTCTGTGAAGCCTGAATCCTAATAAAAGCTCATATAAAAAGGGAAGTCCAGTTGAGAAGAAAGTCTTTGGTCGGAGATAAAAGGAAGCATAAGCTTTGATGATCCAGGATCTCAACTCCTGAGGTGTAAGCTTGTTTAACTTCATTACCGGAAGCCCTCCCCAGAAAGCCTCCCAGTCTTTAGTTAAAATCCTATCTTTGACCTTCTCAAAGAGCCTGGATCCTGGATAGGGGATCAAAATAGAGAACTGACAGATATGGGGATTAAGCTTTTTAGCGAATTTTATGGTCTGTTTTATCATCTCCTTGGTCTCATTTATTGCCCCGATGATAAAACTTCCCCAGACCTCTATTCTGTATTTTTTCAAAATCTCAGTTGCCTCAAAGGCAGTATCCAGCTCTGCCTTCTTACCATATCTATCTAAAATCTCCTGATTTCCACTCTCAAATCCAACAAAAACTTGACGAAGACCTGCCATTCTCATCAATTCGACCACCTTCTCATTTCTCACCACTGTATCAACTCTGGTCATAGCAAACCATGCGAATTTTAAACCCTTTCTTAGTATCTCCTCACATATTTCCATTACTCTTTTAGGACTCAATGTGAAATTGTCATCCAGAAAAGAAATAGATCTATATCCATATTTGTTATAAAGTAAATCTATCTCATCCATTATACTCTCAACTGACCTTGTCCTCCAATTTATCCCACAAAATCTGGAGCATGAGCAGAATTCGCAATCATATGGACAGCCCCTCGAGGCTATCATGGTTCCAGCAACTTTTCTTTTAAAGGATGTGGTATATAAATCCAAAGGCAAAAGCTCTCTTGCTGGAAAAGGAATTGAATCGAGCTCAGAAACCAAGGGAGCATTAGGATTTTTAACATATTCACCATCTGAAAGATAGGAAAGCCCCTTGACCTTATCCAAGGAACAACCATCTTCTAAATGATTAATCAGATCGAGCATTATGTATTCACCCTCGCCTCTGACAACATAATCAAATGCGCCGGTATCCAGAGCCTCCTTGTCCATAAAAGTTGGGTGAAATCCGCCAGCAACAACCTTAACACCACATTTTTTAGCTATCTTAGCTATCTTAACCGAGACAGGATACCTGGTTGTATCAACGGATAGGCCCACAAGGTCGAATTTATGATAGGGATAAGTCTTGTAGTTGATTTTCTCCACGTTAAAATCGATGATTTTAACTATATGCCCGTTTTTTCTTAAAACCCCTGCAACATATGCAAGACCCAAAGGAGGCATTCTCAGACCAACGCGATGATAGAAATTAATAGCCGGGGGATTTATTAACAAAATCTTCACTAAATTTCTCCTCTCTTTTTTGAAACGAAAGTAAAAATTATTGAAGTCCAGAAAAAATTAAAAAACTTTATCCTCTTAAAATTTGCTTTTTGAGCTCATCTTTCCACAAAGACTCAGTCCATTCTGAGCCAAAAAAAGAGGTAGAAGTAGAAAAAAATACCTCGGATAGAACCAGATCCCTGCTCCACCAAAGACCAATAGAAAGGCAAAGATAAAAATAGCATCAGTCCTTGAATTCCGTATTTTGCTTTTTTATGTAACAACTTCTTTCACCTTTCGAGCTTGATATCTTTCTAACGCAAACTGATAAGCTCTTGTTCCAGTCCATTCCTTTTCCCAAACTCTATCTGCGATTTTATGATACTCACAAGAATATTTGTCGAGCTTAGTCGCCAAGGTGGTGACTATGGTCTCTGCTCCTTTGTGGGTTGGATAAGCATTGCACTTTTTCACCACCTCTCTTAGAACCTCAGGCTTATCGATGATCATACAAGGGGTTAAAAGATTCTGTCTATATGGCTGTCTTGCCCTGATTGCTCTAAAAAAGTCAGAGCACAATGCTTCCTTAAGAGTTGTTTTCCGAATATTATCCACTGCAAAATGTGTGAACACACAGGGCTCGATATCACCATTAGCATTTATGTGAAGATATTTTCTTCCACCTGCGATGCATCCGTCCACGTGTGGACCATCGTTCCAGAAGTCTCCTATAAAAATGGGCTTTTCTGCTCTCAAATAATTTATCCTCCTTCTAAGCATATCCCTTTGCTCGGGTGTAGGCATAAGATCTATTTTTGGCTCCTTTCCAATAGGTATATATTGAAAATACCAGATAATCATAGCACCTTTATCCACAAGCATATCTACTAATTCTTCGCTTGAGATCAAATCGATATTATATCTTGTCTCAGTAATAGAACCTCCAAAGACCACCCCCTCTTCTTTGAGGTAGTCCATTGCGCACATAACCTTCTTATATGTTCCTTTCCCTCTCCTTTTATCTGTTTCCTCCTCAAATCCCTCGATACTTATAACTGGTGCCACATTCCCTAAATCAGCTAACCTTTTCGCCATCTTTTTATCTATCAGAGTTCCATTGGTGTAGATGTGGAAATAGATATCATTATGTTTCTCATAAATATCAAGCATATCTTTGCGCACAAAAGGCTCACCGCCGGATATGGTCACAAAGTATATACCCAAATCCTTAGCCTGTTCCATAATGTTATCAACTTCCTCAAAGCTAAGTCCGTATTTCTGTTCATATTCGCCAGCATAACATCCCTCGCATCTAAGGTTGCATCTCATGGTGGGACTCACAACAATGAGATATGGAGGTTCAAATCCGAGCTCATTTAACACCTCCTCTCGCTTGTATGCACCTAAAAGAGAAGCATTCAAGAAGAAATCCTGGATCAAGCCATTCCTACAGTTAGATGAAAGCCTGTTAATAATGCTTTTGGCAAGCTCAACTGAGGGATGACCTTGAGCAAAAAGCTCCTTCATCCCGTGCGCTTTTCTCTTTAAATCATCGTCGTTGGTCAATTTTTCTGCTAAAGCTGCCATCCTCACCAAATTGTTCTGAGAAAACTTGGGTAATATCTTCATACTCTCTTTTACCAACTTCATCTTCCAAGGTGAATCAATTAGCTTACCGCTCATAAATCCCTCCTCCTTTTATGAACATATTCTCTTTTAATTTAATATCACCTCTTGAAAATCTCCGGCATTTTAAGTTTATGCTCCCCTTTCCCCACCATCTTTTTAACCTTTCTTGCTTTATCACCTCTTAATCTTTTACCCTTTTCTAAATCAGCTAATATCTTTTCAAGCTCAGAATAGGTGATCCCCATCTCTCCTTCATCTGTCTGTCCTTTCCACAGACCAGCAGATGGAGTCTTCTCAATTATTCTTTGGGGAATTCCTAAAAGCTTAGCTAAAGATAGAACATCGGATTTATACAAATTCCCCAATGGGAGAAAATCAACCCCACCATCTCCATATTTTGTAAAATACCCCACCTTAAGCTCACATTTGTTTCCTGTTCCAATAACTAAATAGTTCAACTTATTGGCATAGTAATATAAGACCATCATCCTTAGTCTTGGTTTAAGATTTGCCTTTACCACAAGACCGGCTGGGGGTAACTTTTTTATTAACTGTTTATACGTAGAAGTTAGATCAAAAAGCTCGGTTTTTAATCCAAGCTTTTTTGCAAAATTTCGAGCATCAACCAAATCTGTGGGAGCACTTTCACAGGGGAGAAGAAGACCCAGAACTCTCTTTTTACCTAAAGCTTCCTTGGACAACGAAGCTACAACTGCTGAATCCAAACCACCGGAAAGACCAACCACCACTCCCTGGGCTTTTGCACTTTTCACCTTGGCTTTAATCCAGTTCACTAAATCTTTTTTTAGTTTCTTGAAATCTTTCCCCATCTGGAAGGACCACTGAATTTAATTTATAAGTTACCTAGCGAAAAACCACGAATCAAAATCTAATTCAGCTTTTTATTATATAAAACTTTTATATTTTGGCAAGTAAAATTTAAACTTTTTTAAAATTAATTGGTTGACAATCCAATTTGAAAAATTTATTTTGTCTTAAACAAAAAAATAAAAGGAGAGAAACTTATGCGAGGAGTAAACAAAGTTATCCTAATAGGAAACCTGGGAAAAGATCCAGATCTAAGATATACACCTAATGGACAATCAGTAGCATCGTTCCCCTTAGCCACATCATCCAGATGGAAGGATAAAAATGATGAATGGCAAGACAAAACTGAGTGGCACAATATAGTGATCTGGGGCAGACAGGCTGAGGTGTGCAATGAGTATTTGAAAAAAGGAAGTCCGGTCTATATTGAGGGAAGGATTCAATACCGAAGTTGGGAAGACAAAGATGGCAACAAAAGATTTATCACAGAAATAGTTGCTCAACAGATGAGGCTTTTAGGAAGAAAAGTAGAGGAAACCCCTGAGGAACCAAAGGAATCGACTGAAGAGGAGACTATACCAGAGCCTGAGGAAGGAGAGGACCTCCCTTTCTAAGAGTTCAATCATAGTGTCATTCCAATTAGATTTTTCAAATTGTTATGTAGGGGAGGGGTTTATTGAGCTTAGCGAAATCCCGATTTATCGGGGTCCCCTCCCTTTTAGAGAGAGTAAGCATTAGTTTCACTTTATTGGAAGGGCACTATTTAAATAAACTCTCTGGCGGGAATTTTTCCTCGCCAAATTTATAGAAGTGTCTTTCAAATCCTTAAAGTTTCTTTTTTCCATCCTCGTAATCATATTTCCAGGGATCATCTATCTAACAACCTCTGCTCCCACAGTTTTGTTCATCGATTCAGGGGAGTTAGCAGTAATCTGTCACACCTTAGGGATAGCTCATCCAACAGGCTATCCGATCTACACCATTGTTGGCAGAGTTTTCTCTTTTCTCCCTTTAAATGATGTGATCTTTAGATTCAATTTATTATCATCTCTTCTGGTCTGTTTTACAAACCTTTTTTTGTTTTTGACGCTCCTTTTGCTTAGCGAAAAAATAAACTATGTAAAAAATAAAAACCTGAATTTATGGGGCTCTTTGGTAGGAACTTTGATTTTTGCCTTCACTCCCACCTTATGGTCCCAGGCCACAACTAATGAGGTTTACTCTTTAGCGATCTTTTTTTCATCTGTTATCATATACTTAGCAATCCTCTGGAAAAAAAACAAAAACCGAAAAATCCTTTATCTTTTAATCTTTCTCTACGGATTAAGTTTTGGAAATCATATGTCAACAATCCTTCTTTTACCCGGCTTGATTTTTTTACTACTATCCGAAAAAAACAAAATGTTTAATCCTAAAATTATTTTTCAACTTCTTTTGTTTCTTCTTTTAGGAATCTCTGTCTATTTCTACCTTCCAATTCGAGCAGCACAAAACCCAATACTTAACTGGGGCAATCCAACCAGTTGGGATAACTTCTTTCGCCACATCTCCGGCTGGCAGTATCAGGTATGGATGTTTTCTGAATCTTTCCAACAATTAAAGAATAGTTTTTTGAACTTTTTAAAACTATTCTATTGTCAGTTTCCTTTTCATCTATTAATCTTTGTTGCTTTTGGACTTTTCCTCTTAATTAAACAAAACTCAAAAATTCTTTGGTTTTCTCTTATAGTCTTTTTCTCCAATCTTTTTTATGGGATAAACTATAAAATCCCTGATATAGAGCCATATTTTCTTCCATCATTTCTTATCACCTCCATTTGGATAGGATGCGGGATTTTCTTTTTGCTCAAGCTTTCTGAAAAGATCAAAAAAGTAACCACGGAAAACTTAAAAAGAAAATACATAACAAATTTTTTAGTCTTTTTTTTCTTAATCCTCACTATTTTGAACCTAACTAAAAACTATTTTGAGCAGGACAGAAGCAAAAACTTTTTTGCCTACGATTATGCAAAAAACATATTAAGGTCAGTGAAAAAAGATGCCATAATCCTGACCAATATCTGGGACCATTATTCCCCCTGGCTCTATTTGAGATATGTTGAAAATCTAAGACCGGACGTAAAATTCATTGACGTGAGATTAGCGATAAGGTCGTGGCATTTCGATTATTTAAAAAATAACTATCCTGATCTTTTTGCTTTATCAAAAGAAGAGATCGAGGAGTTTGAAAAACAAGTTTTTCTCTTCGAGCACCAAATGCCTTTCAACCCAAATGAAATAGAACAAAGATATGTTGGTATGTTCAGAAGCATCATAACAAAAAACTACGAAACTTACCCTATCTACTATGATCTTATGGTTAATAAAGAGGTAAGAAACATCGACCTCTGGGTCTCGAAAAATTTAGCTAAAATTCCAGAAGGGACCGTCTTTAGATTAAGAAAAAAGGTTGATTTTTACTCCTTTGATTTTCCTGAGTTAAGCTTGAGAGGGGTAACCGATGAAAAGGTTTACAAGGATGAACGAGTTCAAGTTAATCTTTCTTTATATTCAACTATGATAAAAAATAGAATCTCCTATCTTGAGTATTTTGGGAAAAAGACAGAGGCAAAAAACCTCGAAAAAACTTATGAAGAGCTTTTATCACAAAAAAGATTTTAAGGTTTTAGTGTTGTTGCTGCATTTCTAATGCAGTAAAAGATCGTCCTCTGTTGTTGCTGTATTTGAAATACAGCTAAGGAATTGCTGAATTATAAATTTGGCAACAAATAGTGCTTATCCAACAAAATAAACCTAATATGTAGGGGAGACCCTCGCCTGCCCGGCCAGGGTGGTCTCCCGTTGGTGGTCGGGAGGGGATAAACCCCTCCTCTACTCTGTGAGAAAAAAAGTAGGTCGAAATTCCAATTTCGACAAAACAGATGTCGATTTTAGAAAATCGACCTACTAACTGAACAATTTGCATTATTTAATTGGAACGGTACTGGAGTCTTTAAGTGAAACCTCAGTTTTAAGAATGAATTCAGATGAAAAAGAGCTCTGGATGAAAGGAAAAAGTGCTTGACTTTTGGAGGGGGATAGGGTAATTTTGGGTTAATAAAACGAAAAAAAACCTCAAGGGATTGACAGGAGGTTGAGGAAAATTGATGGGTAAAAAATTGTGAGGTAAGTAAAGCAGAAAAAAAGTCTTTACTTGAACCAAACGAAGAATTGTTTTGGATATACTAAAAAATAACAGAGATACTACGGATATAACACCAATTTAGAGACATAAACGCAATAATGCGGTTATTGATCGTTATCTAAAATTTCGAGGGGCAGTTTGAAGGGGACATTATTTTTTGAACTATTGAATAAATTCAGGAGAGTACAATGACCAGTTTTAAGGATCGTGTTATTCGTGCTGCTAAGATAGATGTTCATCTGTACGAAGAGGTTGAGGCTGACACGGGGGCAATGGGTCAGGCCATGGGAATTGTTGTTCTCTCCAGTATAGCAGCTGGAGTAGGAAGCATTGCAAGAGGAGGGCTTGGCGGGATTTTGATAGGCACGCTCGCAGCCCTTATCGGGTGGTATGTCTGGGCTTATCTCACTTACTTTATTGGCACGAAATTCCTTCCAGAGCCACAGACCAAAGCAGATTTCGGTGAATTGCTCCGCACTATTGGCTTTTCGAGCTCTCCCGGCTTGATTCGAGTATTAGGTATCATTCCAGGGCTGGGAGGGATGGTTTTTCTAGCCGCCTCAATTTGGATGCTGGTGGCAATGGTGGTCGCGGTCAGGCAAGCCCTTGATTATAAGAGCACATTACGAGCTATAGGGGTTTGCGTGATCGGCTGGATCATTCAAACGTTAATCCTTGTGTTATTATTTTCCATTTTGGGTGGTGCCGCAGAACCAGGGTAATGCTTTTTCATCTTGGCGTCAAAACATCAGTCTTGTAGGTCAAGCATGTCTACAGGACTGCTTGACAAAAAGAGTTGTCAACCACCCTTCGGGATGGTTGACCTACAAACTTTAGAGCTGAAGCTAAAGGGATACATTGTTTCTTCACAACCGACAAGAAGATTTCTATGGATAAACTCACTCTCAATCAGGACATCCTCTTTGCTCCTGGGATCTTCGACCAACTCTCGGAAATTGCTAAATATGATGTAAAGGAAGCAGGAATGTGTATAGCCTTTGAACGTACCACAGCTGCTGCGTTTCATATATTACGCGCTACTGAAGATGTTTTAAGAAATTTCTATTGTTATATTATAAAAAGAAAAAGGACGGCAAAACTTAATTGGGGAAACATCACGAGCCATTTGGCAACAAAGAAAAAGAAAGGACTGAATGGTATAATAAAGAATTTAGATTATATAAGAGAGAATTTCCGTAATCCTACTGCACACCCAGAAGTTCGCTATGATATAGAAGAAGCACAATCATTATTCAACCTGTGCATTGACATAATGTCTATAATGATTAAAAGTCCTTTATGGAAAAAAGGATAGTTTTGTTATGGTTTGTCCACAATATCAGCTTGCCGATTGCATAGCTGTCTCAGCATCAAACGATTTAAGATATCTCGAGAAAAAGCTAGGGCTTCACCCCCAGCCTGTCCTTTGCCAGCTTTGCCTCATTGGAATCGGGATAGTTGTCCACGAGTTGACCTAAGTATTTGTTAGCCTTAACCTTATCCTTAAGCTCCAGATAGATCAATCCCAATTTGAAAAGAGCTGGAGGAAAATTATCGGTCTTTTGGTAGTTTTGAATCAGCTTCTCGAACTCAGATACTGCCTTCTGGTAATCCTTCTGCGCATAGTAGCACTCCGCAATCCAGTACTGGGCATCCGGAGCAAGGAGTGTTTTGCCAAAATATTTCAAGAAATCTGTAAAACCTAAGATAGCTAACTCGTAATTCCCCTTTACCACATTGAGATAAGAAGCATCATAGAGCTTTTGAGGGTCAACATTAACTGTAGTCTGAGTGCTATCTGAACTTCCTGTTGTATCCTCCTTTAATACCTGAGGCTTTATCAGCTCAACTTTACGGGTAAGCTCACTCACTTTGAAGCCAGAATCATCTAACTTGCTCTCAACTACCCTCAGCCGGTCATCTATCCAGCCCATTGAGCTAGATAGATCTGCCCTTAATGCGCGACTCTCCTCTATCTGAATCCTCAAAAGGCTATCTACTTGAGAAACGCTTTGTTTCAGCTCCTCGTTTTCCCTTTCCAATCTCTTGTTACTTCTTTTCACCTCTTGCAATTCATCAGGCATGTGCATAAGTGGCGCACATCCTAAAAGCAAAAAAAGTAAAAAGGGGAAGATTAATATTTTATTTTTCACACAGAGTCACCTCACCTCCAATAACATTCATCTTGAAATTATAATAAACTCATCCCTTCTATTTTTAGCCCAGGCATCCTCGTTGTGATCTAAATCAACAGGTCTTTCCTTTCCATAGCTGATGATAGATATGCGACCAGGATCTATTCCTAAATTTATAAGGTAGTTTTGTGCAGAACGAGCCCTTTTCTCGCCTAAGGCTAAATTGTATTCAACTGTTCCCCTCTCATCACAATGACCTTCGATCCTTATTTTGATGGAAGGATTAGCTTTCAAGGTCCTGGCGTTTCTTTGCAGTATCTCTTTTGCCTCAGGCCTGAGAAAATATTTGTCAAAATCGAAATGGATATTCTTAAGTTCCATCTCTTGTCCAAGCTCCTCGATTCCACGCACCACCTCTTCCTCTGTGTATTCAGGGGGGATGCCTTCTTCCCCTACTTCAGGTTTTTCCATCTCTTCTTCTATCTTTGGTAACTCAACTTTAGGCTCAATTCCCTCTTTTTTCTTGCCTGCACATCCTGAAAAAACAAAAATCAAAAGTAAAGACAGAGAAAATATCAAAACCTTTTTCATTTTTACCTCCATTTAGGTTTGACGTTCAAAAATCTTTTGCTATCTTTTAGGTCAATGGCCTGTAGACCAGCAAGGGCTATAATTCTCACCTCCTTTGGTTATGGGTTTTTGGTCCGTGCCATCCCAGTTCATAATATATATCTCATTTTCCCCACTTCTGTTTGAGCTAAAAACCAGATGGTATCCATCTGAAGACCACTGGGGATTCTCATTGCTCCCCTCAGAAGTTAACCTCATGAAATTCTCCCCGGTTATATCGATTGTGCAAATGTCAAATCCCGAAGCTGAGCGGGTGACAAATGCGATCTTATCCCCTCTGGGGGACCAGGCTGGTGAATCGTTATAACTGGTCTGGTATGTAAGCCTTCTGACATTTGAACCGTCCACATCCATAATGTAGATCTGAGGTGCACCAGCCCTGTCTGAGGTAAAGGCTATCTGTTTCCCATTTGGAGAAAAACAAGGGGATGAATCGATCGCCCAGTTTTTAGTGAGCCTTCTTTTTATCTCACCCATCTGGTTGATAAGATATATCTCAGCATTACCATCCCTGGTCAAAGTTAATGCCAAATTTTTCCCATCAGGAGACCAAGAGGCTGCAGAGTTCAACCCGATCTCAGAGGATATTTTGTTATTTTTGTTCTCTTTCAAATCCAATATCCAGAGATCAGGATTACCTTCTTTATATGAGGTGAAGGTTATCCTTTTCTCATCAGGGGAAAACCGGGGGGAAAGATTTATAGAGTTATCATCGGTTAATTTTTTTAAATTATAACCATCGTAATCGCAGATATAAATTTCTTTTGCATCATCTCTTTGTGACACGAAAGCTATCTTGGTGGAAAAAATCGGTGGCTCACCTGTAAGCTTATAAACTATATCATCTGATATAGCATGGGCCAATCCCCTGAGATTAGAAATTTTGGTCTTATAAGAATGGGCAAATATTTTTTTCAACCTCTCCACATCGTGGAGTATCATAGTTACATCTATCTGGTCATCTTTTATCTTCAACTTACCTATCAGAGCAGTTTTAACCCCTAACTTAAACCATCCATCCAAATTTAGCCAGTCCTGTTCCAAAACATTGAAAACAAATGAATCGACATCCAGAACATAAAACATCAAGGAGAAATTTAAATCATCTCTTATGATTTGGCAAATCTTTTGTGTGATCTCTTTCTCCTCCGGTGAAAACTCACCCTCCTTGGGTATAAACTCAGCAATCCCTATATCCATAGGAGCATATCCCCCCACCGGCATTTTAACATAGATCTCAGTTTGAGCGAAGACAGTCCCTGAAAAAATAGAGCTAAAAAAGAGAAACAAAAAACCTAAGATTGTTATTTTCACTAAAAATCTTTCCATAAACTCAAGACGTATTTTAAAATTCTATTTAAATTATTATCGCATAATAAAAAACTTTTGCTTGTTTCACAACTTGTAACCTTTTTTTGTTAAATAATTTTCAACAGTCTTTATGAATTCTTTTGTTTGTTTAAGTAATGTCTTTGCTTTATCTTCATTTATAGAACCAAAAGTTCCATAATCTCCCAATTGTCTAAGATCAAAGCCATTTATTAAATAACGATGTAGCTTTTGTGGAAGAATTCCTGGTTTAGTAAAATTTTTCCCCAATGCCGCGATAACCGCCTTGTGCTTTGAAAAAGACAGGTTCTTTGTAAGCAAAACCGCTTCTGAAGCATAAAACATCGCATAATAAGCCCTGCTCGCTGAAAAATCATAAAATCTGTTTTTATATAAACTCTCAGCCGCCTTAAGGCTCTCTTTTGCCTTATTCATAAGCTGCTGAATATCTTTATCCTTTTTCATATAGTAATTCCCTCTTTTTTAGCATTGAGAATAAGTGGTAGCCTTCGTATTTTAAACTCTTTTTCCTCAATGGGAATTACAGAAATCACAGTGTCATACTTCAGGTCCAATTTCCATATCGACTCAGAAAACTTTTCCATTTCAGTAACAGGCTCACCCATATTTTCCAAAAGTATGATAAGATCGATATCAGAACCCTCATCTGCATCTCCACGAGCATAGGAGCCGTATAAAATAACCTTTTTCAACCTATTTCCATAAATTTTTTTTAACTTCCTTTTCACCTCGTTCAAAATCGGCTTGATCTTTTTTAAGTTTTTATTTCTATTCATATCACTTAAACTTCAAATCCGTTGTTTTTTAAAGGTTTTTTACTCTCAGTTAACACTTTACATTTCTTGATCCTTCGGATAATCTTAAGGCATATACTCAAATTCCAGATGAACCCCTAAAATATCTCCTGTATATTCCTGTGGTAATGAAGGCAAAGGGTCAGCTGAAAGAACCGACCTTAAAGCCGCCTGGTCAAAAAGCTCTATTCCAGAGGACTTTTCAATTATAGCATCTTTTATCTTCCCATTTTTTTCTATCTTAAAATAGATGGTAGTTCTTACAACAGAGGTTGCTCCGCGAATCGGATTCCTCCAGAATTCACCAATTTTTGCCCTCATAATATCAACATAATAGCTCCCCCCAAAATCTACTCCAACACCTGATAAACCTTCAAACTCAGCGGATCCCACTCCTTCTTTTATTTTTGAATCCTCACCTTTTTTACTTTTTCCATTCCCCTTTTTTTGTGAAACCTCCCCTTTTTTATCCTTTCCGTTCTTTTTCTTCTTTGTGCTTTTTTTTATGACTTCTTTTTTTGTTTTTTTCTCTTCTTTCTTTTTAAGTTGTTTTAAAGCGACCCCCTCTTCAGCTTTTTTTGACCCGGTTTTTGTTTGAGACACAGTCCCCTCTTTTCCAGTTCCTTTTGCCATAGCTCTCTTGGGGAAACTAACTAGACCAACTCTATATACCGTGGGATATTCCTTTTGTCTGGCAGAGCCCGGCAAAAAAAACAAGCTTATAAATAAAGTTATGTGTAAAATCAAAGAGATGAAAATATCTTTTCTCATATTCTCGAATCACAAATCATTTAGTCTTCGGGTTCGACAACCAATCCCAAATCTTTTATCCCTATCCCCTTTATCTTTCCCACCACCTTAACCACCAATCCATATCTAACCTTAGAGTCTGCTTTTAGATAAACAGCCTTAGCACCTTTTTGAGCGCAAACCTGAGAAAGTCTTTTTTCAAACCTGTCTAAATTAGTTATCTTATCATCTACAAAGATTTTGTTCTCCTTGGTGATGGTGACAACTATTCCTTCTCCAAGGTCTTTTTCAGTTGCTTCGGTCTTTGGAAGATTTACTTCAATACCTGACTGAAGCATCGGTGCTGCGATCATGAAAATGATCAGAAGAACCAATACCACATCAACCAGGTTAACCACATTTATATCATAGAGTGCTCCGTAGACTCTTTTTTTCATACAAAAGCTCCTTTTTAACTGCGCCCAAAAACTCAAGCGAGAAATTATCGACCTCAACTGAGATAGCTTTCAGTTTATTATTAATATGATTATATCCGATAACAGCTGGAATAGCTACAAAAAGTCCCACAATAGTTGCGACCAAAGCCAGAGCAATTCCAGGTGCAACCACAGCTAAGCTGGCTGAGCCCCTTATCCCAATTGATGAAAATGAATTTATGATTCCCCAGATAGTTCCCATAAGCCCTAAAAATGGTGAGACCGTCCCGGTAGTGGCTAAAAAGACAACACTTCTGCCCAATTTCTGAAGCTCTTCTGCGCCCACTCTTTCCAAAACCATATTTATCAAATCTGTTTTCTCCTGGTCTAAACCGAGATCTACATCTTTTGTTTTCGGATTAGTGATTTCGCTTATTTTTAAAACGTTTTGAAGCTCTGAATATCCTTGTTCCAATATTTTTGAAAGTGGAGATCTTTTAAAACTTGAGCAGACCAGATAAACATCTGAGAGCCTCTTTCTTTTCCTAAAAGCGGATAGAAACTTCGCAGTGTCTGAGTTAACCTTTTTAAAAAGCCTTATTTTGTTAATTATTATTCCCCAGGAGATTATCGAGAAAATAAGCAGGATCAAAAGTATAATTTTAGCGAAAATATCAGATTCAGCTATCATTTTCAAGATATTGCCCTTGAAGGGAGTAATTAAAAGAAAAGATGTCATATAATTTCCTTTTTTAAATTTTTAGTTGTCAAAAAAGCCAATTAATCTTTTACTTTAAAAATCGGTAGAAAGTTCCTTTTAAATAAGTGAATCCACATCCAAAAGATAATATAAAATAGGATGATAAGAGTCAAGAAAAATCGATAAAGGAAAGATTTTAATCTTTTTGGTTGTTACAAAAGCTGGGGCAGGAGTTAAACTCCTGCCCCAACAATTAAATTTTCCCCTCTGTTACTGTTTTCTGTTTTCCGTTTACCGTTTACCCTCTAAGTAGTATCGGAGCCATAAAGGCTCCTCTACGCGTAGCAGAAGGTTTATCCTTCTGCTATGAACCATCAACTATTAACCATCTACCATTCTGTGCCCGCCAGGTCCCCAGACCTGGCGGGATACCTGTTGGAGTCAGGGAATCCGACCAGCACAGATGTAATTTTTTCCGGTGCTTTTGGGAGTTACCTCCCGACAGAAAAAAGCGTCAGCCTGCCCGGCCAGGGGAGTAAAGCTCCTGACGCCACCATTAAAGGTTTTTTACTGTTTTCCGTTTACCGTTTACTCTCTAATCTTGGTAGTTTCCACAATCATGCGGAGCAGGTCCACCTTTTAACAAATAGTTCGCCAAGTATATAACGTCAGCCAGGTTTATTACTCCATCACCATTGGGATTAGCTCGACAAATTGGGTCTGGTGGTGGGTCTCCGCCTTTGAGTTTATAGTTTGCTAAATAGATGACATCTGATAAGTCTATACTTCCATCGTCGTTGACATCTCCGCAGATCAGCTCACAAACGGTCGTGACCACAGTAGCAGGCGATGTCACTTGCGTGGCGGGGGTGGTCACTATTGTAGCAGGGGAGGTTACCACCGTAGGCGGGCTGGTAACTGAGCAGGAAACACTCATAACAGTCGATGTGACAAATTCTCCGATGCAGGTGTTGCCTGAGGCATCCAGTTTGGTAAGCATTAAATCCCACCCACCGGTCCCAAAAGATTCTAACGAAGAACGAAGATCCAACCAGCACGGAATGGGTAGATTATCGCACCTTTTTCAGTGCTGTCGGGAGTTACCTCCCGACAGAAAAAAGCGTCAGCCTGCCCGGCCAGGGGAGGAAACTCCTGACGCCACCAATTGAAAAAATTTTTCAATTCTGATTGACTTTTATAAAAAAAATCTTACTTTAAAAATAGGGTGGAAACCAAAAAAGGAGGATTTATGCCCGAGGAAGAGAAAAAAGAAGAAAAGAAAGAGGAGAAAAAAATTGATGTGGGCAAAGAAAAACACAGGAGATTAAAAGAAGAAAAACTTATGGAGGTAAAGCACAAGAAGAAGTTTAAGGATTTCAAAAAGGGAATGTTCCAAAAGGGTAAACATATATTTGACAAAAAAAGAAAGGACAAATTCTTAGGAGGAGTTAAAGGCAGAAGGGGAGGCTAAGGAGTATGAGTAAAGATGAGGGGGATATAAAAAAAAGAATCGAGAAGCTAAAAGACCAGATAAATTATCATAACTACAGGTATTATGTTCTCGATTCCCCGGAGATCTCGGACGCAGAATATGATAGGCTTTTCGATGAATTAGTTGAGTTAGAGAAAAAACATCCTAAATTTGTAACACCCGATTCCCCGACCCAGAGGGTGGGCGCACCACCCCTTACTGAGTTTAAAACAGTTCCCCACTCTATCCCTATGCTCAGCCTGAACAAGGCGCTCACAGGGGATGAATTTTTGGATTTTCACAGAAGGGTTAAGGAGCTTTCAGGAGTAAGTGAGAAAAAGATTGAATATACCGCTGAACTCAAATTCGATGGATTAGCAGTGGAACTTGTTTATAGGAATGGAAAGCTTGCTCAGGGCTCAACCAGAGGGGATGGCTTTATTGGCGAGGATATAACCTTGAATTTAAAAACCATAAAGACTATCCCTTTAAGGCTTTTAAAAAGAAAAGCAAAAGTTCCTGACCTTTTAGAGGTGCGTGGTGAGGTGATAATGTCAAAATCGGAGTTTGAAAAGTTGAACAGAGAGAGGGAGAAAAAAGAAGAGCCACTCTTTGCCAATCCGAGAAATGCAGCAGCAGGTTCGGTCAGACAGCTCGATTCAAAAATCACTGCATCCCGCCCACTTTATATGTATGCCTATGGAATTGGAAGATTCGAAGGGATAAAGTTGAATAGTCACTCTGAAGCTCTGCAATATCTCAAAGATTTAGGTCTGAATGTTAATCCCCATCAAAAGTTGTGTAAAAATACTCTTGAAGTAATAGAGTTTTACCAGAACATATTAAAAATAAGAGAAAAGCTTGATTGTGAGATCGATGGTATCGTGGTCAAGATGAACGACTTTAAACTTCAGGAAAAAATCGGGGAGCTATCCCGTTCTCCGAGATGGGCTGTTGCCTGGAAATTCCCAGCACAGCAACAAACTACTGTGGTTGAGGATATTCGTGTTAATATTGGAAGGACTGGAGCAGTTACTCCGGTGGCTATTTTAAGAGCGGTGAGAGTTGGCGGAGTTGTGGTGAGCCGTGCGACCTTACATAATGAAGATGAGATGCGAAAAAAGGACGTAAGAATAAAAGACACTGTTTTGGTCCAGAGAGCCGGGGATGTGATACCTGAGGTAGTTAAAGTTATAACCTCAAAAAGAACTGGCAAGGAGAAGGTATTCAAGATGCCAGAAAGATGTCCTGTTTGCGGCTCAAAAGTTGAGCGACTGTTAGGCGAGGCGGTTCATCGTTGCACAGGGATAGCCTGTCCAGCACAGATTAAGGAGAATATGTATCATTTTGTCAGCAAAGGCGCCATGAATGTGGATGGATTAGGATTCAAACTCTTGGAACAGATGCTGGATAAGGAATTGATAAAGGACCCTGCTGATCTGTATTTTCTGAAAAAAGAAGATATAATGAAAATGGACAGGATGGGAGACAAGTTAGCAGAGAATATCTTAGGTGCAATAAAGAAAAGTAAAAAACCAGACCTTCCCCATCTGATCTACGCCTTGGGAATAAGAAATGTGGGTGAACATTTAGCAACCATATTAGCAAAAGAATTTAACTCGATCAATAATCTCAAAAATAAAACCAAAGAGAAACTAACTGCTGTTCGTGAAATAGGACCAATAGTTGCAGAAAGCATTTATAATTTCTTCCACGACGAGAAAAACTTGAAAGTCTTAGAGAAGCTGAAAAAAGGTGGGTTAAAATTCCCAAAGATGAAGGTTGAAGTTAAAAAAAACCCGCTTTCAAAAAAGACATTTGTTCTAACAGGAGCACTCGAAAGCTTCACCAGAGACGAAGCAAAAAAAATAATCGAGGATATGGGAGGGAGGGTCTCCTCTTCTGTAAGCAAGAACACAGATTTTGTATTGGTTGGAAAAGAGCCGGGCTCTAAGTTGGATAAAGCGAAAAGCTTAAAAGTTAAGACAATTGACGAAAATGAATTTAAGAAGTTGATAGGAAAGTAACTATTCTGGAGTGCAAAGCTTTGTAGGCACAGATTTTATCTGTGCAAAAAAATGCACGAATGAATTCGTGCCTGCAAACCTGGTAAACCTGAAGGTTTACACTCCAATAAAACATGACCAATCAGGAATTAGCACAAATATTTAGCCACATTGCAGAGATTTTAGATATTCAGGGAGAAAATCCTTTTAAGGTCAGAGCATATAAAAAAGCAGTCCAGACCCTGGAGAACTTAACCACTCAGATCTCCACTGTTAAGAATCTGGAGAAATTAGGAAAACTTCCTGGAATAGGGGAAGCCATCACCAAAAAGATTAAAGAGCTTTTGGAAACAGGAAAGTTAAAATACTATGAGGAGTTGAAAAAATCAGAATATGCCCCCTTAACTGAGTTTTTGAAAATTCCTGGAGTAGGACCAAAGCATGCCAAGCTTATCTATGATAAGCTGAAGATAAACAATGTAATTGATTTAGAAAAAAAAGCTACACAGGGAAAACTAAGAGGTCTTTTTGGTTTAGGTGAGAAAACCGAGGAAAATATATTAAAAGGCGTGACTCAGGTAAGAAAATATAAAGAGAGATTCCCCTTAGCATTCATCCATCCCAAAGCACAGGCTTTGGTGAATGAATTGAAAAAAAACAAAGATGTGGAAAAGATCACCTTAGCAGGAAGCTTAAGGAGAATGAAAGAGACTATTGCGGATGTTGATATTTTAGTCTCAAGCAAAAATCCTGAATCTGTGTCAGATTCTTTTGTCAAACTTCCCCAGGTGTCAAGTGTGATAGCCAAAGGAAGCACAAAAACCTCCATTGTCACCAAGGATGGGTTTCAATCGGACCTAAGAATAGTTAAGCCGGAGGAGTTCGGTGCAGCCCAGCATTATTTCACAGGCTCAAAGGCTCATAATATTAGAATAAGATCATTAGGAGTCCAGAAAGGATTGAAAATCAACGAATATGGTGTTTTTAAAGGTAAAAAAAGGATTGCTGGAAAAACAGAGACGGAGGTTTTCAAATCAGTTGCTCTTCCTTACATATCTCCTGAGCTAAGGGAGGATTGGGGTGAAGTCGAGATGGCTTTGCAAAAAAAGCTCCCACATCTTGTTGAATTGAAGGATATAAAAGGTGATCTGCATGTGCACACAGACTGGTCTGATGGTCAAAACTCCATTGAGAAAATGGCTGAGGAAGCTAAAAAAAGGGGTTATCAATACATAGCAATCTGTGACCATTCAACTGCAGTTGGAATAACTAAAGGTCTTGATCCAAAAAGAGTTGAAAAGCAAATAGAGGTGGTAAAAAAACTAAATAAAAAACTTAAAAATTTCAAAATTCTTTCAGGGATAGAGGTGGACATAAGAGCAGATGGAAAACTTGATCTACCAGCTAATGTTTTAAAGGAGCTTGACCTTGTAGTAGTAGCAGTCCATACCAAATTCAGCCAATCAGAGGCGGAGATGACCAAAAGGATCATAAAAGCAATAGAGAGCCCTTTAGTTGATATTCTCGCTCACCCAACAGGAAGGCTTATAGGAAAAAGGGAGCCTTACCAGGTGAACATTGACAAGATTATCGATTGTTGCAAAGCCAACGATAAAATTCTTGAACTGAACGCCTATCCAGAAAGACTGGATTTGAACGATATAAATTGTAGAAAGGCTAAAGAGAAAAGGGTAAAGATAACCATCTCAACTGATGCCCATAACATAAATCACTATTTTTGGATGAACTTTGGAATTGCCACTGCTAAAAGAGGATGGCTGGAGCCAAATGATGTGATAAATACCTTGCCTTTAAACAAATTAAAAAAGTTTTTTAAAAGATAAAAAAATCAGATGAATGAAACCAAATCCCATTTTACCCTACAGACCATCTCATATCCTTTTTTAGCCTTAGCTGCTGCAACAGCATTTTTTTATTTTGCCAGTCCCATAGTAATTCCATTAGTGATTGCAGTATCTTTGGCTTATGTTTTAGCTCCTTTTGTTTCCCTTTTGAGGCGATTGAAAATTCCCCATATCCTTTCGGTTCTTTTAGTTATTCTGGTAAGTCTGGTTATCGTTTTCTGGGTAGGTTATTTCCTCCTTGCTCAGGCAAATTCTTTGTTTAAGGATCTTCCAAAATACTACAACGGGCTTTTAATTTTATTATCCGACCTAAAACAGGATTTGATCTCCCGAGGAATAATCTCATCTGGAGAAGGAGGTATTGATTTTGAGGTGCTAAAGTTAAAGGACTTCTCCGGAGTGACTAAATACCTGGTAAAGGGTATAGGCTCAATTCTCACCTTTGTATTCGGATCTGTTTTGGTCGCCTTTTTGACCTTTTTTATCTTAGCAGATCAGAAGGTCATAAAACAGAAATTGGTAAAAGCTTTTGGAGGGTCAAAAAGGGATGTGGCTGAAAGCATTCTTATTGAAATAAGCCAGCAGTTAAAAGGATTTATCCTGATAAAATTTTTAGTAACCATCGGTTTGTCAATAATATTTACAATAGGATTTCTGTTAATCGGAGTAAACTATGCCTATATCTGGGGGCCGCTCGCTGGAATTCTGAATTTAGTTCCTTATATCGGACCTGCTATTGGACTTTTCCCACCTTTAATTGTGGCTGCGATACAATTCAAATCGCTTATGCCTGTCCTGTGGGTTTTGATTTTTTATGAGGTAGTTCAGATCATCGAGGGTAACCTCATCACCCCAAGGCTTATCGGTGAAAGGGTCAACTTAAACCCATTAGCAGTTCTTGTAGCTGCTATGTATTGGATCTGGCTCTGGGGAGCAATAGGAATAATTTTAGCTATACCGATTACTGCCTCGATTAAAGTCATCTGCGACCACATCGATTCACTCAAGCCTATAGGAATAATACTTGGAGGCAAAAAAGAGCTTCTTGAAAGTGATTAGGAAATAATCTCGCTATAATAATCTGTTTCTTTGATGCTTCGGGAATAGGAATTCCCGAAGCTTGTGCATCGGCAAATCCTTTTGCCGATGCCTCAAAAGACACAATCCTGGGTATCGGAGCCATGAAAGCTCTACTCATTGCCGTAGAGGAGGGGCTTGTCCCCTCCCGTCCTTCGGGAGCCCACAAGGGACTCCCCTACCAGCGGTAGTCCAAGTTGCCCCCAACCTGGGCGAAAAAGGCCCACCTTGAGGCAAGGTGGGCATACGATTGAAGGGATTGGAGCCAAAAAGGCTCCCAGACGGGCAGGTCTCTACGCGTAGCAGAGGGTTTATCCCTCTGCGAAATTGAAGAAGAAGATGTAATTTTTTTTAGGACTGTTGGGAGTTTTTGCTATCCGTTGGTCTTAAGACCAACGGAGAACGCAAAGAGAAAACTTCTTAACTCTGATTGGCAGTTTACTTAACCTTAAAGCTTTAAAAATCCTCATACTATCGTCAAGACGCGTTCAAGGAGCAAGAGATTAACTAAACGTTTCTCTGGAAAAGTCGATAAAAAAATAGAAGACTTCATCAACTCTTACCTCACGGAAAGACCTCTTGGTCAGGGATGAGTGATGAAACTAAGAAAAAAGTTATATCATAAAAATCAAAACTTAAAATCAGGAGGGGGAAATGCATTTTTTAAAGGATGGAGCTTTACTTTTTTTATTCCTTTTTACTCTCATATTTATCCTGAAATTTAAACCAGCATATCTAAACTATTACCCTCGAAATTTCAAATTACTCACATTAGGGTTTCTGGTTATCTCCTTTACCTTTGGAATGAAATTATTTTCAAAACTCTTTTTCTTCTCGGACGATCCTTATTTTGAAGCCCTTGAAGCTGTCGGACTTATTTCAGGAGGCTTTTTTTCCTTGAGTGGATTTTTCAATTTGCTTTTCTGGGGTAAAAAGCTTCACCTTAATCTTCTCGATAGACTGAGACAGATCTCCTGTATTAAGGCTTTATCATCTTTGCCAGAAAAAGCTTGTCTTTCCGATGATCTTTTAAAAGAGGCTTTCTCTCAAATCATGTCAACAATGAGATACAAAATGGGGGTGATATATAAGAATTCTTTGAATTCAAGCGAGTTTTCTCTTTTGGGCTACTGGCAGATTCCCTCAGAAAAAATCCAGCTTTTATATTCCATCCCAAAGGAAAACAGCTTTTTCAAGGAGGCTATAACAACAAAACAGACAGTAATCTGTGATGAGATAACAATACTACCCGAATACAATAAGCTTTTTTTGGAAACAGATAAAATCGAAGCTTTTGCCTGTGTCCCCATAAGATTTAAAGACAAAATCTTTGGCATTATCGGAATATATGATAAATCACCCTTTAGATTTAACTATGAGGAGACTTTGTTTTTATCTGGTCTGGGAAGACTTTTGGGGGCTATGACTGAAAGGGCGGTTTTATATGAAAGAAATAAATGGCGCAGGTCATATATCTCTGTTGCAGATGAGGTCACAGATTTGATTTTATCAGGCTCCAAAATAGAGGATGTTCTTCCAAAAGTTGCGAAGCTATTGAAAAAGATTGTCGATTTTGATTATCTATCATTAGCTGTAATAGATTCATCCGGGGAAAATATGAGCCGTCTCTCTATGGCAGGTGACTGGAATCTTTTGTTAAGTAAAAAGAGATCCCTTCCCACCTGTGGCACGTTAGTAGAAAAGGTAAAAGACGCAGATGAGCCACAGATTATAGAGGACATATCCTCAGATACCCTTTTGGATGATAGTCTTATAAAAGTAACAGGAATAAGGTCTGTTATGGCCTTGCCTTTATCTCAAAGGGGGGTGTTAACCTTCGGAAGCATAAGGGCTAAAAACTACCTTCCAAAGGATGCAAAATGGCTTAAACTCATCTGTTCACTTTTTGACCTTTTGCTTTTAAAATCTAATCTTTGCGAGAAATTAAGTTTAAAAGAGACAAAGTTAACAAAGCTAAATCAAATCGCAAAAAAATCATTAGATGAAAAAGAGCTCCAAAAAATATTCGATTATGCTGCTGAGACTATAACTTTCGGACTCCCTGTCTCTTTCTGCAGAATATCTGTTTTATCTGAAAAAAAGATAACCCATCCAGAGATTAAAAAAGAAATTGAAAATGAATTTAAAGATTCAAAATCGTCAAGATGTCGTCAAGACTCATCGAGCTCCGCAGAGCTTTTGTCATTATCATCCCATAAGATAAGAGAAGATGGAATAAATCTTCAAAAAAGAAATAGATTTTCGCTCTCCGAGCTTCCCTGGCATCGCTTGGTTTTGGATGCTAAAAGACCTGTATTGGTTAATCAGAATGACCCGGAAAGCATGATGTCAGATGAAGAAGCAGGACTTTTGATGGATGAAAAGATTAACTCAGCGGTTTTAGTTCCACTAATTGTTGACCAATCCCCCATTGGAATAATATCTGTTGGTGAGATGAGAAACTGGGAAAGAAGACCATTTACCAAAGATGAGATCGATTTTCTTGAAACTGTAAGCTTTTATCTTGGCTTAGCTTTAAGGAGAATTTCAACAGATAAGTTTAGCCAAAAATTAAATTTGGAAAAATTCTTTGATTTAAGTTTGAAAGTCAATAACTACCTTTCCTCCATCTTGGGTTCAGCAGAACTTCTTGAGCATGGGAAGGATTTTGTTGAAGGTGAGAATTTGAGATATTTGGAGATGATTAAGAAAAATAGTGAGAGGATTAAAAAGGAGTTAGCTGGTTTTTCAACTATTGAGAATCGTTGAGTAAAGGAGTGTGTGGGTTTCCATAACAATAAAAACAGCCATGATAACAAGAAAACCACATTCCTATATCTTTTGATTTTGTGCAGTGGCAGGTTGGTCTTTGTGAAGGATCTTTAGCAACTGGGCAAGGCTTTTTTTTAGGATGAAGTGCTGAAAGCAAAGCCCCATCGATACAACCCATAGTAGTCAAGTTCGGGAAGACACAGGTGCAAAGTTTTATATTCGATTTTTCGTATAGTGGAATCATTTCTTCTTTGATGAAATCTTTTATTTTTTCCTCTGAATGAAAAATTATCTGAAAATTATTTTTTTCTAATCTTTTTACCACTTTTGGATAAAGGGTTATATACGATGTTATCATCCTTTCTATCCCAAGCTTTTTTACATTCTCCAGAAGGTTTTTAAAAATTTCTATATCTATGTTAGTGAGATGAATTTTATTCTGATAATAAACATCCAATAAAGGGTCATATCTTATAGCTATTCTTTTTGGAGACCCTAAAAAATCGATAAGTTTTGGCAAAAGTGGTAAAACCATCTCTTCTCTGGGTGCTTTTGGCTCAAGCTCTGTTCCTCCTAAACCCGTTATCGTGAGAAGAATATAGACCTGGTCTAAACTTTTGAGTGTTTTGTTTAACTTTTTGTGTTTAAAAATATTTTCAGGATTTTTAGTCCAGATAACCAAGGTGTGGATGTTTTTTATCCCTATCTGGTTAATTTTTTCAAGCATATAATCTGGATAAAATGTCAAAAGGTCAACCCTTCTGCTCGCAGAAATGACCAGTTTATATCCTTTTCTTGTTATCATTTTGTAGGGGCGGGGTTTGTTGAGCGAAGCGAAATCCCCCCGCCTCTGGCGGGGGGGTCCCCACCCTATAACAAATTCTTTCTCTTCATTGTTGCTGAATTTCTAATTCAGCAATCAAAACCTTCAACTTGTAGGCACAGATTCTATGCGAAGCATTCATACGAATCTGTGCTTATCCTCTGTTATCCAAAAATTATACGCTCAAAACCCGAAGTCAAGAGCAAATTGGTCAACGGATTTAGCGGATTAAACTGAGAAACTCCCATTGTTGTTGCCGAATTTGTAATTCGGCAATTCCTTTCTGCATTCAAAATTCAGCAACAGCACAAGGTCAGGGGACCTGTCGGGAACAGAACAGTATATGGTTGATATTTGATGGTTCACAGCAGAGGGATAAACCCTCCCTAGCCGGGCAGGCTGCTACGCGTAGAGGAGCCTTTATGGCTCCGATACCCAAAGAGAGTATCTAAGAATTATGATTTGGATCGGTAGCCGCAACCTTCAGGTTGCGTTAATGGTGGCGTCAGAAGTTTCCTTCTGACGCTTAAAAAGTGGAGTGCAATCATTTATGATTGCCTGCATCCCGCCAGAGGTGGGATGCCTTTAGCTTCGGGAATTCCTATTCCTTAAGTATTAGAAAAAGATGTCAGGACTGGTCCTGACACATCTTCTTAATATTTTTCTTTCATTAGTTAAATCTAAGATGTTTTCTTTCTTAAAGTTATAAAACTCATCTAAAATTTTAAGAAAGCGCTAAAATTTTTTTTATTTTTTCCTTGACATCTGCACAAATGTGCAGTATATTATGTTTGAGCCGATAATAAAAAAGAGAATTAAAATGGATATTTCAAAATTAATAAGATATGGAATACCAGAATCTGTGATCAAATCATGGCAGAAAAATCAAGGTGAAAAGCTATTGCCACTTCAAAAAGAAGTCTTGACTAAATATAGACTCTTAGAGGGGGAATCTTTGCTAATATCAGCCCCAACATCCTCTGGAAAGACATTTTGCGGAGAGTTAGCCTCTGTTGTAAATATCTTCCACAGAAAAAAAGTCGTCTTTTTGGTTCCCTTAAAAGCAATAGCTGAGGAAAAATATTCTGACTTCTCTGAGAAATACTCACCTCTGGGGATAAAAGTTATAATATCAACAAGGGACAGAAAAGAATTTGACCAGGATTTAGAAAACGGTGATTTCGACTTAGCCATTGTTATATATGAAAAGTTCAACCAGGTTCTGATTAAAAACTTAGACCTTTTATCTCAGATAAATCTTTTAATAGTTGATGAACTCCAGATGATCGGGGATGATTCAAGAGGTCATATTTTGGAACTGATTTTAACCAAAATACTTTCCACCAGATACCATCCGCAAATCTTAGGACTATCAGCAGTACTATCCGAAACTTTAAAAACTTCTAACCTGCCTGGCCAGGGAAGGGATTTCAAATCGTCAAGATGCTCCGCAGAATTATCAGAATGGTTAGGTTTAAAACTTCTTTATGAAAATAAAAGACCGGTCGAGCTTTTGCAGGGAGTTTTATTTGAGGGAAAATTTCATTACAGAAAATACAATTCTGGGGAGGATGAAATTGAGGAGTTTTTAAAAATTGATACTGAAAAACCTGATGAGATTCTTTTCCTTTGTTTAGAAAAACTCTTAAAAGATGATGAGCAGGTTCTGGTCTTTTTGAAGGGGAAGTTCGAGTCAGAAAAATTAGCCATAGATTTTGCAGAAAGAATTGACCTCCCAAGGGCAAACTCTGCAATTTCCGAGTTAAACGAATTAGAGCCAACCTCTTTAAAAGATAAACTTATTTTCTGTCTTGAAAAAGGGATCGCCTTTCACAATGCTGACCTATCTTATGATGAGAGGAATATAATTGAAAAATTTTACTTAAAAGGGGAAATAACTACAATCTTTTCAACCACCACCCTATCTATGGGTGTTAACCTTCCAGCTAAGACTGTTTTCATCGAAACCCAGAAATATCAAACACCAGAATATTCTCAAAAAACAGTTCTTTGTCCCATCCTCTGGGGAGAATATGAGAATATGTCCGGAAGAGCAGGAAGATTAAAAAAGGCTTTGGATTTCGGAAGATCTATTGTAATTGCCACAAACCAATTTCACTTTGAATCCCTATGGGACCAATATATAGAAACTAAAGAACAATCCATTTTACCCAGACTTTACCAGCTTAACTTAGAAGATATTATCTTAGATTTCGTTGCATCAGGATGCGCCAAAAATATCTTTCAATTGAAAAATGTTTTGTCAAAAACTTTCTCAAAAAATGATAAGCTAAATGAAGATTTATTAAAAGAAAAAATAGGTTTTCTTTTGGAGAAAAAAATATTTTTACTTGAAAAAGAAAACCTCTACGCATCCGAGCTCGGAAAGACCTTCGCTCTTTTGGGCATCACCATAAGAACAGGATTAGCCATTAAAAAGATATTGGGGCAAAAAAGTTTTTTTGGGAAACTTTGTTGGTTTTATGAACTTTTGGAAACAGATGATGGTGAAAAGCTATGGGTAGGTCTCACACCGCAAGAGGAACAAAAAGGATTTTATGAGCAAAAAGTCGAAGACTGTCAAAAGCTGAAATCGCTTTTAGAGGATGAGCTTGTCCTCACACTAAAACAGAAAAGAAAAGTGAAGCTCTCTTTGCTTTTTTCAGACTGGATATCCGATATCCCAACAAAAGATATTGAGAAAAAATACAGTTTAAGAGCAGGCTTTATAAAAGGGGCTGCGGAAAGGCTTAGCTGGCTTTTGGATGCTTCACACCTCATTGCAAAGGTGACAAAAAATCAAAACCGTCAATCTCTTGATCCATACGGAGATGCTCCGCAAAATACCATAGATTTTTTAAAAAATCTCTCACAAAAAGTCCTTTTTGGAGTGAATGAAAAAGGTTTAAAACTCGCATCTTTGAGAATACCTAATTTAGGAAGGGATTTCATCTGGGCTCTGGTTAAAAATAATTTGTATGAGCTCGATAAATTAAAGACCATAAAATTAGAAGAATTAGAAAAGATTATTCCAGAAATAGTTGCTCAAAGGTTAAAAGAAACTTTAAATAGGTTATCCGACGAGAAAAAAGTGGGAAAGCAAAACAAAAGATTCGAGATACCGAAAAAGATAAGCTATCTGATTTTAGATGGCGAACAAAAAAAAGATAAGTTTTTAACCATCATAAATGGAAAATATATATATCTACCCGCAAAATCTTTTAAATATCTTTTAAAATTAGCATGGGCTAAAGTAAATTGTGAGGATGGATGGATACATAAGCTCGATCTGGAGCCAGGGGAGAACCAGGCAAAATATCTTTACCGTTTGAAAACACAGATAAAAAGTTTTTGCAAACTCACCCAAACATTAATTGAGAACAACAGAACCGGGTCTTACAGGTTAAAAATACCAAAGGAAAAAATTGATTTTAACCTAAATAATTTGGATAAGCTTTTTGATTTAGAGATAAAAAAGTTGATCTCGGAAGATAAAAATGTGTAGAATTTTGATCTATCTACTGCATACTGCCTACTGAACTTTTTTTCTCTTTCTCAATTCCGTCTACTGCCTACTTTACACCCTTCTTCTCAACACTTTTTACCCTTATCACGAAGTTCTTTTGTGGGTTTTTTAAAAGCCAATCTTTTGAGATTTTCTTCTGCTTTTTTAAAAGGTCCAAAACTTTTAAATCAAGCATAACTCCCCCCTTATTATTGGTTAGCTCTATTTTTTATTTCGGCTAATTTCCAGAGAATTTAATATTCTCTGTAACTGTATTCAAAAGGTTATACTTTGTCTAAATAAAATTTTGGCCTTTTTGAAAAATTCCTTACATTTCGCAAAAGCACTTACACTTATTAGTAATATATTCAACTTGCTTTTAAATTTATTTAACCCTCAGATAAATAGTATCCAGATCAGTTATGTGTTCTGCCAATACATTAATACCTGAGATGGTTGTATCTGCATAAGTGTTGGTATCATAGGGACAGTATAGGCAACCGTGTCGGAATTGGCTAAGGCAAAAACCTCTGTCTCAGAAGGCACAGTTACTCCCACGATTTCACCTGAGGTAACTTTAGCAACCACCCTGATGGTCGGTTTCAACTGGTATTTATCACCCTCTGTATGAACGATCGATTTCTCAGCATTGAAATCTAAAATCAGCTCATATAACTTATTCTCCTCAATTCTAAACTGGTGCACTAACTTGACCCCAGATTGATAGCCCGAAGGAATTTGCAGATCGTAACTCTGACCATTGACAACAACGTAGCTCCCATCGGTAATCAAAAGCCTTATCTGGGTATAATGACCTGCATCCAGAGAGCCTGAATCCAAAACTGCCATAGCTCCATTTCTCAACTGTAAAAGATCATAGGTCTGAACACTATCGTTAACCACTACCCAACCAGAAAGTGTATCATCATCTTCGGTAGCTTTATGGACCGACACCTCGGATACTACGATTTTAACCGAATCGTAGACTGCAGGAACATCGGTTAAATATATCTTTATCATTCCCTCAGAAGCTTTTTCGCTTTTGGTGCTCTTGGAGCAATTTGCTATCACCAAAAGCAAAAAGGGAAACAAGATTAAATACCAAAGCCTTTTCATTTTTCTATCACCTCTCTTTCTTATTTGCTTTTTTCTTGACATACTAATACAAATATCGACCTTCCAGATTCAAAATCTTAAAAAAACCCTTAGAATAAATATAACATATTTTCATAAAAACGCCATCAAAAATTGGTAGTGTCCGGACAGGTATAGGTAGATGGTATCCACTTTTGTTCCGTTTTTTATAGGTGGAGTCAAGTAGTATTTCAAGTCTTATTGGTGGAAGATTGAGTATTTCTTGATCTATGTTTCGGAATCTCTCTTTCAATATCTCAACCGGAG
>JAUWYR010000010.1 GCA_030615745.1 Candidatus Zixiibacteriota bacterium | reverse complement strand
AATTCCCACACGAGTTCCCGCAGTATCAAAAATTTGATTGTAAATTGCCCACCCATCCCTTAAATCGGTCCAACAAACTACATATTTCCCTTCAGAATATGAACCCACACAAGGGTCCCACTGATAATCAGAGCCCAAATCAGTGTTCACTTTGAAATCTGGCTTTTTAACTGTCCCATCCCATAAAAATATCTTTGCATAAATGTCGGGATTATCATTTCTGGTATCCACCCAGCTTATCATAAACCCACCATCTTTCCCAAAAGAAACTTCTGGCTGGTATTGGTCCTCATCACCCAGATCAGAGTTAGCGAGGATATTTGTGTCTATTTTGCTCCCTGAGTAGTTGAATCTCTGAAAGTATATGTCTGCATCTGAGTCTCTGTAATCCTCCCATACCACCACAAAACCGCTGTCAGATTGAACATCAACTGAAGGAGAAACTCTCCATTCTTCACTTGAATCATTCACTTTGAAACTTGGACTAAAAGGGATTCCTGAAAAATTAAATCTCCTTGCGTAAATATCATCGCTTTCATCCTTCCAGACAACCACAAAAGTCGAATCATCAAAACAAGCAACTTCAGGAGAGAAACAAACACCTTGGCTAACTTCGATTTTTTCTGTTATTGAAGTTAAATCAGGATTAAAAAGCTGGAGATATAAATCTAACTCGGCTCCATCTATCCATACCAGAACAAAGCTCGAATCACCAATTCTTGCCAGATCAGGCTGAATCTGGTCTGAAAACAAAGAGTCTGAAACTATTTTTGTATTTGTACCTACAAATGCACCAGAAGAATCGATTTTCTGGCAGAACAGATCCCAATCTCCGTTCCTTTCGTCTTCCCATACTAAAAGATAACTGTGATCTTTGAAAACAAAAACAGAGGGTAAAAATTGCTCAAAAGTTGAAGAATCTTCTTCTTGATTTATTTGAAAATCTGATATATTCATAAAATCAATCGTTGGAAAAAAAGCTTTACTAATCTTATTTATAGAAACACCTCTTCTTTTCTCTGGAATCCGAATAAAATCGAGACGCTTTTTTAAAATCTCTTTTGGAGTGTAACCTTTATTTTCTAACAGAGCTCTTTTTGATAAAAGCCCCTGTTTTAATTTCTCCCATCTGTTCGAGAAATCCCTGGCCGGGCAGGCCCCCTGATCCCAGCCCAAAGCCTGTGAAAAAGGAAACAGAATTATCAAAATGAAAACACTTAGAATAGAAAGCTTTTTTTTAGCTACCATTATCCATCTTCTTCCAAAATAAGTCCTTTATTTTGTTTTCGGCATTTAAGCCTTTGAATTTAAACTCCTCAAGAAGCTCAGCCAAATCGTCAAAATGCTTCGCATCTTAGTTAATTAGTTTAATATATTCTCTTTTTTACATCTATCAACAAAAAACTTTGAAACTTTCGTTGAATTCTGTAGTAGAAAATTATATATTTTAAGTTCTGTCAGTTCTTTATCAACTTATCTGAGAGGCTGAAAGTAAATTCTAAGAATTCTTTGGATGTCATTCTTAGGGAATAATAAAAATGAAAAAAATCTGGACCTTTTGAAATTTATTGAATGGATGAGGCTTTTAAAAAATCAACTTTAATTTGGAGTAAAGGAAAAATGCAAAATTTGAAATGGGTTTTGTTCTCGTCTTTGATATTCCTTTTCTTTCTACTCTTGAGCAATCCCGACTTGCTCGCTCAAGAAGCAGAGGAAGAT
Organism: Candidatus Zixiibacteriota bacterium; assembly: GCA_030615745.1. GTDB lineage: Bacteria > Zixibacteria > MSB-5A5 > MSB-5A5 > SM23-73-2 > SM23-73-2. The sequence continues at coordinate 59,859 of JAUWYR010000010.1, read as the reverse complement.
ACTGTAAAAAGTATCACTGCTATCAAAATAGATGGGGTAGCAAAAATTGACGGAATATTAGATGAGGAGTTCTGGGAGAAAGCTCCCCGGTCAGGAGATTTCATTCAATATGAACCAGATGAGGGAGAGCCTGCTACTGAGTCCACTTTCGTCAGGGTAGCTTTCGATGACGATGCCCTTTATGTGGGGATGGAGATGTATGATTCGGAGCCGGACAAAATCATAAGCCGATTGACCCGAAGAGACAGATGGGTGGAATCTGATTTGATTAATGTGATCATCGACAGCCACCACGATCATCAGACCGCTTATGCATTTACCGCGTATGTATCCGGAACTCAAAAGGACGAATACTACTATAATGACAACTGGAGTGATTTCAACTGGGATGCGGTATGGGAATCAGCTACTCAAAGAACCAATTTTGGCTGGACAGCTGAACTGAAAATACCGTTTCATTGTCTACGTTTCGCTTGTGAGGAGAATCCAGTCTGGGGAATCTACTTTAGCCGACGCATCAGCCGTAAGAATGAGCTGGACAGGTGGATATATATTCCCGAGAGCGCCAGTGGCTTTGTCTCTCATTTCGGTCACCTCAAGGGATTGAAGAATCTCACCCCTCCAAAGAGATTGGAGATTTTACCTTACGTTGTATCCTACGAACAGACCGAACAAAAAAGCCTAGGCAACCCGGATGGCAGGGATTTCTTTGGGAATTTAGGTTTTGATATCAAATATGGGATCACCTCCAATATCACTTTAGATGCCACGATCAATCCTGACTTTGGACAGGTGGAGGCAGATCAGACCATTCTGAACTTATCCACTTTTGAGACCTGGTATCAGGAGAAGCGTCCGTTCTTTTTGGAGGGATTTAAAATCTTTGAGACCCCTTTTGACCTTTTCTATTCGCGCAGAATAGGGAAAAGTCCTTCTCAGTGGCCTGATGGCGTGGATTACTACATAGACAGACCAACCTCCACCACCATCTTATTTGCCGGCAAGGTCAGCGGAAAAACAAAGGGTGGAACCTCAATCGGAATTCTGGAGGCGGTTACCCAGAGAGAAAAAGCAAAGTTTATGCATGAGGACGGGTATAGAAAAAAAGGGGTGACAGAGCCTGAAGCTAATTATTTCGTGGCACGAGTTATGCAGGATATTTTCAAAAACTCTACTGTGGGAATAATGGCAACTGCTGTTAACCAGAAAAGTTTTCATCCCGCCTACACCGGGGGAGTGGACTGGACTTTACGTTTCCATAACGGCGACTACCAATCCAAAGGACAGTTGATTGGTTCCAAAACCGGACCTGACCAGGATGGTTGGGGTGGATGGTTGTACTTTGGAAAAGAGGGAGGAGAACATATCCATGGAGAAATCCAGGGAGTATACCTGGATAGAGGATTGGAGCTGAATCGTCTGGGATTCTTGAGACGGGCTGATATAAAAGAAATTTCTGGCTGGGTGCAATACAAAACCACAAAGAAGTGGTGGATTATAAGAAAAACATGGAATAATATCTATATCGAATTCACTGACAACCTGTCCGGAGTAAAACTGACTCGTGGAGGAAACTTCAACAATTCCATTGAGCTGGTAAACAACTGGAATATCGGTGGGGGAATCTGGATGGATTATGATAATATGTATGATGATTATGAGACCAGGGGAGGACCTCCGGTGAAAATCCCCAGGGGACAGAGCTGGTGGCTCTGGCTGAACACTGATAGTCGTAAGTGGTGGCAGATCAATCCCAATATAGAGGGAGGAGATAATTGGGATGGACATTATAACTACTACGGTATCTGGTTTAACTTCCACCCCAGATCCAACATCGAACTCAGCGGAGGTCCCGGGTATATGCGTTCTGACGGTATTTCAAGATGGGTAACCTATTTGACAGATGAGAATGGAGAAAGGACCGACGACATCTTTGGTGAGCTGGACACCCGGAGGTTTGATATGACCTTCAGAGGAACTTTTACCTTCAGCAAAAACTTGACCTTGCAGGTTTATGCTCAGCCTTTTATAGCTGCTGGAGATTATAAGAACTTTAAAAAGCTCATTCCACCAGACAGGTTCGAGTATGTGGATTCTACTATGTATGACGAAAAAAAAGAGCAGCCTGATTTCAACTGGACCTCCTTTAACTCCAATGTGGTATTACGCTGGGAGTATCGACCGGGAAGCACCTTATTTTTGGTCTGGACTCAGTCTCGGGACACCTACGATAACTTAGGCGATTTCAAATTAAGAAGAGATTGGGACAACCTTTTCGATACTGAGCCAGGCAATACTTTTTTAATCAAAGCCAACTACTGGTGGAGCCTGTAGCAAAAATGGAGTGCAAAAATTTATTTTTGCTCTTTGTTCGTTGTTGGTCTTTTGACCAACAACGAAAGGATACACTTTTTAGGCAAGCTACCAAGCCAATTTATTCATCAACTCTTTGCTCACCTTAATTTTTCTAATTAGTTTAGAAACCTCTCCAGGCATCAAAAGACCATCCTCAGTTATAATCCTTTCACACCAGGATATAGGAATTTCCTCAAAATAAGGATTTTCAACCTTCACATTCAAAAGTTTCTTTTCATATACCTCAGTGATTTCACCCTGATGAGTTGATTTAAACCTGTACTTTTCAGGAATAAACTTGCTTTTTTCGGATGCAACATACAAAGGAATTTTTTTATTTTTCGCTAAAAGAGCCAGAGGATGGGTTCCGATTTTGTTAACGAAAAATCTTTCTGAAACACAATCAGCCCCGACTAAAACAAAATCCGCATCTTTTATAAAAAGACCCATTGCAGAGTCCACTATCAGGGTAACATCTATGCCTAAGTTACCTAATTTCTTGGCCAGATTTCTCCCCTCGTATAAAGGACGAGACTCAAGCACTCTCACCTTGATTTTTTTTCTTTTTTGTGCGGACGCATCAAGAGATCTTGCCCTTTTAAGAATCGAAAAAACCGAGGATGAGAAGCTATTGGTTAGAATAACTGAATCGTTTTTTATCAAATTCTGACCTATCTCTCCAATTTTATCTTCTGCAAGAAAAGATTTTTCATAAAAATCTTTTGCTAAATTTTTAGTCAATTTTTTTAGTTCTGGCACTGTTGAATCTTTTCTTTTTTGTTCTGCGGACGCATCAAGAGATAAAGAAGATAAAATCAAATTAGATAGGTTGAAAATAGGTGTGATAAAGAGATGATAAGAAATTAAGTCTTTACTTAATTCTAAAAGCTTTTTAAAATACTCAGATGGGTTTTTCGCATCCACAACCTCAGCATAGATTTCGAAAGCTTTTGCAGTTTTTCTTGAAAGCTCAGATGCACCTGAAAGATGGTCTTTTCCTATATCCTTGAAAATCTTTGAATGTCTTTTAGATTTGTCTTTGCGGTTCACCCGGATGCGCATAGAATTTTTTCTGTATTTTTGAAATGTAGCTTGACGAATCTTACCAGATTTTCCTTGCCCCACTTCTCCAATATCTTTTTGCCAACCTCATCTGCTAAAAAAGAAGAACCCTTGGGCAATTCAAACCCACTCTCCTTTGAAAGATATGTTAGCCTTCTTAAAAATTCAGCTCGAGCCAAAATAGATGCACCCGCCACAGCAAAATCTCTCTCACCCTGATGCATCTGCTTTAACGTGATCTTTTTCCCTTTCTCCATCAATGCATTTTTTATGAATTTCTCATCTCCAAACTTGTCAGATACCACCTTATCACAATCGAGTCTCAAAAGGATATTCTCAATAACCCTGGCATGTCCCCAGGCTAAAATACGATTCAGGTTTTTCATCTTCTGATAGAGGATATTATATTTCTCAGGACCAATCACCACCACAGAATAAGGACACAAAGTTCTTATCTTGAAATCGAGCTCAAAAATTTTTCCCTCAGAGATCTTTTTACTGTCGCGAATATTTAAATAGCTCAGTTGTTCCAATCTGTCTTTGTTCATATGTAAACCTGCAATCACCAGTGGACCAAAATAATCACCTTTGCCAGATTCATCTGTCCCGATCCATCCTTTATAACCGATCCTTAAAGGATAAGTCAAATTTCCCATTTTATTTTTTTTGAAATTTTTTCCCATTTTTCCGAAGGATCTTCGAAAAGCCTTCAAGCTCTCTCAATATATTCTCCGGTTCGGGTATCGATTTTTATCAACTCCCCCTCCTTTATGAAAAGTGGGACTTTGACCACAAGACCAGTTTCCAAAGTGGCGTTTTTGGTGACATTGGTTGCAGTATCTCCCCTTATACCTGGCTCAGTTGAAACAATTTTCAAAACAACAGAGCTCGGTATATCTATGCTGATCGGATTCCCCTCGAAAAAGAGTATCTTGTATTCCTTATTTTCCTTAAGATACCATTTGTAATCGCCCAATTTTTCTTGTGGAAGAGTTGTCTGTTCAAAGGTTTTGGTATCCATAAAGAAATATTCATCCTTTGAGGAATAAAGATACTGCATATTCTTATCCTCAAAATCTGGCTTTTCAAAGGTTTCTCCAGCAGCAAATGTTTTTTCTAAGACTGCGCCAGTTTTTATATTTTTTAGTTTAGTCCTTACAAAAGCTCTTCTCTGCGCAGTTCTGGCGTGTTGAAAATCGATGATATAATATGGCTCACCATCGACTTTGATCTTTAATCCTTTGCGAAAATCTGTTGTGGATATCATTCTCAAACCTCCATTATTTTTTTTAATTAATATAATAAATTAATTTTCTTTTGCAATAATAAATAAGTTTTTTAGTGCTATTCCAATTAAATAATACAAATTATTCGGTAGGGGTGAGGCATCTTTTGACCAAAGAAAAAAGGACTGCCTCCCCTTCAGACAGCCCTTTTTGGAGTGAGGAACTCCATTTTTCAGTTAGAGGCAAATAGAAGGGAATTTTTCGGGAGAAACCAGTCCCCAGCCCCCCTGAGGGATTGGTTTACAGATGATTCCTTTCCTGACCGGACAGGTCATCTAAACTCCCCGATTTTTTCAAAAATTTCTCCACTTTCAGGTTATTTATTCCATCTGATGATTCTAATCTCGTTGGAAGATTTTTGTTTTCTATCTCTGAAATACTTCTCAAGGCATCGAATACAAAGCATATGCGAAGCATTCATACGAATATCTTTCAGCTCCTCTTTGCAGAGCTTAACAAAATCCTTCATCTCTTTTTGTTTCATTCCCCCATTATTTATTTGATCTAAAGCTAATTCCGTTCTTCCCAAAAGAACTGTCACCGGATCAGCTAAATGAAAGGAGATAGCATCCAAAAGATTTTTTGCGGACGCATCAAGAGATAAGGACTCAAAAGATACTTCTTCTTCTCTTTTCTCAAAAAAGTTTTCTTTTACTTTTTGATTCATAAAAATTCAGATTTTTTTCACCATATAGAAGACTCTGTTTTATTTTTTAAAAATATCGCCTTTACCCTCTGTCAGAACCTGTCACACCCTAAAAAAATTTTGGTTAAATTTTATTTAAGGGATTCTATGAATGCGAAGCATTCTACGAATAGATAGATTTTACTCTGGTGATGGTTTTCTTAACTTTTTCTCTCAATTCAGGAGGTTCAAGAACCTTTGCTTTATCCCCGAAGCCCAAGATCCATCTTAAGACACTATCCAGTCCATTAACCTTCGCGGTATAGATAATATCCCCACTTTTTGTCAACCAGACCTTCTCTATAGGATGGTGCTTTTTTGATTTCAAGTATTTTTTTGCAGATTTTGAGAATTCAATCTTAACATTAAAAGATTTCCCAGAGAGTTCATCAGATTCAAGAGCATCAAAAGGCTGACAAATCTCTTGATCGATACCGAGTTTTTTTAAAACCTCGTCTAAATTGAAATCCTTTTGACGCTCAAAATTTCTATCTGCAAGCATTATCTTTTTTATCCCGCAAAGGTCAAAAAGATGATACTTCTGGTGAAAATCACAATAACCCAAAAGTCTCCATGAACCGGATAAAAACACTAAGGAATAAGGCTTTATATCCTCACATATAGTCTTTTTGAAGCTTTTTGGTTTGTATTTCAGCCTGAGCACAACAGATTTTGAAATCGCCTGCCTTATCAGATTAAAAAAAAGAGGGTTAGGCGAATAAGTCTTTTGTGGAGCAAGGTAGATTTTTAACTCATCACTCTTTTTTCTTTCTGCACTTTTGATCTGACTGCTCAGATTCCCTTCTATCTTGGCTAATGCGCTTTTGGCTAATTTTGAAAATGGACTTTCCTCAAAAAAAGAAGAGGTTAAAGCTAACCTTAATACCGTGTATTCATCTGTGGTGAAATTCAAGGATGGCAGGAAAGCATCGGATAAAATCTTGTATCCATCGTCGAAATAAACAGGAATCCCAGCAGAGGATAAGGAGAGTATATCCCGATATATGGTGCGTCGAGACACACTGCACTCTTTTGCTAAATCAGATGCGAAAAACCTCTGCCTGCTCTTCAGTAAATTGATCTCATGTAAAAGACGTTCGTATTTGGTCATCCTGTCCTCCCCCTAATTTATTTATCGATAAACTAAATTAGTCCACTGACAATGCCTGTCAGTAGATATGTAAAAAAATTTTAAAAGAACATAATTCTTATAAAAAGTTTAATAAGAAAATGCAAAGAATATGCCAAATATTTAAGTTAATTAGTTAACTTAATGAAAATGAAGGAGTTGAAGTAAACGGGGGTGCTCTGAAGTTGTTTTTCTCTCTTATTTTAAAGTTCCATTCTGAAACATTTTTGTTTTATTTTGAAACATCTTCATCATTTTGAAATCCTTTCAATTTACGATAAAGGGTGGTTCTTCCTATGCCCAACTCTTTTGCAGTTTTACTTTTATTCCCTCTATGCTTCTCCAGTATCGAAAGAATATGTTCTTTTTCTTTACCTTTTAGTGAATCCTTACTTGAATCTGCTACTGAGAAACTCCAGCTACTTTTTACTCCTTTCAAAAAAGAGATATCGGTATCGATCAAGAGAAAAGAAGAATCCAATTTATTTGAAGGGGCTAAAGCAACAGATCCTTCAATGGCGTTTTCTAACTCTTGGACATTACCGGGCCAGTGGTACTTCAAAAGAGTATCTTCCATCTGGGGAGTGATCTGCCCAGGTTTTTTTCCGAGCTTCTGCGAATATTTTTTTATGAAATGCTCAGCCAAGGGAATGATATCTTCTTTTCTTTCCCTCAAAGGGGGAATGTAGATGGGTATAACATTAAGTCGATAATACAAATCCTCCCTGAATCTACCTTGCTTGGCTAAAGATAATAAATCTTTGTTAGTGGCTGCTATCAGACGAACATCAATTCTGGTATAACTGTTATCTCCGACTCTCCTTAACTCTTTCTCCTGTATTACTCTCAAAAGCCCTGACTGCAGAGCAGGGGAGGTATCGCAGATCTCATCCAAAAATACAGTGCCACCATCTGCTTGTTCAAACATACCCTTCTTATCAGTAAAAGCTCCGGTGAAAGCTCCCTTAACGTATCCAAAAAGTTCGCTCTCCAGAGGGGTCTCCGGTATACTGCAATTCACCACCACCAGAGGCTTATTAAATCTCAGGCTATTTCGATGAATAGCAATTGCCAAAAACTCCTTCACGGTTCCGGATTCTCCTTGAATAAAAACTGTTATATCAGTTTGTGCAATCTTTTTTATAGTTTTTAAGATTTTTTTCATGCTTTTGGATTTATATACTATATTTGAAAAATCGAACCTAACTTTGGGCTTTTGCATAAAAGATTTAGCCTCAGATAGAAGCTTTTTTTTGTCCAGTGCCCTTTCCAAAACAAGAAGAAGTTTTTGATTATCGCACGGCTTGGTCAGATAATCAAAAGCACCCATTTTCACCGCTTCCACCGCTGAAGGGATAGAACCAAAAGCAGTTAAAAGTATCACCTCAGTATCAGGATTTATTTTCTTGGACTCTTTTAAGACATCGATTCCTGATTTTTTTTCCATCTTAAGATCAGTTAAGACAAGGTCGAAATTTTTTTGTTTTAACTTAGATATAGCTTCCTCACCACTTTCAGTTTGGTCCACAATAAACTTTTTGTTCTTTAAGAATATAGCCAGAGCTTTTCTAAAAGAGCTATTGTCGTCAACTAAAAGCAAGGAGATCATAAAAATTCCTTTCTCTTGATGCATACGCACTTAAAAAAAGAAATTCCCTTTAGCAAAAACTTATATCTTTTCTCGGATTCTTTCAATCTCCCCCCTATTTTTTGAAGGCTCGTTCTTCATCTTTCCTCCTGGTAAATCCTCTTACCACCTAAAAGGCTGTGTAATTCTTCACAAAAGAGGAATGATTATTATAAACCTAACACATATTCAGGTATTCTTTCAATTACCTCTCCTCCTTATTTTTTGAAAATTCATCCCTCAGTTTTCACCTAAGGAGTCTTTTGATAAAGATTATGCAATCTAACTGCTATAGATTTCAACTTTTCCCTCAGTTCTTCTGGTTTTAAGACCTCTGCATCTTCGCCAAATCCTAAAATCCACCTCAGGATCTCATCGGTCCCTTTAACTTTCACATTATAGATTACAGAACCATCCTTTAACTTCTTAACCCTCTCTGAGGGATGATAATCTCCTGATTCTATGACCTTAACTGCCTTACCATAGAATCTAACCTCCACCTTTTTCAGCTCCCCTTGAAAAATCTCCCAGCTATCTTTGAAAAAATCTGATAAAGAAAAATCGGGTTTCCTTTTGAATTCCTTGTCAAGTAATGTTATTTTTTTTATTCGATTAAGCCTGAAGATTCTTATCTGACATCTCAGGTGACAGAAACCTATCAAATACCAGGCGTGTCTTCTGAAGACTAAAGAATAAGGATCGACTTCCCTTAACCTCTTACCTGACTCTAAAGATTCGTATGTGATTTTTATACTTTTATGATTTAAGATCGACTGTTCGATGATGTTGAACCATAAAGTCGATTTTGAGAAATCGGAGGTCTGTTTCAACTCTATCTTAGTGGGTTCTCTGGTTGCCTCTATTTTGTTTTTCAACTGGGAGCTAAGATTTGCTTCTATTTTGGTTAAAACCCTTTTGGCTGGTAAAGTTTTTGGGCTTTTCTGGAATAAAGGGGAGGAGGTAAGACTCGATTTTAATAAAAGATAATCTTCTAAGCTGAAATTCAAAGGGGGTAGGAAAGCATCGGTTAAAAATTTATATCCATCATCAAAATAGATAGGGATGTTGGCTGAGGACAAATCTATTATATCGCGATAGATAGTTCTTTCAGATACTTCACACTCCTTTGCAAGATCAAAGGCTTTTAAACCTCTTCTGGTGCGGAGAAGATTAAGAATATATAAAAGACGATCATATTTCGACATGCCCTTCCCTTTTCTTTACTAACCCCCTAATGTTACAATACTTTTTAAAACCAAAAAATAAAAAAACTGCTTCAAGAAAACTAATTATTCTTTCAACATTCTAAAAAAAGAAAACTTCTTTGTCAAGAATTTTTTCGAAATAAAAAAAATCATTAGAAAGCAAGAGTAGGTCGATTTTCTAAAATCGACAATCATATATTCAATGTGTTCTCAAAAAGTTCCCTTTGCTCCTTTTGGATGTTATCATCCAAAAGATTCTGTTCGGACAGAGGTTGAACCCCTGTCCGAGCTGGGTAGAGGGTGGAGAAACTATGAACCATCAACCATTAACCATATTAACTGTTGTTGCTGAATTTGAAATTCAGCAAAGAACTACCGAATTATAAATTCGGCAGCAACAAAAGGAGGCAGTTTCCCAAGGGTGCCCTCACCCTTGACCAAAAATAGCGGGATGAGGTATCCCGCCATAACATGTGGAGAGCCATTTTAATAGCTATTTCAAACACATTCAAGGTATCCTTCCAACTTTCCTGAAAAAGTTTTAAAAATGACTTGACTTTTTAATTTTTTCTGTTAACAATATTAAGCGATGATAAACAATGTTAGATGACATTTTGCATGCCAATATGGAGGTAAGAAAATATGATAACCTTTGAGGATCTTAAACAGAGGGTTAAGGAATGTTCAGAAGAAGTGGGGTTGGAAGAACACAAGGCTTTCATCTACTTTGTACTTGAGGAGTTAAAGGATCTAAGCCGAGAAGAAGCAGAAGAATACATAACTGATGGACCTTATGATGGAGGGATCGACGTAATCTATCCCAACAAGGAGGATAAAGAACTCTTACTTCTACAGAGTAAATATACAGAAAATATCGACAGCAATACGCTTGAGAACGGGATAAGAGATTTAATAAGAGGAATAAAGTACGTAGCCGGCGAAAGGAAGAAGCCAGCTCCCAGATTGGATGAGAAGATTAAAAAACTTGAAGTGGAGCCCCTTATGGCTACAGATGATTTAAAACTTAATGCAGTTTTTATTACTTCGGCTAAAGTTGGAACCACTAAGGAAGAAAAAAGAAAGGTTGAGAAGAAGCACTTAAGAAACTTAGAGAAATTTCTGGAAGAAAGGGGTCTTGGTATTGAAGCAGAATTTAAAATATTTGATTTTCGTACTATATCCGAAGTTCTTGGAGAACTACCGGGAATCGAGAATGTATCTTTCCCACTTTACAAAGATGAATTCTTTATAAAACATGATAAGTCAGCGGCCGTACTCACCATAGATGGCCCCAAACTTGGTGATTTTGTAGAGAAGTTCGCGGAAGATTTATTTGAGAATAACGTCCGAAGATTTCTCGGTTTTCGAGGGAATATCAATAAAGGAATTAGAAAAACTCTTGAAGATGAGGAAGAACGAAAGCTGTTCTGGTTTTATAACAACGGTATAGTGGGTGTATGTGAAGATTTTGAGGAAGAAGAAAATAAAATTATTTTTAAAAATTTCTCAATAGTTAACGGGGCGCAAACAGCTCACATAGTAAGTGATATTAACAAATCTGTCTTCACCTTAACCGATGTTGGAATTTTGTTGAAGGTGGTCAACCTAAGTAAAATACCTGAGCCCGATAAGTTTGATTTAATAGGGAGGATAACATTAGCCGCTAACAGTCAGAATCCAACTAATACAAGAGATTTGAGATCTGTGGATAGAGTTCAAAAGACATTGGAACAAAAATTTAAAGATATTGGGTATTTGTATATTCGTCGTCGTGGAATAAGAATTAAAAAGACCGAGAAAACGATCTTCATGAAAGACCTTGCTCAAGCTTATGTACCTTTCTATATGGATGAACCATATACAGCATATTCTCGTGTAAATGAAGTTTTTAGCAAAAATGATTATTATGAGAATGTTTTCCCAAAGACAATTCTTGGCGATAAAGAAGAAGAAATTAACAAATTGTTGTCTCAATATCTCCTATCTCATAAATTATTACAGTTAGTTAGGAATCACATAAAACAAATCCCATCTTTTATACCATTGGCATTGATGTACCATACACTATGGGCATTTAAACAGGCATGCGCGGTAGAGAAAATAGAATTAGATAAGTTGAATCATAGAGATGCTGATAAATTTGCGGAACAGATCTTCAATGAGAGGAGAGAAAAGACTTTACAAGCTTGTAAGTTAGCATATACAAATCTTCAGAGTATTGGGGGTGGATTTGAACTACCTAAAAGCGCTAAATCAAGGGAAGGATTTGATAAATTCAAAGAAGCTTTCAAAACTAATTATGGCTCAATATAGAAAAGGTATGAGAGATATTATGGCCTACCAAAACGGTCGCCTAACACAACATAGAAGGTTCGTGCCTAACAGCATTTACGCAGATTCGCTTCGGCGGACTTCTTTTATGCTGCCAACATTAGGTGACATTATTCAATTAAGGAGGAATAAGAAATGGTAAGGTATGTAGAAAGAAGTGGTGTATCAATAGAGGAAGCAATTATAATCTTAGATGCGAAAAATAAGTTTGAAGGTGTACTTGCAGAGTACAGATATCTTGAAACAAAATTTGGAAAGCTTGAAAAAGATTGGGAACTAGATATGCAATCTTTTATTAAGAAGGATAACAAATGCTACGATAAAATGGACTTGAGATTTCCTGATGGAACAAGGAAAACAATATTCTTTGATATAACTTCATTTTTTGGGAAACAGTAAGTAATACAGAGCAACCTCGCCAGTGTTATTGCTGAATTTGAAATTCAGCAAAGAACTACCGAATTATAAATTCGGCAGCAACAAAAGGAGGCAGTTTCCCAAGGGTGTCCTCACCCTTGACCGAAAACGGCCATCATCTGGTTTGTCAAGGGTGCCCTCACCCTTGACAAAAACGGCGGGGTAAGGGTACCCCGCCAGAACTTAAGATATATTATTGCAGCACCAGCTGGCTTGTCCCATCCTCGTTCTCTGTTACCAAAATCAGATTCTCCACTGAGTCTTTTATGTCATCAATATGAGTGATCAAAAATATCTGCCTGAACCTGTTTTTCAACCTTGCTAATCCATTTAAGATATTCTCTTTTCTGGACTGATCCTGTGAGCCGAAGATCTCATCCAATATTATAAATGAGAAATCAACTCCGGATGACTCTGAGATCATCAAAGAGATCGCAAGTCTTAAACACAAATTGGCTAAATCTTTTTCACCACCGGAAAAACGCTCCACTGAAAACCTCTCGCCCTGGTCATATATGAAAATCTCATAATCCTCATCCAATTCAAAATCAAGATATCTTCCATCGGTGAGCTCTACAAAAAGCTCTTTGGCATAAGAGGATAAGGTTGGCTTTATCCGGTCTATCAAGGAGACTTTGAAATCGGAAAATATTATATCGAGCTTTTCCAAATACAATCTCTCTTTACTCAAATCTCTTTTCTCTTTCTCAATTTCTTTCGCCCTCTCTATCTCTTTCTCCAGTCTCTCCACTTCTTTCAGGCTCATCTCTTTCTGATGTAAGATATCCTTCAAACAAAGTTCTAACTGATGTAGGGTTTCTTTTTTCTGTTCTAACTCTTTTTGATTTTCTTTAAACTCATTCTCAGAAAAAGAAAGTCCCTCTATTTTATCATTTAGCTCTTTTTCTTCTCTTTCAAAGTTCTCAACCCTCTTTCTCAAATCTCTTATCTTTTCCTCTAATTCTGGAAGTTTTTTTATATCCTGTTCTATCCGGGTATATTTCTCTTTAATTTTTTCCAGCTCCTTAAATTCCTTTTTTAAATTCTGGTGCAAGATATTATCATATTCGACAAAACCTTTTCTTTTCAGTACTTCTTCTAAGGAGGTTAAATCTTTTTGTTTTTCTGTAAGCGATTTTTCAAGACTTTCCTTCTCCCCTTTTAATTTTAAAAATTCTTCCAGGATTTTTTGAATTTTCTCTTTCTCTTTCTCTATCTCAACTCTCTTTTCTTTCAACTTTACACCACTAATTTCTTTCTTTTCTTTTTTCCCTTTTAAACTATTTAACTTTTCATCTATCTGGTTTTGTTCATTTAAAAGATGGGATCTGATCTTTTCATAATCATCTCCCATAGGTCTTAAGCAACGGTCGCACACAGAATCTGGACCAAGCTCTTCTATATTCTCAAGCTGTTTTTTCAGCTTTGCTCTTTCAGCGGATAAAGATTTGTAAGATGTTTGAAAATAGACATAGGTTTTTCTTGTATCTTCTAAATCTTTTTCGGTTTGATCCAGTTCATCTTTTAATCTGTTTAATCTGTTGGGAATATTTTCCCCTTCCTTGAGTTTTAAATCGAGTTCTTTTAAACGATTTTCAAAAACTTTAATAGATTTGCCTAAATTCAAAATCTGCTCCTGAATCATCTTTTCTCTTTCAGCTTTAACCCTTTTTTCCTCAAGTTCTTCAAGAGTCCCTTTTGTCTTTTTGTAAAAAGAGACCTTAGGTTTTAGGCTTTCTTTTTCGTCTGATAAACTCAAAAGTCTTTTTCTTTCATCCTCATTATTTTCAAGCTGGGATAAAAGACCTTTCTTTTCAGTTCTTTTCTCAGTCAGTTTTTTCTCTAAAAGATTATATTCCTCAAATTTTTCTCTCAACTTCTTGACTTTATCTTCAAATCTCTCAAATTCTTCTTTTAATTCAGCAAAATTTGCTCTCTTTTTGATTATCTCACTTTCTAAGTTTTCAACTCTCAACTCTCTTTCTCTTTTCTCCAGAGCTAACTTATCTTTGTCTTTCAGATGCAGCTCCATAAGCTCTGTTTTTATCTCTATTTCCCTTTTGTCAGTTCTTAAATTTTTTAAAGCAAAATCGATGTTCTCAATCCCTAACATCCTTGCTAAAAGCTCTTTGCGCCTGTATGGTTGAAAATCTGAGAGGATGTTAAGCTCTTTTTGGGGAGCATAGAAGCTGGTGATGAATGCACGATAATCCATTTCCAGACTTTTTGCAACAAAATCTGTAACAGCGCTTGTTCCTCTGGCGCAGATTTTATTGTTCACAATGACTGAGGCATCAGCAGTATTAGATTTTCCTTTGAGCTGTCTAACAACCCTGAAGTTATCCCCCTGGATCTGGAAGTCTAAAATCACCCTGCAAACATCAGAAGGTCTTGCTGTGATTCTTTTTATCTCATCCTTTCCTGTTCTCGAAGCCTCATTCCCGTATAAAGCCCAGGCTAATGCCTCCACCAAAGTTGACTTGCCTGCTCCGTTGTTACCAAGTATCCCAACTATTCCATCAGGAAACTCAGTCTGGGAGGACTCAAATCTCCTGTAATTTTCAAGCTGAATACCTCTCAAATACATCCTTTTCCCCTATCACCTACTACCTATCACCTACCACCTTCTTTTCCTGCAAAAGATACCCAAGACCCAATTCCAAAAGCTTATCTTTATCCAGTCCTTCGATCACCAAATTTTTGATATATTCCTCAAATTCTAAATTTAACTTTCCAATCGATGGTTTGGCTAAAAATTCTTTTCCCTTTTCTTCTTTTCTTTCGAGTTTCAAATCAAAGTAGAATGCCTCCTTTTTCAACTCTGCAATTTTTCTGAAGCTCAATGAGTTGTAAACATAAGGGTCAATATTTTTCACCCTCAATCTCACTATCTTCTCCTTTATCTCTTGTGAAAAAATCCCTTGTTTAATCTTTTTGTAGATTTCATCCGGATCAAAAGATGTTGCATCGACCTCTAAAAGTTCAATCATATCCCTTGTGGAGACCTGATGAAACTTCACTTTCTTTTCCTTTAAATCTATTTCCAAAAATCCCTTTTCTTCACCTAATTCAGCCATCGAAAGCCTCTCAGTTGAACCAGCATAATAAATATTTTCATCAACTTCACAGAATCTGTGGTAATGACCCAAGGCAACATAATCGAAGCCAACTTTAAAATATGAACTCGATATCTCCTGTTCAGATAGCTCTCCCATTGAGAATTCAGGTATCCCAGCCACAACACCGTGTAACATCAAAATATTATATTTTGTATCTGATTCAAGTTCTATTTTTTCTAACTCTTCTTGAAAGTTTTCTTTTTTAACACAGTGAGGTATCGCATGGACTGTAGTATCCTTTATTTTGATTTTTTCATAACTGTCTTTATAAACAGGGTAAATACCATCAAAAAGTGTAAAAAGTCTGAACACAGAGCCAACTCCGGTCTGTTTAGGTGTATCGTGATTCCCCGATATAATCACCACAGGGATATTAGCTAATTTTAATTTTAATAATTCTTGGATACCAAAATGAACAATCCTATTGGTTGGTCTAACTGAGTGGAAAAGGTCCCCTGAGTGAAGCACAAAATCTGGCTTGAGTTCTGTGATTTTATCAATTGCAAAGGAAAAAGAGTTGCAAATATCCTCCTCCCTCTGGTTAATCCCGGATGGAGATAGCTTTCTCGTGAAAGTCTGTGCCCCAAGATGTGAATCAGAAATATGAACAAATCTCATCTTCTAAAAAACCATTTTTGTTTTTTTAAATATAATATTTTTTAACCAGAAAAACAAGTTAAATAAAAAATCAGATTTATTTTTTAATTAGTGGCGTCAGGAATTTCCTCCTGACGCCTAAGATTCTGTCGGGAGGTAACTCCCGACAGAGCTGAAAAGTTTCAAGGATTTTCCTTGACTTTTTTTATCTTTGAGTTATAATAATATTGAATTCAAATATATAAGAGGAATAGAATTTGCTCAGTCCTGACCTTAAACAGGAGGGGAAAAATGGCAAAAAAGCTTTTGATTTTAGTGATTCTGCTTTTCGTTAGTGTTTCTGCATTTGCTCAATCAGTTGATACTGCCTGGGTAAGAAGGTACAACGGACCAGGAAACGACAATGATGAGGCTAATGCCATAGCAGTAGATTGCTCTGGCAATATCTTTGTGGCCGGATGGAGTTACGCCACTGGGGCATCCTACGACTACGCTACTATAAAGTATTATCCCAATGGAGATACCGCATGGGTGAGAAGATACGACGGACAAGGAAAGGGCGGTGATCAGGCTTTTGCGATAGTCGTCGACGGTTCTGGCAATGTTTATGTGACTGGACGTAGTTATGTCACAGGGGCATCTTACGACTACACTACTATAAAGTATTATCCCAATGGAGATACTGCATGGATGAGAGGATACAACGGACCGGGCAACGAGTATGATGGAGCTTGGGCTATAGCGCTGGATGGTTTCGGCAATGTCTATGTAACTGGGTCAAGTGACAGCACTGGAACAGACATTGATTATGCGACCATAAAGTATGATTCATCTGGTAATGAGCTTTGGGTAAAAAGATACAATGGACCGGGAGACTCAACTGATTGGGGTCGTGATATAACAGTAGATGATTCTGGCAATGTTTATGTGAGCGGAGTAAGCATCGGCATTGGGACAGCCGAGGACTATGCTACCATAAAGTATTGTCCCAATGGAGACACAGCCTGGGTTAGGAGATACAACGGACCGGGAAACGACCGGGATTGTGCTTGTGCTGTAGCTTTAGATGACTCTGGCAATATCTATGTGACAGGATATAGTTACGGCAGTGGAACACGGTATGACTATGCCACGATAAAGTATTATCCCAATGGAGATACTGCCTGGGTGAGAAGATACAACGGACCGGGAGACTCCACTGAAGTGGCTAATGCAATGGCCGTAGATGGTTCGGGAAATGTATATGTAGCCGGACGAAGTTACAGAAATGAAACTGGCTTGGACTATGCTACTATAAAGTATTATACCAATGGAGATACCGCTTGGGTGAGAATATATAGCGGCCTCGGAAACTACTTTGATGAAGCTTTGGCCATAGCCGTAGATGATTCTGGCAATGTCTATGTCACCGGATTGAGTTGGGGTAGTGGGACAGATCATGACTATGCGACTGTAAAGTATTATGCGAAAGGAGATAGCGGCTGGGTCAGAAGATACAACGGACCGGGAAACTACGATGATTACGCTTATGCTATAGCAGTTGACAGTTCAGGCAATGTTTATGTGACCGGGCAAAGTAACGGCTCTGGGACAGAAAGGGATTATGCGACCATAAAGTATGTGCAGTTTCTGTGTGGGGATGTTAATGCAGATGGAACAATAAATTTAGGTGATGTCATCTACTTAGCAAACTATTTGTTGAAATGCGGAGATCCACCACCAGTTCCAATTTCTCGAGCCGACGCCAATGGGGATGATGCTATCAATCTCGGAGACGTGATATACATAGCCAACTATTTGTTGAAAGGTGGACCTGCGCCCATAATTGGGAAAACTACCAACCGTGATCGATAAACAGAAAACAGTGCACGGAAAACGGTAAACAGTGAAATAATCGTAGCCCCACCTTGCCCTCAAGGTGGGGCTTATTTTTCTAACGGTGACGTCAGGAGTTTTCTCCTGACGCCTAAGATTCTGTCGGGAGGTAACTCCCGACAGCACTGAAAAGTTTCAAGGATTTCCCTTGACTTTTTCCTATTTTTGAGTTATAATAATATTGAATTCAAATATATAAGAGGAATAGAATTTGCTCAGCCCTGACCTTAAACAGGAGGGAAAAAATGACTAAAAAGCTTTTGATTTTGGCGATTCTACTTGTAACAGGTGTTCCTACCTTTGCTCAATCCGTTGACACTGCCTGGGTGAGAAGATACAACGGTCCACTGGGATATGCTTCAGATGAGAGCCGAGCTTTGGCTGTAGATAATTACGGCAATGTCTATGTGACTGGACAAAGTTATGATACCAGTCTATCAGGTGATTATACTACCATAAAATATTATCCCAACGGAGATACTGCTTGGTTACGAAGATATAGCCTACCTGGACGCAGCCGTGATGAAGCTTACGCCATCGCTGTTGATGATTCTAACAATGTCTATGTGACAGGATATAGTAGCGGCAGTGGGACATCCTATGACTATGCTACCATAAAGTATGACTCATCTGGCAACGAGCTATGGGTTATGAGATACAACGGACCGGGAAACGGTAATGATCACGCTATAGCTCTGGCGGTGGATGGATCTGGCAATGTCTATGTGACCGGATGGAGTTTCAGCAGTGGGACATACGATGACTATGCCACCATAAAGTATTATCCTGACGGGGACACCGCCTGGGTAAGAAGGTACAACGGACCGACAAACGGCTGGGATCAAGCTCGTGCCATAGCAGTTGATGGTTCTGGCAATGTCTACGTCACCGGAAGTAGTATCGGCAGCGGGACAGGCTCTGACTATGCCACCATAAAGTACTATCCCAATGGAGACACCGCTTGGGTGAGAAGATACAACGGACCCGGGAACAGCGATGAAGGTGTTAAGGCCATAGCCGTAGATTGTTCCGGCAACGTTTATGTAACTGGAGAAAGTTACGACAGTGGAACATATGATGACTTTGCTACTATAAAGTATTATCCCAATGGAGATACTGCCTGGGTGAGACGCTATAACGGACCGGACAACTGGTATGACGGGGCTTATGCCGTAGCCGCTGATGATTCTGGTAATGTATACGTCACCGGATGGAGTATGGGAACATCCTACGATTATCTCACTATAAAATATGGCCCTAATGGTGATGAGCTCTGGGTTCAAAGATATAATGGGTCAGCTAATAGTGCTGATTGGGCTTATGCCATGGCCTTGGATGGTTCCTGCAATATCTATGTGACGGGGTGGAGTATTGGGACATATTTGGATTTTGCCACCATAAAGTATGATTCCTCCGGAAATGAGCTCTGGGTAAGACGCTATAACGGGCCCGGAAACGAACGGGATCAGGTTTATGCCATAGCCGTAGATGCTCCTGGGAATGTGTATGTGACCGGCAGAAGCTACGGCAGCGGGACAGATCATGATTATGCCACCATAAAGTATGTGCAGTTTTTGTGTGGTGATGTTAATAATGATGGAAGCATAGACTTATCAGATGTCATCTACTTAGCAAACTATCTCTTGAAAAGCGGAGACCCACCACCAGTCCCAATTTGTCGAGCCAATGCCAATGGGGATGGAGTAATAAATCTGGGTGACGTTATATACTTGGCGAACTATAAGTTAAAAGGTGGACCTGTGCCGCATAATTGTCAAAACTACGAACCTTAGAAAGTAAACGGTAAACGGAAAACGGTAAACAGTGAAATAATCGTAGACCCGCCTTGCCCACAAGGTGGGACTTATTTTAGCCCACGGTAGAGGCACCATGGGCTACCCGTTACGAATATCTATGTTCCGCGGTGGGGTACCCATACCCCGCCGTTTTGTGTCAAGGGTGAGGGCACCCTTGACCAACTTTAGCGATGCTAAGAAATTCAAGTTTAATTCGAAATCACAATTTCGAAAAAAAGCTCTGCGCTATTAAACCAGCTATCGGAGGGAAAATCAAGGTAGACAGAAATCTTATCAGGGCAAATTTGGGACCGATCAGGCTTATCTCGTAAGGAAGTCTTCCCACTGCCCATAATGACCAGGCGGTTACATAAGCAACAACTGTTCCAATCCCTGCACCTGACTTCCAGATCGAAGCAACTATCGGAAATGAAACATAAGGACCTCCTGGGGTTAAACCTCCAGCAATGCAACCTATCAATATTCCTTTAAAACCAGCCTCTGCACCTAAATATTTCAGTATGAACTCTTTTGGAATTAAAACCTGAACCATCCCAGCAATGATAAAGGCAAAGATCAATAAGGGCAATATTTCCAAAAACATCTTCCCCCCAGTTCTTAGTCCAGATAAAGGGAGGTCTGTAGCAATAAAATATGCTAAAATTAGCAATATAACTGCTATAATCCCCATTATCATAGTAGCTGTGTTCATAATCTCCTCCTAAATCTTTTTAAAATGTAGGGGAAACCCTTGCCTGCCCCGGCCGGGCAGGCCCGGCCAGGGTAGTCTCCCTTTTCCTTTGCTCGTGCCGGAATTGACCTGCCTGGCCAGGGAATTCCCGCACTTCAAATCTGGGTCGGGAAATCCAATTCCCGACCCAACTACAAAAATTTTTATAAAATTAAATCTCCATAAACTTCAGGATTTCTGGTTTGAAAGATTTTGAACTCCTCCCTTTTCTTTTTGATCAGATCCAAATCCAATTCAGCTATGATTAACTCTGGTTTATAACCTGCCTCAGCATAGACTTCAGCCATCATCCTCTCGCCTAATCCTATAATTCTTGAGTGACCCGCTAATCTCATCTCTCCCACTTCAGGAACTTCTGTCTTTCCGCAGGAGACAATATCTACGATATACAAAAGGTTCTCCCCTGCTCTGACCTTTACTAAATTTTCTCGGTCCTGGGGAACACCACTCTCTCCTCCCCAATCCTCCACCCAGGTGGGACAGAAAATTACCTCAGCTCCTTTTAATGCTAATATCCGTGTTGACTCAGGAAACCACAAGTCCCAACAGATACACAAACCGACCTTGCACTGAAAAGTATCTAAAACAACCCAAAAATTTCCAGGAGTAACATAGCCTTGTTCTTTTATCCAGAGATGAATCTTAGAATACTTTCCTAATATCTTACCCTGGCGACCAATAAAACAACAGGTGTTATAAACTCTGTTATCTCTTTTTTCCCTTAAAGTCCCTCCCACAATATTTATATTAAGCTCTTTTGCCTTTGCACGTAAAAAATCTGTGGTTGGTCCAGGAATAGGTTCCTCTTTAAAAATTGGAACACCAGTTGAGAAAAACTCTGGTAATCCAACAATGTCTGCCCCTTTATCTTTCGCCTCCTTTATCATCTCCAAAGCTCTTTTTAAATTACCTTCATAGTCACCTGAGACAATCTTTATCTGAGCGCAGGCAACTTTTATTTTTCTTTCCATAGTTCCTTCAGCTTAAAAATTTTTTAAACTCAGCGCAAAGGTTTAGCAACTGAGTTAGCCTGAACCATATCACCGATTCCGAATGAAGCAATTGCTGTGAATAAAGCAAACAGAAAACCGAGCCATCTTTGGCCCAATCCTTTTTCCAGATAATACATAGGACCTCCAGATGCGGTTCCATCAGGGTGCAGAATCCTATATCTCAATCCAAGCATAGCTGAGGCGAATTTGTTCGCCATCCCCAAAGCACCTGTGACCCACATCCAGAAAACCGCTCCTGGACCACCTGTGGCAACCCCTGCAATATTTCCTGTTCCTATGGTAGCAGACAAGGCAGCAGAAAGTGCCTGAAAATGGGTAACATCTCCAGCATCCCGAGGATTATCATACCTACCTGAGATAAGTGCAACCCCATGCCTGAATTTAACAAGTTGAACAAACCTGTATATTATGGTGAGAAATACACCTGTTCCTAAAAGGAAAACAATTAAAAAAGGTCCCCAAACATAGCTGTCGATCACTTCTAATTTAGCAAGGATTTGTTCCATAAACTTAAGGCTATCTTTATGAAAAAATTAAATCTTTGTCAAGTTTATTTTCTTCTGTCTTTGAAAAAATGGATTAAATTTTTAAGTTTTTCGTCTTTTAAAGGACTTAAAATATCAAACCCCTTATGAGATAAAACATTTCGATAATCATACTCATTTAGTCAAATTCTTGTGCCTGCCAACTTCCTGATAAACAGAAGAACCTTATTAGGTCAGCTTTTATAATACATAAATTTTTCCGTTAAATAAGCTAATATTATATATACTTTATTATGCAATCTTTTGCACATATCAATGAAAAAAGCAAAATTTTTCTTGCCAAATTTCTTTTTTTTATTATATTGAAAATAGAAAAAGTTTGAATCGGGTGGTTTAAACTGTAGTAGATTTAACTGGAAGGAGGAAATAATTAGTTAAAGTTTTTTGTTTGAGGTTCAAAAAGAATAATTTACGACAGGGTAGAGGAAAAATATATTTAAACTATTTACCTTTTTAAGGGAGGTAGGAAATTATGTCAAAAAAGAAAGCGAGCTTTTTGGTCTTAGCTTTAAGTGTTTTACTCATCTTTTCCTCTGGTGCAACTTTAGCCCAGCAATCGAGTCTGGACATAGACTACCCGGATTGTCCGACTTTTTTCAATCCACCTGACTGTAATTACAGAGCCGATTGGACCCTGGACAAATGGACTGATGAAACTATCTTAATTCATCCCAATCAGAAATCATTCTCATTCGAGGTTAAGGTCACCGAAAATGAACCCAGAAGGATATTAACAGTTGACGGCACCCTGATAATCGTGAACACCGGCGAAGAACTCTCCGCAGGTTTAACCAGCGTCGTTTTGAATCTCCAATTAGAAGGTGTTGGCATTCTACCTGGGTTAGGTGAAATTTCCTGGACAACGGTTCAGAGCGCCATAGCCAACGCATCTGAATTGTGTACTCAAAGTAATATTGCTAAAACCTGTTTTGGAGATTTCACCGGTTCATCGGGTTCCAAGTTAACTCTTTACGATTATTTAACCAACGACCAGATTAATTTGGCTGACCTATCTCTCGTGCCTCCCACAGACGATCCGGAATGCGACAATGCAATCAAGTTCAACTTCGAGGGAGAATTCGATATCACTGATACAACCTTTGATGAGGTTAGGTTTGAGATCCTGGTCACTTTTAACGGAGCAGGTGGAAGAAGCTGCACCACTGATGTCAACTGCAATGGAACCATCGATCCAGACGATCCTGCAACAGAGATGGTCAACGAATCAGAAGAGGACATTAGAACTGTACCTCAGAGAGGAACATTCTCCTTCCCTCTATGCGCAGATACTCTATGCACCACTGCTATCCTTTCCGATTTAGGAGCTTTTTCCTCATCCGAGGATTGCATAGAACTTAGCTCTGGTTCCTTGTTAGACACCTTATTTTTCACCGGAACTCCTGGAACAGAGTATAATTACGAGCTCGCTGGCACGGTCAGTTGCCATCAAAGATCTTGCACTACTATGATCAAAAACGCAGCCACCTTAGAACTTCTCGACTGTGATCTAATACTTACCTCCTCTGATTCCTTTGCAGTTAGGTGCACAACCTTAGGATCCTGGGTAAATGAGGAAGAGCTGGAAAAAACCGCAAAAAACTTTATTCTTTTGGGAAATTACCCTAATCCATTCAATCCTAATACAGAGATAAGTTATTACCTGGCTGAGGATGCTTTTGTCAAGGTTGAAATATACAACCTCCTTGGTCAAAAGGTCATAACATTATTGGATCAAAAACAGACTAAGGGTTTGAAAACAATTCATTGGAATGGAAAGGACTTTTCAGGGAAAAGAGTTTCCAGCGGGATATATTTCTGTCGAGTTCAAGCAAACAATAAATCAGAAATTAAAAAGATGGCTTTGATAAAATAGGAAACTTTAAATTACAGCTTTAGCTAAGACATAGGGATTGAAGTCACGGAGGTTGCCTCCGTGACTTTTTATTTTCACACTTTGCCCTTTAAGCTTCACCCATCAAGCGAAAACTTGTCACGACGAACTACCTTTGTGCCCGCAAGTGTGGTGTCTCTAACATTTCTTTACACTATCATTGCGAAGCAATCTCTTACCGAGATTCCTCGCAAAGCTGAGGAATGACAGGACAGTAAAACTATTTGTGAGACACTACATTAACGGATGAACTCTGTTCTGCTCAGGAATAAGCTTTTTTTTAAATGTGTTTTCAAAATTGGTAAAACAAAATTGTGCCCGCCAGGTCCCCCGACCTGGCGGGTGAACTCAGTTATTGCTCAGGAATGAGTTTTTCTTAAAGCGTGTTTTATCAAAATTCTTATTGACAAACCCTTCATTTTTTATATCATAAAAGACAAATTTTTCATCCTTGAGCTTGCATCCGAAAAATAAAAATAATATGGCTAACCATATAAAAACAAAAAGAAACACCGCAAGAGTTTTTGGGATTGGGGCAGGATTATTCTGGATTGTATTTGGCTTGATTCTATCATTAACCATGGGGGGAAAATTCAGTGGAATGTTAGGAGGAATGCTTTTAGGCATTTTTCTTTTGGTTTCAACTTTGATCGCATATAAATCTGAACTTGTGGGAGGTATGCTTTTGCTTTTGGAAGGTGGAATCGCTTTAGCCCTTATCTTAATACCTTTTTTAACAGGCAAGGCACCCTGGTGGGTTGCGCTTATATTATTTTTAACCTTAAGCTTTCCCCCTCTGTTCTCAGGATATTTGTTCACCCAGTGCTGGAAAAGAACGAAAACAACTACTTGATTTGTAACTCAGGCTTTTAAGTCTGAAAAAAACTCAGGAGGTATGGATGGAAGTTCGTGACCGGTGGGGTTCGAGAACTTCTTTTGTTTTAGCTTCTATTGGCTCTGCAATAGGTTTGGGAAACGTCTGGAGATTTCCCTATATCTGTTATGCCAATGGGGGAGGGGCTTTTTTAATCGCCTGGTTAGTGGCATTGTTCACTGCCGGGATTCCACTCATGATCTTAGAGTTCGGATTAGGACACAAGATGCAGGGAGCTGCTTCTGAAGCCTTTTATAAAGTGAACAAAAAATTCGAATGGTTTGGCTGGATGGCTATCCTGGTGGGATTTTTCATTGTATGTTATTATGCTGTGATTATGAGTTATTGTTTCAACTATGGCATTCATTCTTTTACCTTAGCCTGGGGAGAAAACACAGCTAAATTTTTTGAAAAGACTATCGGCTTGACTCAAAGCCCTTTTGAGATGGGTGGCTTTAAAAAATATATCTTTTTAGGTCTTTTGACCAGTTGGATCTTCATCGTCCTGTCTGTCTGGAAAGGGGTGAAGACTGTGGGGAAGGTTGTCTATGCCACTGTTATCATTCCCTGGATTTTGATTATCGTCTTCATCATCCGGGGTGTTACCCTACCAGGCGCAGTTGATGGTTTAATCTTTTACCTAAAACCCGAATTCGCCAAACTGCTAAAACCAGGGGTGTGGTTAGCTGCTTACACCCAGGTTTTCTTCTCCTTATCAGTCGGCTTTGGGATAATGATAGCCTACTCCAGTTTTCTGCCCCGAAAATCGGACATTGTAAATAATGCTTTTATAATCAGCATGGC
Organism: Candidatus Zixiibacteriota bacterium; assembly: GCA_030615745.1. Classification (GTDB taxonomy): domain Bacteria; phylum Zixibacteria; class MSB-5A5; order MSB-5A5; family SM23-73-2; genus SM23-73-2. The sequence continues at coordinate 34,497 of JAUWYR010000010.1, read as the reverse complement.
AAATTGCGCCACCTCCTTTTTAGCAGGCTTTGCCATCTTTGGCGCATTGGGCTATTATGCAAATCTTTTGGGCAAACCGGTAGCTGATGTGGTTGCAGCGGGTCCGGGTTTAGCCTTTGTAACCTATCCTCATATCATATCTAATCTTCCTTTCTGGCAGCCACTTTTTGGAGTCCTGTTTTTCCTGATGCTTCTGACCTTAGGTATAGACTCAGCCTTTTCCTTGGTTGAGGCTGTTGCTGCCGGGGTCAGGGATAAGTGGAAGCTTTCACATTTAACCACAAACCTATCTGTGGGAGCGATTGCATTGATTTTGGGTATTCCCTTAACATTTGGTGCAGGTCTTCTGTGGCTGGACATAGTAGATAATTTCATTAACAAATTCGGACTTTCCTTAATCTGCTTGGGTGAATGCATACTCATAGGGTGGGTATTTGGAAGTGGTAAAATAAGAGAATATGTAAACTCTTTATCAGAGTTCTCCATAGGAAAGTGGTGGGATTTCTTCATCAGATTTATAACACCAATAGTTTTGCTTTTTTTAATCATAATGGAGTTAAAAGATAGGATAATATCCTCTTATGAAGGTTATCCGAGATTAGCAGAGTTTTTAGGTGGATGGTTGGTCATAATCCTTTTACCTATAATTGGAATAATCCTTATGTTGGTGAAAAGGAGGGGAAAATAAATGCCAGCCTCTGCTGTTATAATGCTCGTCTTAACCTCACTAATACTTTTCGGAGGCATCGGAATCTGTGTCTTTATCGCTTTAAGAAAAAAGAAAACTCAGTAATTTTTTGATAAACAGACTTTTCATTAAAATTACCTTTGTAAAAGCACGCGTAGCAGAGCCTTTATGGCTCTGCGCGGAGGGATAAACCCTCCGCTACGCGGCTGTTCGACTATGACTTTATTATCCCGTGGCATGTCTACCTCTCCCACCTTTGGCGGGATAAAATGACATGCAAAAAGTGTTACCCATGTGATTTGATAATTCTGTCATCGATGTAGGTTGATAATATACGTCAGCTTTACCTTAAAAACAAACAAACCTACCTGTCTGGCCAGAAAGGCTTGCACCCAAGTTCCCCTCTTAAAGTTGATTTTTCAAAAGACTGATAAAAAATCCAATCTACTTAAACTTTTTCCGTATAAGCAGAGTATAAGTAAAGCTATTAATTTTAAAAGGAGAACGAAAGAGCTAAATTATGATAGAGCCTAAACTTTTTTACAGAGAGTTGGATGCACTCCTCTCGAAAATAGATAAAGGGGAGGAGCCGACAAAACTTTTGACCTCTGTGTTGAAAGAGATAGTTAGTTCTTGTGTTAAAGACCTCCATATCAGTGGAGGTAAACTTTACCAAGAGCAGGGGGACCAATTTGTTTTAGTTAAAGATTTAAAATTTCAAAAAGAGAGCTCCTCCCACCCTATACTTGATTCTAATCAGGAAGCAATAAAGCTTTTACTCCAGCATGGAAGCTATATCTACGATAATCCTGAGGTTCAAATCATCCCTGATTTAAGGACTCAAAAAGAAACAACCTTAGCTGGATTCTATGTAGGAGAGGAGACTTTTTGGATACTTATATTCGAGCTTAACCCCGGTTGGGAGCGGGTGGAGATCGAGGTCTGCCTTAATATTATCAGGAGCATACTCAATGACCGGATATCTTCACAGAGTTTGAAAGAAAATCTCACCCAGGCAGCCAAAATCCAAAAAAGTCTCCTTCCAAGAAAAGTTCCGAAATTTTCAGACTATCAAATTGCTGCAAAAACCCTTCCTGCTAAGATGGTAGGAGGAGATTTCTACGATTTTTTCAGTTTTGATCCCGATCTTTTGGGACTTGTTATCGGAGACGCAAGTGGGCATGACCTTCCTGCTGCCCTTGTTGCAAGAGATGTGGTTATGGGACTCAGGGTGGGGTATGAGAAGCAGATGAAACTTGTCCATGTTTTGGAAAATCTCAATCGAGTAATATACAGAAACAGAACCAAAGGTTTCACCTCACTGTTTTTGGCTGAGCTGGAAAAAGATGGCTCTTTGTTTTATGTCAATGCTGGTCATCCTCCACCAATTCTTTTCTTAAGAGAAAATATAGAAAAACTCGATGTGGGTGGAACTGTGATCGGAGCAGTTCCTGAAGTGCAATTCAAAAGAGGCTTTGCATATCTTAACCCGGGTGATAGCCTTCTCCTTTATACTGATGGTCTTTTGGAGAGAAGAGGATTGGATAATCTCGACTCTGGAATTCAACATCTTTTCCAAGTGGTCTATAAAAATAAAGATAGGTCAGCCGAGGAGATTTTAGAATCGGTCTTCTCTTTTGAAAAAGATAAAAAATTGCAAGACGACTCTACATTAGTTATAATAAAAAGAATTGAAAAAGAAAATTCCCACTAAAATAAACTCTAAAAAAAGAGGGGATATTTTCATAATAAAGATTTTTATTTTATTTAAATTTTTTTTGGGAGGGGGTAGGGCGGGGAACTATCACCTATGACCTATCACCTACCACCCACCACCTACCACCTAATAAAAAAGTGGGAGTGGTGGAGGGGGGATGCCCCGAGTCCTTCGGGGTGGCTGGGGTTTTTCGCCAGCACACACCACTCCCATTTTCCTCAACAACATCACATTTTTAGAAATCCCTTTCTTCAATTTATATCCTTATGCAACTCCTGTGCCAAACTTTTTTTCGACTTAAAGTATAACTTTAAGTCTTGTCTCTCCATAAACTTAAAGTTTAAAAAAACCCTCTAATTCTCTAATCTAAATATAGTTAATCTTTAAAACTTGTCAAGTATTTTTTTTCGCTAAATTTAGTTATTTTTTAGAACTGATAAGGGCTTTTCTTTAAGTAAAAAAACGTGATGCAAAGAAAATCACATACTTTGCAAACTTCTTTTGCAAATAAAAATTATTAGAAAAAATGAATTTGAAGCTAACCCTTTTTATAAAAATGAGTTATAGGACTCTAAGCAGTTTTATTCTTAAATCCTATGGCTCAGCACAGGGCTCTGGTCCGCCTTTAAGCAGATAATTAGCCAGATAGATCACGTCATCCAAGGCAATACCACCATTGCAATTCACATCCCCTAATTCTAAAAATAAAGGAGAATCTCCTCCTTTTAACAAATAATTTGCCAAATAGATCACATCACCTAAATCCACATCGTAATCGCAATCAGCATCTCCTCTTCGAGTGTAATAAGCTGGAGTTACACACTCACCCCAGGCCATAAACTCATCGCGTGCCCTAAAAACAATGTAATATCTTTCGAATTCGAGCCCATCAGTATAAAGTTCAACTCTCCAAACTCCATAATATGTGACAGGACCTAAAGTAATAAGTGAATAATGAGTGGAATCCAGAAAACCGCCGCCGGGCTTAAGGATTTTTAAGTGGGCAGTTTCCTCTAAGAGATTCCATCTTGCTCTGCACTTTATTGATTATAACTTTATGTGAATAAACCAAACTCTTGGGATTACACCAGCTATGGCTTCAGGAATTGCAAGTCATATATAGAGTTAGGGGGAACTTTTAAGGGGAGAAACTTAATCAAAATACTATGCAGAAATCATATTTTTTAACTGTTCTGATTCGAGCCTTTCTTTAAGTGCACCAAAATAAGGAACCCAAAGTGGAGGTTTTTCTTGTTTTAACACTCGGAAAACCCTAATTTCCACGGCTTTAATTCCGTGATGTTTAACATCCAAAACACGAAAACCAGTAATGTTATTGGTAATAAAGCCCCTTTCTACCAATAATATATCATCGATCTCTTCGCAATAAGAAGGCTCTCCAGTGCCCAAAGTAATATATAAGACATCCGCTTCTTTATCGTAATCAAATTTTATATTCATCTTCATTTCGGCCATAATTTTTTACCCTTTTTTATTTTCCGGGTAGGATAAATGCTTTGAATCCGATTCTGCTTTTCATCTATCACTACGGCAATATAGCCTTGCCACGGAATAGTAATGCCTTCCCTAATGGTCATCCGAGAGAACTTCCTGTAAAGAATCTTTGAATAGGCTCTTTGAGTGCTTCTCCTTACCTCCTCGGGATAAGTTATTGTTAATTCGATTTTATCAAAATTTAATTTTAAAAATTCTCTTTCTGGACGTTTGGTTTTTGTTTCCCACGTTTTTCGTATTAAGCAATACGTTTTCCCGTCGTAACCAATCAGTTTGAGATAGCCACGTTTATCAAATTTAGGCTCTCGCACTCATTCTATTCCTTCATATCGACCAAATTTTGCAACTATTTAAATCCCTCACAGAGAAAACGATTCGAAAATTTAGCTTGTTTGAAAACTTTCTATTATCGGCTCAATTACAGTATAATCAAAAATTAAATTATGTCAAGAGAACAAATTCACTTTTTAGAATTGGGTAAAAAACTCAAATTAAGACACTACTAAAAAATCCTCCCACCCAAAGGCGGGAGGATTTAGGAGGTGATCTTGGAACTGAAAGAACCTTCTATTTTTTACTCTTTGACTTTCTTGCTAAAGCTGCCTGGGCAGCTCTTAAAGCAATTTCCCTGTTAACCCCGGTTATCTCTATTATCTTATCAACTGCCTGGTCTATCCATTTTGTCCAACTCTTTTTAGGACATTTTAGAAGAAAATAATCTGTTACCTCATCCGCAATCAAAAGAATATACTTTGCCATCTTCCTTTTTCTTTCTGTGGAAAGATAAGGCAACAGATACTCCTTGGTAAGCCATGCTACCAAAAAAACAATAATGCTTCCCAGTCCAGATAAAAGCCAGGATTGAATCGAATGTAACATCTTAACCTCCATCTTTTAGTTGTTAGTTATTAGTTATTAGTTGTTAGTTTTTTCCCTAACACCTACAACCTACCACCTATCTCACCCGGCACCTGCAGATGAATATGCTCATCTGAGTTTTTATGACAGAGAAAAGTCGGTCTCCCCCCACCATAAGGAAACCAGAAATCTAAATGTTTTTTCATCTTAAATATCTCCTCATCTATGAAATCTCTGTTTCTCAGATCAACTGCTCTACAAGACTTTGACTGATGTGGGGATAGGGTTGGTTTTTTCCTATCCTCAGAATAGAATTTTTCACCATTTACCCAGACAAAAAATCCCTGAGCTATTCTCTCCCGGTGTAAAAGATTTTGCTCTTTTTGAGTTCTCTCTATATGGGTTATTAAAAGCTTTTTTTTTAAACGACTTTTGGCCAAAAAAGCAAGCTCAAACAAAATCGCCCTTAACCGAGGGTCTGCTCTTTCAAACTCCTTTTCTAATCTTTTAATTTTAAATCCAATCTCCAAATCTTTTGATCTTCGACAAAATCTCTTAATCTTCGACATCAGAAACTTAACTCCCAGGATCCTTGAAAAGGAACCTCGGTCTTCAAATTTAGTATTGTCCCCCTTGAGCCATAGATAATTATTATATAAGAGGTGGTGTCCGGGTTTAAGATTGAATTTGGGAAAAGGTCCAGATACCAGTATCCATCCGAATCAGTCGTGGTCTTTTTATAATAGGGACTGATTAAAACGCTCTGATACCTTAAAGGTATCTCATCGATTTTAGCTTGAACTTTCGCTCCGGAAACAGGTAAGTCATTTATATCCTTAACCCATCCATAGACTCGACAAAGCTCTGGAGCTGGAGGATAACCAGGGTCAAAAAGTCCTCCGTAATACGTTGTATCTGTATCACCAGATACTTTCAGGGTTTCTGGAACTGTAAACATCCATCCGGGCTTGTATATTCTAACTAACAAAGTATCATTATCCAGAGCAAAGACCACACATCCTTCTGCATTGGTGGTCAAAAGTCCCAAAGTCGAGGTCTGAGTTAGATTGAGTATTTGAACCTGTGCTCCAACAATCTCTGCTGAATCTGAGGATTGCAATACCTTTATTTTGACCTGATTTGCCCCGGTTCCACATCCTGTGGTCAATGTCCTTGTAGACCAACTCCAAACATGATTTGCTATGCTATCAGGGTCAGTTCCAGCAGTTATATTCACCGCATAAACTTTCGGGATAGTATCCTGTAAGGTAATCTCTCCCTGATATTCCCATATCTCCTGTGCTGTAGCTCCACCACCAGATTTGTGCACCAGATACTCTCCCATAGTTCCAGATGAATCTTTATAATCTGTTGTATCCTTCAGCCAGAAAATATCTGCCATTGTTGGTAGATCTGATAAAGTTAAAAAACCCTTTGCCTGACAAGATGTAGTATCACCCTTTGTTAAAAAGCCTTTAGCCTGGAAAGATGTAGAATCGGATTTTTGTGGATAGTCGCTGGTTAAAGAATAACCCGTTTTGTCATCAACCTGTTTTGTCCGAAGGTAAGAAGTATCGCCTGTTGTATCCGCTTTGGTATGATAATCTGAAGTAAGGGCATAGCCTGTTTTATCTTGAACCGTTGAGACCGTGTAACCTGTTTTATCCTCTACATATTTTGTCCTGAGATAAGAAGCTCCAGTTGAACCCGAATCAGATTTAGTTATATAATCAGTAGTCAAAGAATATCCTGTCTTATCATTGTTTGTGCCGACGGTTACATTGGTCTGTGGTGTGGAATAAATATTATTAGACCCATCAAAAGTGAGCTTATCAGTCTGATTTTTTATGTCTGTTATATCTGCATTGGAATTTATATTAACATTATTAGTTACCGAAGTAACCGTTGGGATCGTCGCTCCAGTGTGCGTAATTCCCGCTAATTTCACCTTTCCAGAAGATAGGTCTAATTGCCCTGTGCCTGTGCCTTCTGAGATTTTAATATAATCAGAGGTGTTGTCAAAAGTAGAAGCATCTCTTTGAATAGTATCTCCCCTCGCATAAGAAACCGTCTCGGGTTCGACAATATAATATCCAGCATCATTATACCACTTGCCTACACAGGGTCGCCAGTAAGCTACCACACTATATTGTCCAAGATTAGTTCCATCGTAGGCTTTCTTTGTGATACCCCAGTAATATTCCCTTAACTTTGAAGCAGAGGTGGAATCTACAAGTGTTCCCCGCACAAACCTTAAAACATAAATAGAATCACCAACTGGATTAGCTGAATGTCCGAGCGTATCAAAAGTTTCAAAATAAAGTCTGCAGGTATCATCCACTTCAGTAGCAGTCCCAAAAGTGCCAAAGAAGTCCGCCTGAGCTGTGCTGAAAAGTAAAAGAATAAAAATCAAACTAAAGATAATCTTTTTCATATCATTCCCTCATTTTATCTCTTGTCTCTTGCATCAATTTTCCTCAAATCTCAGCTCTCAAATCTCATTGCTATTTCCTCTGTTGTCTTTTAACTAAAAGTTTATTTATTCCTTCTGCTACCCCTGCCCTAATTGGAATTATAATCTCCGTATCAGAACCTGATATATCACCCAAATAATGCACTATTAGAAAATTCTTAGCATCCACAGTATCTGCGTAAAAATCTGTATCCTTGATTTTTTTAACTCCACCCACTGAGATTGTATCTGGTATAAAACCATCCCAGCTTGCAACTTCTATTACAGGATTGTAAACTGTGGAGTCTGTCCAGCTGTCCCTAACAAAAGTAAAGATAACTGAATCGACTCCACCATCTATTACTTGATAACAACCCCTTGTCTCTACCCACGTTCCACCAGTTCCATAAGTCATAGTTATGGGAGAAGGAAACATATAATCCACAAATCTATCCTGAGCATCTGTCCCATCGTGATTTAATGTGCCAAATTCATAAAAGAACTTAAGCTCGTAAGTTCCAGCAACTGCCCCCTCACCTGCTGCGTGTCCGCTACCACGTCTTGTTGCCTCATCGTGTGATACATACATATCTATATTACCTGGATATAGATTTCTATAATTGATGCATAAAAAAGTCGTATCCCCTGCACCCTCTCTAATAAACTCTTGTGCGTGAACTGTATCCTGACCAGTAGGTAAAGACTTATTTCCAGTATGCGTTATATTATTCACAATATCTATCTCGTCATCATCTGCAAAGATTATGCTATCTTCAATAGCTGATTGAAGCCAGGCAAAAACGTGGGGTCGCCAGCCACCTGCTCGATTCTGTCCCGTTGTAACTATCGTTCTATCATAAATTATCCGATTATAGTAGCAAGTAATAGTATCTTTTACATCACCAGAATCATATACATCATATATTAAATCCGCTTCTAAATAGAACCTGAACCGGGTGCTTGTGCTCTCAACTACCGTGACTGAAGGACTCTCATCTTCTATATTGTGATACCACCTACCCGCACCACCAGTTAGAAAGTTGGTTTCGCAGTTACCCCAACCACCATTATCAGTATGTGTTGAAGCTATATTAGAACCATCGTAGGGCTGTCTTAATGTTCTTATCACCCCACCTTTAGATTTATCAAATGAGACAAGCCAGGTCGGATTTTCACCCGATACCCAGACCGAACAGCAATTAGCATCGTGGGCGGAGTTTATAACACCAGCCTGTGCCTTTGAGCATATAAGTCCGAATGGATCAAGAGACAAAAGCAAAAAGAAAAGCCCTATACTTATCCACCAGCACCATCTCTTGATGCATATGCACTTTTGAACTTTATTATCATTCATTTTTTAATTTTCAATTTTGAATTTTTCATTTTAAACTTTAAATTTCTTTCAGTTCTCAATTTTCCCCAACTCCTCCAATCTTATCTTTTCAATCAACTCCCAGAAAATCTTTTCTGCCTCAGAGGTCTTTTTCAATTTCTCTTTCAGCTGTATCGCCTTGATCGCATCAGAAACTGTTGGCTTGTAATCTTTGTTATTGAGTTTTTTCAGAAGTTTTTTTAAAAGCTTCTCTAAAAAGTCTTCTTCAGAGACTACTTTTTGCTTTCTCTCTTTTGATCTTCGATTTTTTCTTTTTACTTTCATACTCTATCTCTTGATCTTCGATGAATCCTTCGGAACTAAATTAAAAATTTAAAAAAATAAACTTTAACCCATCTCCACAATTAGAAGATCCACCAATCCATCTTCTTTTAACCCTTTTTCCTTTGCGATTTTAAAACTGGAGTCTGTCTCCGAACCTAAGACAAAACAAAACAACTCTTTTTTTGACAGGACAACTACCTTAGGATGATTGATTGTAGCCGGTAGTTGGTTTCCCTTGAAATCATAAAGAGAAGAAAAACTAATATCCTGTGTTTCTCCACCTAAAAAAGTTGAGTTGAAAACAATCCTTTTTTCTTGTGAATCAACCTGAGTGTAAAGAAAATAGAAGTCCTCTCCACAACAACCACCCCACACCACAAAATTTTGAACCAACCACATCCTCCTCCCCCTGAGATAATCCAAGGTCAAATTAGCCATAACCCTTCCTTAATTTTTACTCTTCACCGCCTTGGGTGAAAAAAGCCCTCCAATTTTTTTAGCGAAATCACTTAAGATCAAATAAGCTTGTCTTCTATAAGAATCTGCCAATCTCTCCCAGGCTTTTGACAAAGAATCTGCCTGAGAACCAGATAATACCTTTCCACTTTTAGCCTCTGAAGCTTTTATATTGCAAACAATGGAAACAACAAGATAAGTTTCAGCTGTTACCAATCCTTGATCTGTGGAATTATGATATGAGGGGTCGATGAATTTTAAAACCCTCTCATGTGCCTCGCAGATAGCATTTTCAACAACCTCATCTAAAAGAGAGCCAAATTCTATCTGATAATCCAACAAAACCCATTGACCATCCTCTATAACACCGGATGTAAGCCTTTTGATTTTACCATTCGAATAATCTATTTTATAATCTGCATCCCTTTGATAGACCCGGTAAAAAAGATACCATACCACAACAGTTTTACCATCTGGAATAGAGCCAGATTCTATCCTTTTGATTTTGCCTAAATCATAATCAACAGAATAATCAACATTCTCGGTATAGATCTCACCAAGTGATGAATCAGATGCCACGACCACAGAATCTGGTATCAGCTCGGTATGGGAAAGAAAAGCGGATTCATCGGATTCAAAGCTCACCTCTTCCTTTGAAGGTGAAAAACTCTCTTTTCCCTTCACCTTCTCCGAGTAAGTTTTCAAATTAGCATGAGGGAGCTTTGTATAATCATCACCTTGAAACTGAAAGGAAAGATTTCTTACCAGGTCAAATTCAAGATGATGTTCTATTATATGCTTTTTAACCTTTTCCAAATTGGTGAATGCCATATCCTCCTCAAATCTTTTGACGCCTACGCGCTTTTTTAAATAACATTTATATATTTTCCCTCAGGCACACCGGTGATCTGGGTTCCGACAGGAGCAGTTGTATAAGTTATGCTCACTTTAACTCTTATCCAGAACTTATCCTCTTCACAAACTTTGCACCTCTGCCAGAAAGATGGGCAAGATGATAAATCCTCCCATAAAAGCACAATCAAATGCTCTGAATCAAAATTATAAGAACCGGAGTATGGAACAAAGCTTATCCAATCTTCTCCATCCCAGTATTGCCAGATCACCTCTCCTCCCACACCAGGTGTGGATAAGATTATGTTCACCAGATTGAACTTACAATCCAAACCTAAATACAAACAATCATCCGAATCTTTAATCAAGGCAAAAGATTCCGGATGAAAAAGATCAGCAGGGGTTGTATCACCTGCCTCAGAGGTTCTATCATGATGTTTTTCAGAAGCAGACTCATCATAGCAGAAGACTTTATCAAATGTCTTTGCACCGCAAACTAAAGGGAGAGGTTGAACAAAAACCCCATTTTTAAAATAGGTGAAAAAAATCTGATTTTGCTTTTCTCCGATATTTTTACCATAGAATATATATGGGACCTCCTCAAAAAACCTCAAAGCTGGACTCACCGGCAAAACAGACTCCACAGTGAAGATCCCACTCCAACTGCTCCCGTCATATTCTTTGTATAAAAGAGATGAAACTCCAGGAAAGACAACTCCGATCCTTCTATCCTTAGACACACAAGCGCAAAAGTTAGAATTAATATCTGAGCCAGAATATATCTGGTTCTCAGATTCCCAGAAACCTTCTGAAAGCTCGATCCTTCTGTAAGCTAATTTTGTTCCACCATCTGAGTAAAAGCAATATATATGAGGTGATAGAAAAATTAGTTGTGAAAAACAGGATGTTTCTCCATTGGTCAAAGAGGTCCCCGGGTCTGTCTCACCTAAACCCCAGGTAACTCCATGGTCAACTGAGTTTTTAACGTGAACATAGTATCTGTATAAAGATGAGTCATAGTATGACCACGATACCCATAGTCTTCCCAAACTATCTTTTGTAATGCTCGGGTAATAATTTTTCTCCACACTACAGATTATATGAACAGTGCCCAAAGACCAGCTCCCAGAGGAAAATGATAATTTCACAAAAGCTAAAGCTAAAGTGGTCTTCACAGTATAAACAACATATAAATTCCCATCCTCATCCATAAGACCAGAACAGGGATAATCAGCAGAATCGGTTGCAATATTTTCCGGCTCTGACCAGTTAAAATAAGGAGGGTCAGCCCAAGAGTAGACCAAGGTGTCCGGATCCTTAGGATATAGGGCTAAGATTCTGTTCTTGTATTGTCCTGATAAAACTTTGAATAACTTAGCCTGTGGCCCAATCCCTGTGCCATAAAAAGAGCTTGATTTCTCTAGAAGTCTTTCCATTTTTATTTATCCTTAGTTCTCTTAGGAGCTTCAACCAAAAGCCCCTCCTTTATCCTGGCTTCAACAAAAGAAGTTCTTCTCACCTCAATTGAAGGTTGCTCACCCTTACCTTTTCTTCTCAAAATCCCTTGCTCAGGGTCGAAAAGAACAAAATCATAGCTACCAGAAAACTTCACAAAAATCTTAGACATTTTTTTTCTCCTTTAGCGTGGTTCTGTAGAAAACAGAACCACGCTTTTTATTTTCTTTTATCTGTTATTTAAGTCCAGACTGAATCTAAAATCAGAGATGCTTCCTTTATCACCTTAGCATAAGCCACAGATTCAGAGATAACCGCCTCCTCTAACTTTTGCTCAATAACTTTGTCATACTCCACCATAAGTGGAGAGGAGACAACCTCTTCAATAGCAAACCGATTATCCAGTCCTAAAAGTAAGTCAGATGGCACATCATCGCATCGGATCAGAGTTGAGCCCAAAGGAGAGACAAGCTCACCGGTCTTTTGGAATTTAAAACCAGCCATCGGATCTTTGAATTCATCCATATTCAAAATTTTGTTGATCTTATCCTTATGGCATAGGATGGTGTTCATCTCAAAGGGAAAAAATTCGTTATATAATCCAACTAAGTCCGAATAAGAAAGGGTTCCTGATGTCTCGGTATTAACAACTTTTGCTGGATTCTGATTTCCATCTCCATTGATTATCGTATCCACAACCAAAGCCATCTTATCCGCCTGCAATCTGAACCCGATATACCATAATAAAACCTTAAACTGGGCTGTGCTTTTTGACCTCAGGGCTTTGTAAGAGGTTTTGAGAGTCACTCCATAATCCGGCACAGTTATTGTATGAACTTGCTCAGCCACAGTGATTGTTGGAATATGGGAAAGGTCACCTATTGGGCGCAAGGAGAGCTTTCTATCCGTAGGGGTAACATCAACATAGAAAGGTGTGTATCTGGAGTTTGAGATCTGGTTGGAGCTTGAGACAATTTTTTCCAACTCAGGTCTCATCCTCTGTCCCTTTTTGATCTCTCTCATCATGAACTCAGGAAGAAGAGCTGGAGCCCCTTGATAGAAAAGCTCCACAGAGACTGCATTTTTACCACTCACCTTTATCCCATGAAGTAGAAGTTGTTTCTCAAAAGCATCCAGAGGGGACCCCACAAAAGAAGGGTCATAATCCCCAGTCTCTAAAAGCTCAGATAAAGTCATACCCCTTTTCTGAGCCTCAAGATACATGTCCTTTGTCACTTTTATCTCTTTTGCCCTGGACAGATCGATGGTCCCTGAGATAGGCTTCTCTTTGGAGGCAAGCTCCAAAAGCCTTTGGAATTCAGGTGAATTTTCATTGAAAAATCTATCCTCTGTCATTTTTTTCTCCAATAAATTTAAGGGTTACATAACAAGGGTACACTCAGAAGTCCCATTCACACAGACCACAGTTCCCCTGGCAATATTTCCGCCAGCAGGGTCATAACCTGTCAAAGCCGGAGCCTTCTTAACAGTTCCATCTGCACCCCCAACTACCCGATCTCCAATTTCTGGATAGGTGGTGGTTATTGGAACGGTCATCACTCCTTTTATCTGAACAGTAGCCACCCTTTTCCCGGAATCAGCATCGGTCAAGGAAAGATCAACTAATTTCCCCAAAAACATAGAACCATCGATGGACAGACACACCTGATTATCATCCGAAATCTTGACCGCTTTTCCAATATCCTCATCCTTCAAATCATCAACCCCACCGGTCTGTTTGATCTCAAAGCTGGCATAGACTGCACCCAATCCCTCTAAATCTTGCTCTCTTATTCCCATCATTTTCTCCTTTCATCTTTTTAAAACTTTAAAATTTTAACCTGTCTTTGAAGACAACATCTTAGGGTTTTCAAACCCACACCTAATACCTACTACCTATCACCTATAACCTACCACCTACTCTGAACTCCCCGATTTTGGATTCAAAAATATCTTTCCCTTGATCGTCGATTTTCTCAACCGCCCTCGAAAGTGGCCTTGAAGGAAACGCGCTATCGAACTCCGCTTTTAGTTTTTTCCTTAAAAGAATTAAATCATCGAAATCCAAGTTTTCTGAGCTTAAAAGGTTTTCAACCAAGTTTAAAGTAGAGCTATCACTTTTGGCAAAGGATAAAAAATTGGCTAATCTTTTTAACTCCGATTTGAAATCACAAAGAAGCCTCTCACACAGTTTTTTTGTTCCTTCTAATTGGACAAGGTTTGTAGCCGCTTTTTTAAGAGCGTCTTTTAAAGAATCGAACTCGATTTTCTCAACGCTCTCATCTTCTAATATCTCTGCATATCCTTTTAACTTATTCGCTAACTCGACCTCTTTCATATCTCACCTCTTAAAATTTTTATTTTTTTATCTTTAGCTTATATTCTATTCTGGTCAATCTTTTATCCATTTGCTCTTTGAATTGGTAAAAATCGTTTTTGGTCAAAAGATTTTCATTTATATGTATCTCAATTCTTGAAAGCTTTTTATCGAGTTGATTTACAATCTCAGACTCAGCTTTTTTTGTTAGGTCTAATTTTATTCCAAAAATAGCAGTATGGTATGCGGTTATGATTCCAAAAGCTGTCACAAAAAAGGCAAAAAGAAACTGAAGTAGATGAACTTTTGAAAAGAATTTATTATTATTCCCAATCATAACTTTTTTAATTTTTAACCTCTTCTTTCTTTTTCCAGAAAAGCCACCTATCAATTCCATTGAGCTTAACTTTCCTCACCAGATAGACTCCATTTAAGATTTTTCCTGAAATTTTAAAGCTAAGAAAATCGGGGTCTTCTTCTAAAATCTCATATTCCCCTTTATCCAGAATCTTCATATAGGAAACCTTGTTTTTGCTCGGTTTTCCCTCAGAGTCCTCTTCAGGAGGAATCTCACCTTCGAAATCGAGCCATTTCAAATCCTGGCAATCCTTCCATTCACACAAAAACCTTCTCCCATTTTTTAGGTCAGCTAAATTTAGTTTAAACAGAGTCAGCCCAATTAAGCTATTTCCCTTCTCAAACCTCAGATTATGATGTCTTGATTTTCCCCAAAAATGAAGTTGAAGAACAAACCGCTCTTTTTTCTCTTTCTCAAATCTCAAATCTCTTTCTTTTTTCTTAATCATCCTCTCCAAAACAGAGAAGGGGTCAGGCTCTTTTTTATCCTCCCTTTTATCCAAAACCTTTGGAGCATACCAGGTAAAGCCATCCTTGGTTTTGGTCAAATAATCTATCTGGACTCTTAAGATTTCACCGGCATCTGCTTGAATATTTGTCGAATATGTGGTGCCTAAAACAAAAGGAACCTCTCTTGATCCCACTGCACAGAGGTAATTAAATGTGCTACCCTTGTTCTTTATAACCTTGGTAACCAGAACATCGAGTTGGAAATCTTTTTTCCATTTGAACCAATCTTTTGAGTCAAAATATCCAGAAGTTGAAGCTTTTATTATCGCCCCTTCAGAAGTGGAGACTTTCTCTATAACATCTGTGATTTTATCTTCAGATACTTTCTCAAATTTCACTATATTTAAAAATTGGCTCTCTTCAAAACTTTTTTGTAAAATCTCTTTTCTTTCACTTAATGGACTTGAAGTTAAATCCTTTCCATCTAAATACAAAATATCGAAAACCTTATATCTGAAATGTGAATCAAAAAGAAAATCTTTATTTAAAATATATTCTGACACATCCTTATAAGAAAGCCTTGTCTTTCCTCTGTATTTAACCATCTCACCATCGAGGATAAAAGAAGTGTGAGGAGATTTTAAAAAATGCTTTGTCAAATTTGGAAATTTATCCTTTACAGATTTTCCATCACCGGTAAAAATCTCAAATTTATCTTCTTTTTTATGGAGCTGTAATCTCACTCCATCATATTTTGGCTCAACTATAAACTCGCCAGATAAAAGTTTTAAATCATCGAGATAGAAAAACTCATTTGAACTTTTTTCTTTTTTCTCAGGATTTGTAGGAGGAACAAAATTTAAAGGGATTATATTTTTTTCTTCTTTAGAAGTCTCCTCGACAAAGTGTATTTTATCTTTGTAGCTGGCTGGCAAAAAAGATAATATCTTATCTTTTAGCTCTGGTTTACAGACCATATCGATATGATGGTCTGAGTATCCTTTATCCTTTATACTCCCAGCCAGCTCAACTTGATCTTTTAGTCCCATCCTTTTTAAAGACCCCTCCACCACCTCCCGGTATAATCTTTTCAACTTACATAAATCATCTTTGCACTGATGTTTTTGATAGATAAACTCATTGGTCATCGAGGTATTAGGCACAGCACCTCGATAGACCAAAGAGGTCTCCAGAACCTTATTTATTTTTCTGTAGTTAAAAAATGCCTGAACAAAACCCCCATCTTTTTGGTAGGTTTTAAAAGGAATGTGCTCACAATATCTCATATCCTGACCGCACACTGAGCACTCAGGAAATTCAAACAAAAAACCTAATGAACACTCCTTGTAGATTCCATGGTCAATGTTTTCCTTCAAAGAAAAAGCTCCCTCAGAAGATGTTAACCAGTAAAACCACACCTTTATCCAGTTATGCCCATCCTTTTTAACCGATTCAGCTTTAAAATTCCTCGCTATTGGAAGCTTATCTTTTTTATGACCGACAAGGACCGGAGAGTCAACAAGAAGAGAAGCTAATCCTTTATGTTCATCTGAAGGAAAACATCCTCCATAGGTATTAACCTCATCCGATACCAAAAACATCGCACGGATGAAAATCTGGTCTTTTTTAACAGACACCAAGGGTTTAATTTTCGAGTTTATCAAAAAAACCAAATCATCAGAAACCACCTCTTGCTTTTCAGTCAATCTCCCCTCTAAATTTCCCAACAATTCCTCTAACATTTAACCCCTTACCCTCTTCTAATTTAACTTTTTAAAGTCAACCTTTAAAACCATATTTTTTCACCTAAAGCATTAATCTTCTCTTTATCTCAAATCTCAACTCTCTTGTCTGCCCACTGCCTATTGCTTACTTCTCTCAACTCTCTTATCTGCCTACTGCCTACTGTTTACTTTTCTTTTCTTCCTCAAATCTCAAATCTCTTATCTGCCTACTGCTTACTGCCTACTGGCTACTTTTCTCAAATCTCAACTCTCAAATCACTCCACTCTTCACTTCCCCTCCCCCTATCCTTTTCACCATCTTTTATGTAGTGATTTTGAGTTTTAAAAAAATTGTGCAAAAAATTGCAAAAATTCATTTGTGACAAAAAAAGGAGAGTTTTAAGTATATGATTTTGAATAAATTAAAAAATACTATGTTGGCACAAAAGTTGCACTAAAAAAAGTTAGATAAAAATTTCTAACGAAAAAAGTGATGTAAAAAATGAAAAATCAGATTTCAAAAAATTTAATCTTTGTATTAATTATCATAATCGTGACATTATTTGTCCTATTAACATTTGACCACGCCATAGGGGAAAGGTGTCATAACTTGCTTCTTTCTGTAGGAAAAGCCATAAAAAGCTTTTCCTAAAAAATCCCCCGGTTTTACAATGCTCCCCTACAACCCCGCCTTCGGGCGGGGTTGCCCCTCTTTTAGTCTTATCTCAATTAAAGAGACCCGGTTACCGTTTACCGTTTTCCGTTTACCGTTTTCTGTTTACCGTTTACCGTTTCCCGTTTCCCGTTTCCCGTTTTCTGTCTACTGCCTACTATTTCCCTCTTTCTCAAATCTCGAATCTCATTTCTCAACTCTCAAATCTCATTTCTCAAATCTATCGTGAACAGGACTACTGAACCTATGCATTCTTCTTCACAGTCCTTTTTCCTCAAATCCCTTTCTCAAATCTCTTATCCTCTTACCCTACAACCCATTACCTAACACCTACCACCTAAAATCACCCGGGCATATTATTTGCTCAAAATAGAAGTAGAAAACATCACATTTCAAAAGTGAGGGGGAAATGTTAAAAAAGAAAGTCAAACTTTGGGTTGAAGATGAAGTTCAAAATAATTGTTTTGGTTCTCATCTCAGTAATACTTTTCTCTTATGGCAAAGCCTTGAGCTGGAACTATCCGAAAGATGGAAGATTCAAACAGCTTCCTCCCCACAGGGACTCTTGGTTTTATACAGACCAGCGCTGGGATATAAAAGCTCCGGACAAATGGCAGCATTTCACCGGTATATATATTTCTCAAAAAATCTTATCAAAAAGTTACAACAAATATCTTTCAGGAGCAATACTTTTGTCTTTAGGTATTTTGAAAGAGTGGGAGGATGCTTATCGGGAAGGCTGGAGTGCAAGGGACATATTTGTAGATATTTTAGGGATAACCTCAGCCACTTTCGATAATCATAAATATAAGGTTCTATGTTTATATGACCAGGAGAAGATAACCTTGAATTTATATTTGAGTTTGAATTTTTAATTGAGATGTGTTGTTTCTGCATTTAAAATGCAGAAACAACTAAAAAGACTCCTAACCACCAGGGAGTAACAACCCCTCCATCGGGATAGCCCCTCCTGCCAAAGGCGGAGGGGCATTTTATTTTGCGCCTAATCTTAAAAACTATCGAAAATTTCTCGTTAGTTCAATAATAGTGCTGGGGTCCCAGCCCAGCAATTTTAGAAGATTATTCAGCGAGGATATTCGAAGAATGCTTCGCAAAGCCTCCATTACTTTTATCTGCCTACTGTTTACCGCCTACTGCTTCCTCTTTCTCAACTCTCAACTCTCTATGCTCTTATCTTTAGTAGCACAGCTTGTCCCAACCCGTGCCTTAGTCTTTGATATCCTCTGAATTGGTAGCCGCCCATATGGGCGAAATGTTGCATTAATTTTCAATAATTTACGCCCATATAGGGATTACCGACTTAAATCATAGAGAGCTTCTCGTTTAAAGTAAAGCTGAAGTCGAAGATCCCGCCTTAGGCGGGGCTTTACACTCCAGAGTCAAGAATTTCTTCTTTTATCTGCCCACTGCTACTGTATACTGTATACTGCCTATTATCTTTCTCTTTCTCAACCCTCAACCCTTAAACCTTTAAACTTTGAACCTTTAAACTTTTATACTCTTTCAATCCTCGGCAAAACCACAATCGGCTTTTCTACCCTTCCTCTAACAAGCCACAAAGCCAACCCCAACGCCATCACCGCATCACAATCTTTTTTTGAATCCCAGTAGAAATTCCTCAACTCATCCTGCAAAGACCATACCTCTCCATCCGCATCGGTCTGTTCAATATAGGGATAAGCAATCTGACCCAAAGCATGTGCTTGTTGCAGGTTCGAGATCAACTCAGATTTAGCCTTTCCTCCCCTTTCCCCGAAATTGAAACCTACAGGCTTAATATCAGAAAGCTCAGCTAAGACCACATCACCTAAACCAGTTGAATCTATTATCACCTGTCCTTCATATTCTTTTTTCCTTTTTCTTATAGCTGAATAAACATCCTTCCATTCACGTTGGAAACGTTGGAGTGCTACAACCTGATAAGGTATTTCAGTAATATCTAAGGTTATTCCAACTGTATATGTCCTTTTCCTGGCTAAATCCCAACCATGACAATACGTGTGTCCCAATACCGGAGGTGAAAGACCCCAAGATTTTGATGTTGCCTCAGATACATATTTTTCCAAAATCACCTGGTCAGGGTCATCCACGAAATCACCATAGATGTTCTGTGCAACCTTGTTTGGAGATAAAGTCTTTATCTTCCTTTCTAAATATTTTCTGGATATATAAGGATTTTCACGAGTATCACCATTTTGAACATAGCCTGATTTTGGATGAGTTTTAAGCCACTCACATTTCTTGTAAAACCAGTTTCTCCCCTTAGGTGTCGAGATATAATCGAGCATCCCCGCTCTATCAGCAAGTCTCATCATTATAACTTGCTCCACAACATACTCAGGATGAGGCTCAAATGCTACTTCATCGAAGTTAAAATAGTCATAATCATGACCTAAAAGATACTCCCCTCTTCTTTGAGTAGATCTTGCCCAGAAAACAGAGTCATTTCCAAAGATGATATGTGGAAATGGACTGAACTTAATATCTTTAACTAAAGCCTCAGCTTCCCTTTTCCCTTTTAAAAGTTTTATAACTTTTTCAAAAACTATTTTAGCCTGATCCAGAGTTATTGATGCATTGACAGCTTCATATTTATCAGTTGTGTTGTATTTTAATTTTCTGATTTTAAAAAAACAGCGATGAAGGATTTTTATTGCCTGAACTTGAGATTTTCCCCATCTGTTTCCAGTGTGCAGAGCATTTTCAGGTTTTATTGAATAACAAAGCCACCTCACCTGACCAGGATGAGGCTCTATCTCTAAAATCTCTTTTGCAAACAAAATCGGATCAGATATACACCTTCTCCAGATACTCTTTTTTGCCAATTTTCAAACACTTTCTAAACGAAACACTTTACAGTCTTTTCTCAAATCTCAACTCTCAAATCTTTGAACCTTTTAAATCTTTGAACCTTTTAACCTTTGAACCACTTAAACCTTTAAACTTTTAAACTCTTTATACTTTTCTAACTTTTAGTGCATCCCACGTCCCCTGACCCGATACAAAAAATTAATCATCAGGCATAAAACCCACAATCTACTCTCTCATCTGCTTACTGCATACTGCCTACTCTCCACAAATCTCAACTCTCAAACCTCTGAACCTTTAAACCCTTGAACCTTTGAACCCTTAAACTCTTTATACTTTTCTAACTTTCAGTGCATCCCACGTCTCCTGACCCAACACCAAAGATCATTCATCAGGCATAAAACCCACAATCTACTCTCTCATCTGCCTACTGCCTACTCTCCTCAAATCTCAACTCTCAAATCTCCTCTGCTTACTGTATACTGCCTACTGCCTACTTTCTCCCTCTTTCTCAAATCTCAATTCTAAACTCTCAATCTCCCTTTTCCCCTGCTCTTTTGTGATAAATCCAGCTTCAATCTTTTTCAGAGTATTTTCCAATCTTATCTTCTCAGCCTGATATTTTTCCAAAAGACCAAAAGTCTTTCTGTTATCAAAATGATGAACACACCTTAAAGGAATACCCTTGAGAGAAAGTTCTAAATTCCTTAACCACTCCAAAAATTTTTTAGCTGGGGATTGAATTGAGACCACAAATCTTAAGACAAGTTCATATTTTATCTGAGCCCAATTGTAAGGAGGACCATAGGAATATCCTAACATAAAGGGGTCAAGATGAACTCCTGCACAAATATCTTCTACCAGAGATTTATGATTTATATACCAGGAGGTTGCTTGTGAACGTTGTCCGGATGGACCGATATAGGTTATCTCCACATCGTTCCACGTTACCGGATTATCCTCAGGCGCAATCTTTCTCATCATCTCAACTGTATCCTCAAAATAGTTGTTTGCCCTCTCAAGATAAGCCTTATCCGATTCAAAGGAGAATCTTTCCGGAGGTTTGATTTTAACATGTAATCTATGATAACCTGCATTGTGCATTGTCTTATGCATATCCTCCAAAAGCCTCTGTTCGATTCTCACTACAAAAGGAACAGAGGAGAATATGCTTTTACCCTTTGGGTCAGAAGGGTCAACATCCAGTCCATAGTAGAAAGTTGAGAAGGGGTTGAGTTTAACCAACCCTCCATTTTGCTCTTGATAAATCTCCCATTCTATTCCATCTTTTAGCTTAAACCTGATTGTAGCAGGGTCTATAAAAAAGAACTTATCCAGCCCTTCTTTGTTAGGTGAAACTGTTAGCTCACCGCAAACCGCTCCATCTGTGAAAAGGGAGCTGAAAAACTGAAAAAGCATCGCCTCAACACCTCCGAACTTCTGATATGAGTGGCGAAAAATCCTTTGGTCCAAATCATCTATCACCTTTTTTGCCGAATCCAAAAGTTTTTTGTCATCTGAGCCCTTAAGCTCAAAATATCCCGGCGAGGAACAGAACCTGGTCCACACCCAAACAGCAGAATTTAAAACCGGAATATTATCCCTTAAAAATCTATACAATTTAATTCTGAAACTATGGTCGTATCTTTCAGCAGGAAAAGCCATCTGATTAAAATAAAAATCATCACCCCTTTTTGAAACCGGAGAAGTAGGAAACCCTGAAAACTTAGAGCTTTTGTTAAAAGAAAGACCCATCCCTTTTAATTCATCCGGCAAAACCTCTTTCTTTTTAACTTTTGATAAAAACTTTTTAAATATAGACAAAGGACTCATATCAAAATTTTCCCTTCTTAAACACGTTCCCTATCCTTTTCACCACTCAAATTGTAGCGATTTTGGAATTTTTTCAACTCTTCTTTTTCAAAATTTTCTTTACTTTTGACCTCTTTCACCATATAATTTATAGTAAATAGAGTTAAGTAAGAAAAGAGGTAAGGGTATGGAGAATTTAGGACTGATCTTAAAAAAGATAGGGCAAATAATAGACTACCCACTCTTCTATATCAACCAGAAGCCGATAAGTCTGACCTCCATCATCGTAGGGATAATATTCCTTTTAATTTTTTATTTCATCTCCAGAGGTTTAAGAAAGCTTATAAAAAATAAAATCTTCCCCAAATATAAATTAGATGAGGGGATTCAGCTTGCCATCTTAAGAATACTTCATTATTTGGTAATCGGATTAGGCATAATATTAGGGGTTCAGTTCATAGGTTTAAATCTCACCTCCTTAGCTGTAGTATTCGGGCTTTTGAGCGTAGGAATTGGATTTGGGCTCCAAAATATCGCGGCGAATTTTGTCTCCGGACTCATAATTCTTTTTGAAAGACCCATAAAGATAGGGGACCGGATCACAGTAGGGGAGGTCTTGGGAGACGTCGAAAACATAAGTTTAAGGGCAACCCATATAAGGACAATAGACAACGTCTCAATAATAGTCCCCAATTCAGAGTTCATCTCCTCTCGGGTTATCAACTGGTCCCACCGCGATCCCAAGATAAGACTTCATGTTCCGGTAGGAGTCGCTTATGGCTCGGATATCCACCTGGTGATTCGCCTACTTTTAGAGGTCGCACAAAATCACCCTGAGGTCTTAAAAACCCCTGAGCCCAAGGTCTGGTTCAAAGAGTTCGGGAACTCCTCACTAAATTTTGAGCTTTTAGCCTGGATACCTGACCCAAAACGAAGACCCGATGTTATAAGTGATTTGAACATAAAAATAGATGACACCTTCAGAAAGAATAACATAACCATCCCCTTTCCCCAAAGGGACCTACACATTCGTTCATCTGTTCCTTTGCCATATATGTCTAAAAATAGAATATCTGAAGGCTCTTAACGAGCTAAAAGTTAATTTTTAAGGAGGTTCAAAATGTTAAACAAAAAAGAGAGTAATTTTTCAGAGGTTCCCCCAGAAAAGCTAAGATGGAGATGTGAGCCCTCGCTTCTGAAAATAAAATCAACAGATGATATCCCTCCCTGCACTGAGATCATTGGCCAGAAAAGGGCAACCGATGCCATAAGATTAGGGCTGGAGATGAAAAGCAAGGGTTATAACATATTTGTTGTTGGTCTGGTAGGGACTGGAAGAACTACTACAATAAAACACCTTTTAGAACAGCTCGAGAAAAAAGAGAAGTCACCTGATGACATCCTCTACGTCAACAACTTCAAAAACTCAGACCGGCCCAAGATGATCTCACTTCCTGCAGGAAAAGGAAAAAGCTTCAAGAAAGACATGGAGAATTTAATAGACTCTTTGAAGAGTAACATACCAAAAGTATTTGAGTCAGAGGATTATCAACAACGAAGAAAAGAGCTGATCCAAAGCTTTGATAATCAACAGAAGGAGATAATTAAGGAGTTCGAAAGTAAGATAAAGGAACAAAATTTCGCTTTGGTGCAGGTTCGGGTAGGAACTTTTGTAAGACCTGATGTCCAACCTTTAGTAGATAATAAGCCCATAGATCTCTCCAAGCTTGAAAAGATCGTTGAACAGAAAAAATTCTCCGAACAGGAGTATAAGACCTTAGTTGAAAAACATAAGGCTTTAATATCTGAGATGGAGGGTGCATTCAAAAAGTCAAGAAACATTGCTAAAAAGACTCAGGAAGCACTTTCAGCTATGGATAAGGAGACTATCCTTCCTATGATAACAGACATTATTAACGATATAAAAAACAAATACAAAAACGAAAAGGTGAATTCCTATTTGGATGAAGTTTCTGAAAACCTGATAACAGAGTTCGATAAATTCAAACAAAAAAAAGCTCAGCCGGAGCCTCCTATTCTAAGTTTACCATTTGGAGAGCCGGAGGAACAATTCTTAGAGTATCAGGTCAATGTAGTTGTGGACAATTCCGAGACCAAAGGTCCCCCGGTGATCATCGAGACCAACCCAACCTATAAGAACCTCTTCGGAACAGTTGAAAGAACCTTATCCAGAGGAGGAGTATGGAAAACGGATTTCACCAAAATTAGCGCAGGCTCAATCTTACAGGCAAATGGGGGGTATCTGGTCTTCAATGCCTTAGATGCTTTAGTGGAGCCAGGGGTATGGCAGGCTTTGAAACGAACTTTGAGAAACTCTATAGTTGAAATCCAAGCCTATGATCCCTTCTATCTTCTTGCCACATCTGCTATCAAGCCGGAGCCTGTGCAAATCGATGTTAAGGTCGTTATGATCGGAGATGATTCCATCTACCGCCTTTTATACTTAAGGGATGAGGACTTTAAAAAGATTTTTAAGATAAAGGCGGATTTTGATTCAGTTCTGCCAAAGGATGAAAAATATATCAACGAATATGCTTCATTTGTCAAAAAGATAACAGATGATGAAAAGCTTTTGCCCTTCGACGCCTCTGGAATCGGTGGAGTGATCGAGTTCGGGGTCAGATTAGCTGGACGGAAAAACAAGCTCTCCGCCAGGTTTACCCACATCGCTGACCTGATAAGAGAAGCAAGCTATTGGGCAGATAAGGATAAAAGCAAATTTGCGAAAAAAGAGCATGTGGACAAAGCCATAGAGGAATGGATAAGAAGAGTGAGTCTGGTTGAGGATAAAATCCAGGAGCTGATCGATCAGGGAACTATAATGATCGACACAAAGGGTGAGGTGGTGGGACAGATAAATGGACTCTCCATTCTCGATCTTGGAGACTACATATTCGGAAAGCCCACCCGTATCACAGCTCAGACCTCAGTTGGAAAAGCTGGGGTGATAAATATCGAGAAAGAGGCTGAGCTATCCGGGAGGACACATAATAAAGGTGTTTTGATTCTATCCGGATATTTAAATGGCAAATACGGACAGGATAAACCTTTGGTTATGAACGCAAGCATCTGTTTTGAGCAATCCTATACTGGAGTGGATGGAGATTCCGCCTCCTCCACAGAGGTCTATGCCATCCTTTCAAGCTTAGCAGAGCTACCCATTCGTCAGGACATAGCGGTAACAGGCTCTGTAAATCAAAAAGGGGAGATTCAGCCAATAGGTGGGGTAAATGAGAAAATCGAGGGCTTTTTCGAGGTATGTAAGTTGAAAGGGCTGACCGGGACCCAGGGAGTTATAATCCCTCATCAAAATGTTGAAGACCTGATGTTGAAAAAAGAGGTTACAGAAGCAGTAAATAATAAGAAATTTCATATCTACCCAATAAAGACAATAGATGAAGGAATTCAGATTCTAACAGGAGTAAAAGCAGGGAAAAGAAAAAAAGACGGGACATTTGAACAGGGGACTGTGGACTTCTTAGTCGAAAAAAAATTAAAAGAGTTAGCAAAAAAATCAAAAGAGTTCGGAGTCGAAGAAAAATCAAAGGATAAAAAATAAACCTAATATGTAGGGAAGACCCTTGTGGTCTCCCACCGGTGGCTGGGAGGGGACGAGCCCCTCCCCTACTGAACAATTTACATTATTTAATTGGAATGGCACTATTGATCATTAGTGGTAGCCGCCCCGCTTAGCGGGGCGATAAATCACTTACGCAACCTGAAGGTTGCGGCTACTACGCGTAGCAGAGGGTTTATCCCTCTGCGAAATTGAATAACAAACGAAGTTTCTTTGTGTTATGTCAGGACCTCTCCGCCAAAGGCGGATCCACCTTCGGTGGAAGTCCTGACACCATTTTAAAGCTCCTGACGCAACTATTTAAAGGTTTTAAAGAAAATGCATAGACCAAAAATAATTATCCTCATATCTCTTCTCTCAACTCTCTTACTCTTATTTTGTGCCACCACCGGTCCTGGTGGAAAAAAGAGCCTGATTTTGATCTCAACCAAACAGGAGGTATCCCTTGGCAAAGAGTTCGCACAAGAGATTGATAGCACAAATCCGATCTCAAAAGACGAAATTCTAAATAGCTATGTTAATCAGGTCGGTCAAAAAATAGCAAAAATATCAGACCGACCCGATCTGAAATATCATTTTTCAGTCATAGACACCCCCATAGTCAACGCCTTCGCCTGTCCAGGAGGATTCATTTACATATATACCGGGCTTTTGAATATAATGGACAACGAGGCACAGCTTGCAGGAGTTATAGCCCATGAGATTTCTCATATTGTGGCAAGACATGGAATAAAAAGGCTTCAAAAGGTATTAGGATTTCAGATTCTTTTATCTATAGCCTTAGGTGAATCAAGCCAGTTAACCCAAAATGCAATAAGCGCAGGGGTGGCAATTCTCCTTCAGGGATATAGTAGAGAAAATGAATTCGAGGCGGATGAATTCGGAACATATTATATGACCAACTCTGGATATAACCCCGAGGGAATGGTTCAGCTTCTTGAAAAACTTAAAAAATTATCCAAAAGCGACCCTAAATTTTTCGAAAAACTTTTAGCCTCTCATCCTCCAACAGATCAGAGAATAAAAAAAGTGGAAAATCAGATAAGAGCTTTTGACCCTAAAGTAGAAAACCTACCTTTCTTTGCAGATAACTATCAAAAAATAAAAGATCGCTTAAAATAACTTGTGTTGTGTCGGGACCTCTCCGCCAAAGGCGGATCCACCTTCGGTGGAAGTCCTGACACCTTTTTCCTTGTTCCATCGGGCTACCTTATCACCTCCCTTGTTCCATCGGGGTACCCTACCCCGATGCAAAACGGTCAAGGGTAAGGTACCCTTGACCAACAGTGCCTCAATAAAAACACGTAGGGGCGGAGTTTTTCTCCGCCCAAAAACTAATAAATCTCCTTCTTCAGCTCTTCAAGCTCCTCTTTTAACTCATTTAATTCCCTTTTCAATTTCTCCATCTCTTTGCGTAAGTCTTTTTCCCAAAATTGATCTAATTCTCTTTTCAGACTCTCCATTTTTTTTCGCAGTGCTTCTTCTTTAAATTCCTCTTTTAACTGAACTCTCAATTTCTTCTTTTCAGGAACAACAACTCTGGGAACTTCGGGAACCACAACTTTGGGGACTTCAGGGAAAAACTTAGAAAACCACTCCTCATCCTCCTCTATTTTTAGAGTAAAAACCCTTTTCTTATGCCTTCTCAGAACCTCGATTTTAACCCTATCACCTTCCTCTTTCTCAGATAAGATATCCCAGACATCATCGGTATCCTCAATCTTTTCTCCATCAACTTTAACTATGACATCCCCTGCCTTAAGTCCAGATTTTTGTGCTGGTCCATCCTCATCCACATCAGTTATCAAAGCACCTTCTCCATCCTTCACCCCGAAATACTCACCCAATTGTTCAGTTAAATCCTGCATCTTCAGACCAACTTTTCCCATAAAAGATATCCGCATACTATAAAACCATGGTTTAATCCCCTTCTCCTTTTCAATAATTGAATAATGAAGACCCTCTTTTGGTCTTTTCCCTATCTTTACAAAAATAACTTTCTTTTCCCCATCTCGGATAACTTTGATTTCTACCCTTTGTCCAGGCTTAGTTTTCTCTACCAATTTCATAAACTGGCTCACATCCTCAACTTTTTTCTTGTTGAAAGATAAAACAACATCACCCGCTTGAAGTCCAGCTTTTTTCGCAGGGCTTTCATCCACCACTTCAGAGATCAAGACACCTTCATCAGATTCCAAATCTAAAGCTTCTACCATATCCCATTCAACGTTATCAATATAAACACCCAGCCAGCCTTTTTTTGCTTGTTTATAAGATTCTTGAGAGAAAACAGAAGGGGATACAACCAAACCAGTTACAAAGAAAAGGATTAAACTTAAAATCAAAGTTTTTTTAAACATCTCTACCTCCTATCTTTAGGTTTTTTATTTTTCTACAACCATCTTTTGGAAAGGTTCCAACTTTCTTTTAGATCTCTTTTAATAATTTAGTAAAAGTGTTAAATGGGGCTGTTGCTCAACTCCATTGTGTCATTCTGACCCCGCCTTTGGCGGGGGAAGAATCTCATTTTTCCTGCGACATAAAAGACCCTTCACTTCGTTCAGGGTGACATTTGTTGATTTCGGCAACAACCTCAAATTATCTGCAAACCCTCGGCTTACAGATAATCTCTTTTATCTCGAGCTCAAAAAAGCTCTGAGTATTTGCTGATTTTAAAAGCAAAGCAGTATCAGCCCCTGATTTGGTTCCGCCAATAGAAATAATATCTTTTTTAGAAGGGATAAGACCCGCATCACAAGCCATCATACAGATTTCCACTGCGACCTTAGTCCCTTCACCAAAAGTTCTAAGAGTATATGCGATTATCTCATCTGTCTGATAGGTATCAAGCCTTTTTCTTATTGCTCTTCCTATTCCACCAAAAGGATGCAAACAGGTTAAAACCTTTCCCCCTTCTTTTTTTATCTGTTCTTCATTCTTTTGACTCAATTCTTGTAAATTAGGCTCTTTAAATCCTGTAGAATGAGACACAACAATTAGGTTAAAACCTAAAAACAACTTCGCCGCCTTAATACCGGTATCACCCTTTGTGCTCGCAACAACTATATCCTTGATACCCAATTTTTGAGCCCTCTTTTTTGCAAACTCCAATGTCAAATCAGTGTTCTGTGGTCCTGGTGTTTCAAAATATAAAACTTCTTGATCAAACATAAAAATCTCCTTTTTTAAAATTTAAACATTCAAACTTTGGATTGCAAGTTAAAAGATTCGGGCAACTTACTTCCGAGCCATTTATATCCAAAAGATGAAAATAACGCTAAAATCGATATTCCTGACCAGATAAACACAGAGTTTTCAGCTAAAACATCCAAAAGAACACCTCCTATAAAAGGACCTAAGGACCAGGCAAAAGAATTAAATAGTCCGAAAGTCCCCATATATCTGCCATAGTGTGATTCTTTTGACATATTAGCCACAATTGCCATAGAAGCGGGCATAACCACAATCTCAGCTAAGGTAATAACCCCCATACTCAAAAAAAGCCAAAAAAATGAATTAGCAAAACCCACAGATGAATATCCGACCATATAAATTAAGGAACCAAAAAACAAAACCCTGGTCAATTTATATCTTCCAATAAGCTTGGACATAGGAAACTGAAAAAAAACCACAATAAGTCCATTCAAAGTATAAAGGAGCCCTAATTGATTTTTCGAGATTCCAACCCATTCCACAGAGTAAACCGAAAATGTAGCTATCAGTTGAGCAACAACAATAAATAAAACCAGGGTAATCCCGCAATAGATGAAAAAAAGCCTATCCTTTCTTATCTCCAGGAGGTCTTTAAATTTGAATCTTGTCAAACCTTCATTTTTTCGAAGAGTCTCTTTAATAAAAGATAGAATCAGAGACGAGGAGATAAAAGTGAAAAAAGCTGCAATAAGAAAAAGAAGCGAATAGGACACAGCAGAGACAAAACCCCCGATAGCAGGACCAATAGCCCAGCCCAAGTTCCCCCCAATTCTTACTATACTGAACCCTTCAACCCTTTTCTCCTTTCCGACCACATCTGCGACCATAGCATGAGCTACCGGCTGAAAAAAACCTCCTAAAAGAGAACTGAAAACCACTAAAAAAGCTATAGGTAAAAATCCTCCACCCTTTGAGATAACCCAGGAGACTACAAGAAAAGCTATCCCTCGAAGAATCTGGGCATAACCCATAACCTTTACTCTCCCCAATCGGTCAGAAATCTCCCCTCCGATTACACCGAACAAAGCCCTGCCTAAAGAGGCGATACCAAATACTGCACCCACAATACTCATAGGAATTTTTAATTCCTGATAAAAATAGATGCTAATAAAAGGAATAATCATAGCAAATCCCATAGCCGAGACCATCCACCCAAAAGCTAAAATCCACAGCCGGTAATCATATTCTTTAAAAAGTCTGGATAGATTAAAAAGGCTCATTTACGATTCTTTCAGATTAAAAGCAAAAATTTCATAAATTTCTTCAACAGGATTTTAATGATATAATAATTCATAGGTCATAGCAAGCCAAATTTTAACTGGAGTGTCAAGCCCCGCATAAACGGGATCTACGACTTTAGCTTGACTGGATAATGGTTCAACCCTTGTCCGAGCTGGTTAATGAATTTGAGAAAGAAAAGTTTCAGCAGGCAGTAAACAGCAGGCAGATAAAGATTTAAGGTATTCTGTTTTCTGTTTTCCGTTTACCGTTAACCGTTTACTGTTTTCCGTTAACCGTTTTCCGTTTATTGTTAGTTGCTCCTTGTGGATGTTATCCCTGGCCGGGCAGGCATCCACAAGATTCAAGGAGTTAGTCAAAGGTGCCCTCACCCTTGACCTATAAGAGCAGGGTAAGGGTACCCCGCTCTAACAAGTAAAAGATACTTGATAAAATTTTACAATTTTTAAATAAACTCTCTCCTTTCTACTCCTTCCTCGGATAGGTTGCCCATTTGATAACAGATGGGCTGGTCCAGACTAATAGATTCAAAAAGCTACCAGCCTTATTATTTGTTCCAGAGCTTCCATCACCGCCAAACCACTGACGGGAAACAATAGCACCGGTTGGCTTATCATTTATGTAGAGGTTACCAGCTCCATTCATTAAAATCGGAATTGCCTTGTTAGTGAAACTCAAATCCTCGGAATAAAGTGAGCCGGTCAAAGCATAGTTGGTCGACTCAACCACCTCAGACAAAGCCTTATCATAATCATTCTCATCGAAAAGATAAACTGTTACCACCGGTCCGAAGATCTCCTCTGTCATCAGTTTATGTCTCGGATTTTTGGTCAAAATCAAAGTCGGCTCAACAAACCAACCTGGCTCATTCCAGCACTTTCCACCGAAAACTATCTCACAATCAGGGTCACCAATAGCTTTGTCAATATATCCTTTGATACTTTCCCAGGAAGCTTTATTAATCACTGCGCCCATCACAACCTCAGGGTCAGTAACATCTCCAACTTTGAGCTTAGATAACCTCTCCACTAAAAGCTTTTTTAACTTTTGCCATATCTTTTGGGGAACATATATTCTTGATGCTGCACTGCATTTCTGACCCTGATAACCATATCCACCAGCCACAATTCCCCAGGCTAAAGCTTCAAGATTTGCAGATTCATGTGCGAAGATGAAATCCTTTCCACCACACTCCGCAACTATTCGAGGAAAACCTCTTGAAGTATTAGCACCAACCTTTTCAGCTAGCCATCTCCCGACCTCCAAAGAGCCTGTAAAATGAATACCGCCCAATCTCTCGTCACCTATCAAACCTTTACCCATAACACTGCCTCGACCAAATACTAGATTGATAACCCCTGAGGGGAGACCCGCCTCTAAAAGACAATCCATAATCAAAGATGCAGTCAAAACAGAATCAGATGATGGCTTCCAGACCACAACATTACCCATTATAGCAGGTGAGGTGGGAAGGTTACCACCAATTGCCAAAGGAAAATTCCAGGGAGTTATCGCCGCGACAAAACCCTTTAAAGGTCTCCAAACGCAGGTATTGGTTTCACCCTTTACTGAATCTGGCTGTTCAGGATATATCTTTGTTAAAGCCCAATACGGATTAAAATCAAAAAAGTCAATAAGCTCAGCCAGATCACCATCCGCCTCAAAAGCAATCTTGTCCACCTCTAACATCGCACCTGCAACTAATTCATATCTTCTTTTTCTCATCACCTCCCCAGCCCTCCAGAAAATCTGAGCCCTTTCAAATGGTGAAAGGGAGGACCAGGTTTTTTTTGCCCTCAATGCAGAATCGATAGCCAAATTTATTTGCTCCTCAGAACAAAGGTGATGTTTTGCCAAAACAGAAGACCAATCTCCGGGACGTCTTGTCTCAGCTAAATTTCCAGTTGTAACCTCCTTGCCATCGATTATAGGGAAAAGAATCTTAGGCTCTTTTTGTTGAGTGAACTTTTTTATAGCCTGATTTAACTTCTCCCTCTGCTCCGACCCTTCAGGATAAGAAAAAACAGGTTCGTTTGTTGGCTTGGAAATACCCGAGTAAGTCAAATCCATCGTTTACTCCTTTCATTTAAGAGACTTCTGAAAAAATCAAATGCAGAGGTTAGAATTACTGGATTGTAAAGCTTTAGCTTTACTTATAAGCCTATGCAAAATGCGGATATTTCTCTTTGCCTTTGTCTACAGTGGGCACTCCAGTTGAAATCTAAAAGCCAATTTCTCAAAAAAAATTCAAACCTCTCTAAAAGTACCAAGGAACACAATTGAAGCATATTATTAAAAATTTGTCGACTTTTGTCAAGAGCTTTTGAAAGTGAATTAACACTTTTTTTGCTTTCTGTTGGTCTTAAGACCAACAGACAACATAAAATTATATACAATACTCCAACCCGAGGTAGACTTGAATCACCACTGTTAGCAACCAAAAAAGGAGTGCAATCCATATGGATTGCACTCCTTTTAGCAAAAAGTAGGTCAATCGTTCTTTTAAAGCTGGGAAATGGATAAACCTTTGCCCAGCAAAAAACCTTTAGGTTCAGATCAAAAACAGTTGACTTATAAGAAAAATTTTGTATTCTATAGTTAGCTTCAAAAGGTTTTTAAAACAGTTTATAACACTTCTGCAGGAGGATATTATACCGATGTTTCAGATAACCGCTAATACTGAGATAGCTGCGATCACATTAAATCAGGTGCCGGATCGCCCGGGAATCGGGGCTCAGGTCTTTGGAAGTTTGTGGACTCGGGGGATAAACGTCTTTTTAGTCTCCTCCACCCCTTTAACCGAAGGAAAATCGAACATCACCCTATCTGTGAGTAAAAAAGACCTTGAGCCAGCCATCGTTACACTGAAAAAGGTCCAGCACGACATAGGCGCATACAGCCTATCCACCGATTTCAACGTGGCATTGATCTGTCTTGAAAGTCCAGACTTAGCCTTCACCTCTGGAATCGGCAAACGTCTTTTTGAGGTCTTATCCGCTAACAAAATCAACGTGCATGCGGTTTCCTCCTCAGGAACTTCTCTTACCTGTATGATTGCAGAGGCAGATGCCTCAAAAGTCCTCGAAGCTTTAAACAAAGAATTCAAAGTTGGGGATAAATAGAACAAGACAAAAGATTACTTCACCTCCATCCCTCAAAAATCAAATCCCCAAAAAGAAATCTAAATCTTTTTTTCTATGGTAAGATTTTCTTCTTAATCAAACCAAAAAGAGGCTTCCGAAATATCTCGAAAGCCTCTTTTCATCTTAAATTTTTATATATCTAATCAGCGATATGCTCAAGCATAAAAACATACATCCGTGCGTACTCTTTTATCGATTGACTCTTTTTAGCCGCACCGTGTCCTGCCTCGGTCTCCTCATAATAGAGCACATCCTTCCCCAGTTTGTTAAGAACCCAACCGAATCTTCGAGGATCACTGCCCGGAACCCTGCGGTCGTAAAATCCAGCAGTTACGAGAATAGGCTTCTTGACATTTTCTGCGTACCATATCGGAGAAAGTTTACGGGTAAGCTCGCTTCCTGTAGGACCCATCTCCCTTTCCCAGCCCTTCTGAAAGGTAACATCAGCGTGGGTATTGGTGTGGTCTATATCCGAGAACCCTGCATCAGAAACTGCACATGCAAACTTATCGGGAACCTTTACACTTAAATAATCGACAACATACCCACCATAGGAAGCACCCCAGATAGCTGTTTTTTCTGGATTAGACCAACCATTATCAAAAAGGAAATCTAATGCCTTCTCGCAATCGACTAAAGACTGTTCCCTTCCCTCAAGATTATCAGCACGCTCCCAGGAAGGACCGTAACCGGTGGAGCCTCTCACATTGGGAAATAAAAGGACTATACCACGACTTAAAGCAAAGGCTATGTTTCTTTGAAAATAGGGTCTGGACTGACGGAGTGGACCACCATGATAAACCACTATGGCTGGATTAGAACCATCTTTTTTCGCATCCAGAGGAGTATATAAAAGTGCAGGGATCTCAACTCCATCTGAGGATTTATAATGAATTACCTCAACGTTAACATTGGAAAAATCGAATCCAAAGGTAGCAACATCTGCAACCTTTTCAATACTCTCGTCTCCTAAGCGAAACTTAAAACAGTTAGGAGAAGTTTTAGGAGAGGAGAAATCTAAAACTAAGTCCCCATAGTCATTACCCGAAATGCTCCTTACCACCCCAATATCAAGTTGAGGACAATCGACCGGGTTACCATTTAAATCAAATGCTACTAATTGAGAATATCCATCCCTGTTAAGCAAAGCAACCACAGTCTCAGCCTTTTTAACAAGATAATAATCATCGGTCTCCATTTTTGGGTCATATAAAAGTTTCAGCTTTTTAGGCTTATTCAGATTAACAGTAGCAAATTTTGTGAATTCATTCTCTTTTGAAAAGGCTGAAGTTAAGGTGACCACTTTACCATCCAGTGTAAATCTTCCTCCATAAAAAAGACCTTTATCAGTTAGGTTCCAGCTTTTTTTAGTCTCCGGTTCAAAAACAAACAACTGACTCTCTGACCAAGAAAACCATCTGTTGCAGAGCAATTTGCCATCCGAGTAATCTATTGGGCTGAACCATTCATCTTCAGTATAAAGAGTGTCCAG